>JAWWBT010000097.1:0-9299 GCA_033720815.1 Gammaproteobacteria bacterium | reverse complement strand
CGCTTCTCTCATGCCTGGTCAAGGAGGGAAGGCATGGCGCTCGCGGAGGCACGCCATTGCCAGTCGGCGAGATGGTCGATTGCTGTCGCTTCGGTATTGATGACCGCAATTTTCGCACCTCGTTGCGCGGCAAGCTCGGCGAGTCCTGCCGCCGGGTGGACGGCACCCGCGGTGCCGACGATGAGCAGGAGCTCGGTATTGCAGGCGGTGTCCGCATCTGCCAACGCACGAGAGGGAATGGTCTCGCCGAACCACACCACTGCAGGGCGCATCATGCCACCGCATTTTTCACACCGGGGTGGTTCGAGCGCTTCGCTGGCAGGCATTTCGTTGCCACAGTCGTGGCAGCGGTCGCGCAGGAGACTGCCATGGAACTCGACCACATTCGTGCTGCCAGCCTTCTGGTGCAGGCCGTCAACGTTCTGGGTAATGATGGAGACTGACGGGTGCCGCTGCTCGAATCCTGCAATTGCCCTGTGACCGGCGTGACATTGTGCCCGTGAAACCAGCTCACGACGCCACCGGTACCACTTCCACACTGTGACAGGATCACGCTCGAATGCCTGGGGCGTAGCCAGCTCTTCCGGGGAATAGCGTGACCACAATCCCGTCTGGGCATCACGAAAGGTAGGAACACCGCTTTCGGCGGACATCCCCGCACCGGTGAGAAACGAGATCCGGCCAGCATGGCGAAGGGCGTCAAGGAGCTGTGAGGGAGGTGACGGCATATCTGGTGATTAATTGTTCATGTTCGTGGTCCAGGCAGAATGAATCGGGGTTTTCCACCGACTTGATAGGGCTGCCCACTATATGTCTGGGCCCGATTGAGATATTTTCACGGTATGCGACATAACAATAACAGCTCAGTGGAATCATCTGGGCAGATGACCAGGGATACAGGGTGGCTTGAGCGAGCATCACGCCCGCTCGCCATCCTGCTTGGCGCTTTCCTGTTGTCCGGGCCAGCCATGGCGGCCGAGAAGCCGGGTACAGGGCTGCGTTTCCATCAGTACACCATCGAGAACGGCCTCAACCAGAACTCTGTCTATGCCATCGCCCAGGATGACAAGGGCTTTCTCTGGATTGGCACGGAAGACGGCCTGCACCGCTTCGACGGCAATGAGATGAAGCTCTACGAGGCCATCCCGGGGACGTCGGGCGGGCTTACCTCCGATTACATCTATGACATGGAGGCCAGCAGCGACCATGGGGTCTGGCTGGCAACCTATGGCGGCGGCCTGTTGCGTTTCGATACGGAAACCGGGGATTTCCGTGCGTTCACCCATGATCCGGAAAATCCGGAGACCCTGAGCAGCGACGCTGTGCTCGGAGTGACGCTGGATCCGGACGGTAGTGTCTGGGCCCTGGCAGAGCGCGCGCTGAATCACCTGCAACCCGATACCGGCAAGGTGACGAGGATAACTGCCGGCGAGAAGGGCATTCCCGAGACTACCTTGGTCTGGTTGCGCGTCGATGCCAGCGGCAACGCCTGGCTGGCTACGGAGAAAGGGCTTTTCTGGTGCCCGGACGGTGCCGAGGAGTTTCGTCTCTTCGAGGCAGAGGGTGTGGATCCCGAGGTGTTTTCAGGCTGGGTCGGTTCACTGGACCTGGCGGCCAATGGCGACGTGATGGTCGGCATGGGAGAGAAGGGCATCTATCGCATCAATCGCCTGCAGCAGGTGATCCGCCATCACTCGCCGGAAGATATTGGCGTCAAGCCAGTCAATTTCTGGCCGAGCAACGTGCTGTCCACCCGGGCGGGTGAGCTCTGGATCGCGGTTGCCGAACAGGGCTTGTTCTGGGAGGACGAGGATACCGGCGAATTCATCAACTATCGCCATGAGCCGTCCGACCCCTGGAGCCTTTCCGACGACCAGGTGATGGTCAGCTACGAGGATCGCAGTGGCATCCTCTGGTTCGGCACCCTGTCCGGTGGCATCAACAAGTTCAATCCGGCGACCCGCGCCTTCCGCCATTACCGTTCCTACCCGAGTGATCCGAACTCGCTGGTGAATCGCCTGGTATGGAGCATCATCGAGGATCGTAACGGCGATTTGTGGGTCGGCACGGAAACCGGCCTGAGCCACCTGGATCGCCGCGACGGCAAGTACACGCATTACCGCACCGACTATGAAAATCGCGCTGACAGCCTGATTTCGCCGTACGTCTCTACGGTTTACGAGGACCGAAGCGGCAAGATCTGGGTTGGAACCTATTACGGCCTGTCGCGGCTCGACCCGGAAACCGGGGAATTCCGCAATCACGTGTTTGCGGAAGATGATGTCGACGATTGGTATTACGCGAACAGTTACATGGACATGGCCGAAGACAGCCAGGGCCGCCTGTGGCTGGCGACTGGCGAAGGGCTCGTGCAGTTTGCCTTCGACATGGAAGACTACACTCGCCTGATGCATGACGAGGAAAACCCTCGTGCTGCCAGTTCGGCACCTTCCGATTACGTGTTCATCGTCGAACCTGCGCTCAGTGCCAGGGGCTTCTGGGTTGCGGGCGAGCATGGTGTGGCACTGTTCGACCCGGAAACGCAGCAGTTCAGCCGGCACATGTACCGCAACGCCGAGCTGCCGGCATTCCAGTCGATCAACACCGTTCATGACGAAGAAGATGGCACGGTATGGATCGGTACCGATTACCGCCTGTTGAAGGTTTCCCCGGAAGGTACGGTCACCGTGATTGGTGAGGCAGACGGGCTGCCGAGCAACAACATCTACGAAGCCCTGCAGGACGGTGATGGCGATCTCTGGCTCGCAACCAACCGTGGCCTCGCGGAGTATTCGCCGACAACGGGAGACGTGCGTGCGTTCGATGTCAGCGATGGATTGCAGTCGCTGGAATTCAACGGCAATGCGGGATTCCGTAGCCGCTCTGGCGAGATGTTCTTCGGCGGCATCAACGGCTTCAACTCCTTCTATCCATCGCGAATCGTGAAGCGCGATGTGACGCCGAATGTCGAAGTGACGAAATTCTATCGATTCAATGAGGAAGTCGATCTTGAACGACCGATTTACTCGATGGATCGTCTCGACCTCTCCTGGCGCGATTCGGTGATCGGCTTCGAGTTTGCCGTATTCGATTTCGCCGCGCCGGCGAAGAGCCATTATCGGTACATGCTTGACGGTTTCGATGACCAGTGGCTCGAGATCAGCGGCCGTAACCACGTCACCTACACCAACCTTGATCCTGGCAGCTATACCTTGCGAGTGCGTGGTGCGAACAGTGCCGGTAACTGGTCGGAGGAAGAGGCCCGGTTATCGGTCAACGTGGCGCCACCACCCTGGCAGACATGGTGGGCATACCTGCTGTACCTGCTCGCAGCCTTGAGCATCATCACGCTGGTGTTGCGCTTCCACTTCCTGCGCGTGGCGGAACGCCACCAGCTTGAAAACGAGCAGCAGAAACGCCAGTGGGCCGAGACATTGCAGCAGCTCACGCACGCCCTGGGCTCGTCGCTCGACTCCAGTGAAGTTGCGGAAGAACTGCTGGAAAGCCTGCGGTCAATGCTCGCTTACCGGAAGGCAGTTCTTTTCGTGGAGCAGGGTGTGGAAATTCATGTCGCCGGCGCGAAGGGTGTGTCGAGTCGTGAACTGGATGCGCTGTCGATGTTGCCGACCAGCCATTCCCGCTTCTTTGCGGAAATCCGTTACGGTCGCAAGCCGCGCATCTTCACGCAGAAGGAACAGCGCATCGACGCACTACAGGACGGCATGGCCGACAATGCGCGTTTCCTTGCCGTGCCGGCATTTTCGCGTTCCGATGAATTCGCCCTGTTGATCATAGGTCGGGATGCGCCGCCGTTTTCCGAACAGGAACGGGATATTGCACAGGCCTTCCTGACGCAGTCGCTGGTGGCGCTTGATAACGCACGCCTGTTCGCAGAGCTGCAGAACACGGCGACTACCGACACGCTGACGCAGGTGAACAACCGACGTTATTTCTTCGAGCTGGCGGAGCTGGAATTCAATCGCAGTCGTCGTTATGGCCGTGATGTCTCGATCATTCTCATCGACGCCGATAATTTCCGCGAGCTGAATGACAATTACGGTCGTGACATCGGCGATAGGGCCTTGAAGCTGATTGCCAGTGTCTGCCGTAACAATGTGCGGCATTTCGACATCATCGGTCGCTACGGCGGCGAGGATTTCATCATCATGTTGCCGGAGACTCCGGTTAATGTTGCGGCCGACGTTGCTGACCGCCTGCGCCAGGCCATCGAGGCCATTCGCATCGATACGCACAAGGGCGAATTGCAGGTAACCGTGTCGGTGGGTGTGGCCGTTGTCTCGGAAGACATCAAGGATCTTCCGGCCCTGATCAACCGTGCGGATACGGCGCTTTACGAAGCCAAGCGGACGGGGCGCAACAAGGTGATCGTTGCCGAACAGTAGCTGGGGCAATGGGTCGAACGGGAAGCACACCAAAAAAACCGGGCATGGCCCGGTTTTTTTATTGCTAGTGCTTGTCGATTACGCCTTGTATTTACAGCCGCCCCTGGAAGGAAAAGCGATAGCGTCCACTGTTGTCGGGCTTGCCGAGGAACTGCATTCCCTGGCGGAGTTTTTCAGGCGTCTCGCTGGTCGGTCGTACGGTGCCTTCGGTGCGGTACGAGCCCGTGGCTGCGAGGTTGGCAGTGCCCTGAAGTTCCAGCGGTGCCTGCACATCGCGGAAAGTAAGCCGGATGCCCTCATCCGCGTTTTCCAGGGTTCCCGCATAATCCCCGAGTGCCACGCCCTTCAACAGCATGCTTTCGAGGTTGGTCAGCTGGGCGCGTCCTTCGGCTGCAACAAGTTGCCGGTTGTCGAGTACCAGCTGGCCGATATCCAGCAGGACGTTGCCGCGTGCGAGATTTGCGGGCATCAGTTGCAGCCTTGCGAGGCTGTCGAGTGAGATATTTCCCCGAAGGTTTTCGACTTCCAGTCGGCCAGAGGGTGAGGCGGTGACCGTTGCAGAGAGGTTTTCGCCGTCAATGCGTGCGTCAATATCGGCACTGGCCTCCAGCAGCAACAGGTTCAGGGCGTGAAGATCCCATGCGAGCGACTGGATGCTGCGGCCATTCAGGCGCGGCGCATCGAGGCTGCCATTCCAGATCGTTCCGGTGGCGGTTCCGGCAGAAAACCCCGGCACGAAGTCGCTCGTAAGGGAAGCGCCAACGGACGCAGGAAATTTCACGACCAGGCCGACCAGGAAGACGGCAATCGCGAGCAGGGCAATTTTCAGGCGTGGTCGTTTCATGCTCAGCCGGTTCCGCGCGTGAGGGTGATGCTCGCGTCAACGCGACCGGGCGCGTCGGCGCGTTCGAGCGTGAAGTCTTCGATGGCGACGCCGTACTGTTGCTGCAGGCCACCGAGCCATAGCAGCAGGTCGTCGAAGCTGGCCGCTTCGAAGCGCACGCGCACGGCCTTTTCACCGTTCTGCTGCACGCGTTTCATCGCACTGCCGAGCAAGGCGTTACGCGCCGAACTGTCGACGAGTGTGAGCAGTGAGCCCGTATCGACATTGCCACGATTCGCGGGGGCAGGGCGCTGGGCGAGGATCTTAACGGCACCCTGCATCCATGCGACGGTATCGCGCTTGCGTTCGACATTCGATTCCAGCCCGGCACGGTAATTCATCATCGGCTTGAATGCAGCCAGGTACAGCAGCGTCAATGCGACAACAACGCCACCGAGTACTAGCACGCGTCGCTCGCGAGTTTCCAGCCCGTTCCAGTAGTCGAGAAGCTGGTCCTTCATGCCGAACCTCCTTCGAGCAGGATCCGGCCTTCGAGCCGGTCACCTTCGGAGTTCGCAGACTGTAGCTGCACGTTTGCACGGGTTCGTTCGCGCAATGCCGCCTGCAATGTTTCCAGCGTCCGGGCGTCCTTCACGGAGACGGTTACTTCAAGGCGACCATCACGGAAGCTGAACCCGGTAAAGCGCGCATCGGCAAGGCCGTTCATTGCAGAGCCAACCGCCTCGAGGTATTGCAGCAGTTCGCCCTTGCTGTCGCTTTCATTGCCGCGCAGGGCGACGCGCATCTGTGCTGCCGCCGTGGCCGGGTCGAAGCGCGACCCTGGCATGGCGCGCTGGAACAGTAGCTGCATCTGCTGGTCGAGAAATTCCGATTCCTGTTGCAGGCGATACACGTCGAGTCCCCAACCGGTGAGCGCCAGTGCTGCAAGCACTGCGGCCGCCATTGCTGGATTGCGCCAGCGCATGAGCGGATTCTCACGACGATTCTGAGGCGTGTATTCCTGTTGCAGCAGGCCACCATCCTTGCGGCGGGCAACCTCGGTGGCGAGTTCGGTGAATGCACGGTCGGCGTCCAGCTCACGCTGCTCGTTGCCTTCCGGAAGTTCGGCGGGCAGGGTTGCATCACCGACCTTGCAGGCGAGCAGCCGGACATCTTCATCGAGATGCTTCAGCAGCAGGTCGGCGTCCGAAGCGGGGGCAGCGAAACCCTGCGTGGTGTCGCGCACCAGCAGGCGATCACCCTCGAACCACCACTGCGCCTCCTGCTCATGCGGTTCGGGCAGTGCGGCATGGTCAGGCAACATCGCATCCGGTTCGATTCCCGCATCGTGCAGTCGTGAAGTCCAGCTTTCCAGCAATTGGCGTTCGACGACCACGAAGCGGCTGGCCTTGCTGGTATTGCCGGCATCAAGCACGGCAACAAACAGTTCATCGATATCGCCGGCAACGCGGTCTTCGATGGCATAGGGTGCTGCACGCGCAATCTGCTGGCGGTTGCGACCCGGGACAGTGGCTAGCAGTTGCGGCATGTCTTCCCCGGGGAGCAGAACGATGACGCGGCGCTGCGTGGTCAACGGCGGGATGTCGGCAAGCCTGCCGGACTGCGGGAACCCGATGCGATTGCCGCGCGCGTCGAGCACCAGCCAGCGCGCACTGTCTGCATCGAGGGAATTCAGTCGAATTACGAGTTGTTCAGCCATTACCGGGTTCCGTCACCAGGTTCCTAGGGTTCTTGCCACCGTGCGCACCGTATCCGCATCGCGGTGGAGCAGAGAGTACATGGTAACTGCAGAGCTTCCAATTTCGGCCCTGACCGTCAGCAGGAACCAGCTCGAGGTGACGCCGAAGCGCTCGGCTGGCAGTGACTTGTCCGGTCCGAGCAGTGACTCGAGTTCATTGAGTTCTTCGATGCCGCCCTGTTCTCGATACTGGAGGATCGCCTGCACGTCGGTTTCGGTCAGGTTCTGGCCCAGGGCCAGGATGACCGGCGCGGTTGCGGTATTGATGTTCACCCGGGTGGCATCCGCCGGCAGGGCTGCGACATGGGCGCGCAGTGCCTGCCAGGCCTCGGGAGTCATGCCCGCGACAGACTGCAGTTCACTGGGCGAGAAGAATTCGGTATTCGGCGCAAGGTAGGGTGGTACTTCACGGGAATAGGCGCTGTCCTCCGCGCCACCGATACCGGCCGGGTCGATATCCCGGTCCTGCCAGTCCTGCGCTGCGATAGCTGCGTCACCGACATTGCCCTCGAGCGCGAACAGGTCTGCCAACGCCTGCTTGATCGGTTCGCGAACGGCTTCCGGATCATCCGCCGGCAGGCTTTCGTCATAGAGGTTGTTCAGGTTGAAGCGTCCCTGCAGATCGGAAATGGAGCCGATCAGCGTGCCGCCCTCGATCGGGAATCGTGCATCCTGGGCGGCCCAGTCTTCGCCAAGGTGGTCGACAGCGGCGTCATCGCGAATGAGGATTTCGCGTGCCCAGTCTTCTGCGCCGATGGCATAGGCGATCGCCTGGCCACCGTACAACTGGTTCTCGACCCGGCGCTGCTCGAGATGGGTCTTCCAGGTGAGTTGCGTGGTGAGTATCACGGCGATCGCCACGATGACCATGGCGATGATCAATGCGGCGCCACGCTGGCGTTGCGGGAAGCATGGCATGCGCATCACGAGCCTCCCTCGTCATCCGGTGGTGTTCCGGGGCCGGGTGTTCCTGGTCCTTCCGCGTTGCCTCCGCCGAGATTGCCCTGCCAGCCGGAAAGTTCGACGACGCGACGGATGCGTCCGGCGTCACCCAGGTCGAGCGTGAATTCGATGGCCAGCGGTAGTTCGTTGCCAGTGCGTGCCATGCTTGCGTCAAGCGTCGGCCATTGTTCGTGCCACTCCGAGGCATTGTCGCGGAAACGGATGGCAAAACCTTCGACATCCTCGATCACTGCGACCCTTTGCGGTTCGGTTCCGGGCGCGGCATCGAGTACCGGCCACTGGAATCGATACAGGGTTCCACCATCGAACGCCCACGCGACACGCTGCAGCGTAGAGCGGGGCAGGTTGGTCGGGTTGCGCCACCCGCCACGTGTGAACACCAGATCCATCACGCCGAGCGCGCCGCCAGCGAGAGCCGGGTCCAGCTGGTTCTGGTAGGAGTGGCGCACCTGCCGCGGCACTGCCTGCAAGAGATCGCGTTCAAGAATGATCAACCCACGGCGTATTTCCGCGAGGCGCTGCAATCGCTGGTCGGTAAGTTCGGCCTGTTGCGAGATGGCAGAAAGCCCGCCATAGGCCAGTGTCGCGACGACGCCGAAGATCGCCACGGCAACCAGCATCTCGATCAGCGTAAAGCCCCGGTTGCGGCGAGCGCGCATGATCATGGCGAGCTTGCCTTGCGTTGCGGATCGGGCGAGGTGCCCTTGAAGCCGGTCAGCGTGACGATGGAATTTTCCTGACCCGGCATGAAGACACGAACGTCGATGCGCAGCAGGTTGGGGTCGGCAGTATCGACGACTTCGGCTTCCCATTCCCAGCGCTGGTTCATCATCAGTTCTTCACCGTCGCGCTCGGTTTCCTCGCGCAGTTCCGGATCGAGTCGCAGTTCGGTCATTGCATTACTGGCGACCCACTGCGCATACGTCCGGTCACGGAATGCCGATACGTTACTGGTTGATTGACCGCCGGCGCTGACCAACGCCGCCAGGGCAATGGCAACAACGGCCATCGCCACCAGGATCTCGACCAGGGTGAAACCGCGCTGCCGCTTCATTCGATCGCCTCGACCTCGACGCGGCCGAGCAGGTCCGCCTCGATCCGCCATTCGGCGTCGAGGTCCCTGTCTTCGAGCAGCAGGGTGAATGCGGTCATCTGGCCACTGGAAAACATGATCACCTGCGGTTCGGGTTGCTCGATGTCCATGGACTCGTCCGCTTCCTTCGCCGCGTCGTCGACCTCATCGGTGCTTGTAGTGTTCAGGCTGACGGGTCGGCCTTCAAGCACGAGGTCGGTATCGATGGCCTCGGGTAGCTGCCGTGTGCGAAACGGACCGCCGTCAGCGCCTAGCGGG
>JAWWBT010000096.1:0-9303 GCA_033720815.1 Gammaproteobacteria bacterium | reverse complement strand
TCGGAGCACTGGAAGAATCCCTTGCAGACAGCGAGGAGCGCTACCGCGAACGCATCAAGGAGCACGATCCCGAGGAGCGGCGCGAAGACCGCTTCGAGGACATCGAGGAGTGGACAGGCGAGCTCGATGACGAGCAGCGCGCCTTCATCGATGCCCGGCTCGACACGCTGCATGACACGCGCATCGAGTGGCTGGAATGGCGTATCGAACGCAACACGCGTTTCATGGCGTTACTGAATACTCAGCCGGGTCGTGATGCGATTGAGGATTTCATGATCAACACCTGGGCAGAGCGCGACAGCATCGACCCTGAATTGCGCCGCAAGAGTAACGAGAACCGCGTGATCTATCGCCAGCTCCTGGTAGACCTGGCCGACCAGCTCCGTGAAGAACAGAAGGAAAATGTTGCGGAGAAGGTTGCCGAGTATCGCGAGATTGTCTGGGACCTGCTTGACGACGAGGAAAGGCTTGCGCTGGAACAGCGTATCGAGCAGGGAACGTTGCTGGAGGGGAGCGCGGAAGTGCCACCTGAAACCGCGAGCGAAGTCATGGGGACGCAATGACGCAACAACTCAAGGAATCGCCGATGCTTGAAGACCAGGCAGCGGTAGAGATCGATCAACCCAAGCCGTTGTGGAAAGTCTATCTCGGCATGCTTTTCGGGCGCACACCAGACTGGGATCCCGAAGAGCAGCTGACGCGCGTCGTCTATCGCCAGTCCGGTGTTCGTGCCAACGAAAATGACGTGGCCAATTATCGCCTGGTGTGCGGCGCTAGCCCGCCCGGTGTCCTGCCGCCGATGTATCCGCATATCCTGGCAACGCCATTGCAGATGAACCTGATGGAATCCGATGACTTCCCGCTGCGTCTTGCCGGACTCGTGCATACGCGCCAGGACATCGAGTGGCACCGGGAACTCCCGGTCAATGCTGCGCTGGATCTCGCCTGTTTCGTTGAAGGGCCGCGCGACGTCGAAGCGGGCTGGGAATTTCGCCTGACTACCGAAGCAAGCCTTGATGGAAGCGTCGCCTGGCGCGAAATCGTTACCTTTCTCAAGCCGGACACATCGAAGCGCGTGCGACCAAAACGTCGGCCTCGAGGGGAGGGCGATGCGATGCATTTCGTGCCGTTACTCCATCTCCAGTTTCCGGAAGATACCGGCCGCCGCTATGCGCGCGTATCGGGCGACTGGAACCCGATCCACCTGTGGCCGTTCCTGTCGAAGCGCTTCGGTTTTCGCCGACCGATAGCGCACGGCATGTTCACGCTGGCGCGGAGTCTCTCTGTCGTTCAGGCGCGTGGCATCGAACTGACTGGCAAGCGTCTTACCGCGGAATTCAAGGCACCCGTGATGCTCCCGGCGTTCACGAATTTCTGCCTGAACGACAAGGAACCGGAATCACATTTCGCGCTGACCGATGCGCGCAAGGGGCGCATTCTCGTTGAAGCCGAATTGCACACACTCCGATAACGCCGGTTTCGTTCGATACCAATAAAAAAAGCCGGAGCACTGCTCCGGCTTTTTCGTTTCGCCTTGATGGTCGAAATCACTTCACACCGAGCACGTCCTTGCCCTGGTTGAAGACGATATCCACCGGGATCTGCTGTTCAGCAAGACGATCAAGGTCTGCCTGCAGGTCTTCGGTAACGATGCCTTTTTCGCGCATCAGTGTATCCACGCCTTCATAGTCACCGTCGCCCTGCAGGGTCAGCAACAGGTTGGAAAGGTCCTGTACGGCCTGCTGCATCTTGTCGAAGTTGACGCTGTAGTGACCGGTTTCCGGATCGCGCTGGAAAGCGCCGGCATCACGGAAGAAGTTGAATCGCACCATGTTTGCCTGGCCGTGTGCACTGGAAGCACCGAAACGCGTCGAACGGAAAATACCGGCCAGGAACGTGGTGTAGTAATCCATCATCTCGGTGTCAGGCAGTTCGCCGCGCTTGTGCAGCTCGGTAATCATGTACAGGCCGAGAATGTCTGCCTTGCCTTCTTCCATCGGGCTGGCATGTTCCTTCAGTGCTTCGCGTACCGTGCCACGATCATTGATGGTGTTCTTGATACCGAGACCATGTGCCACTTCATGGAACATCGTGTTGGCGAAGAACGCATCAAAAGTGATGTGTTCACGCTGTTCCGGCGCAATCAGCACATCGGCAATCGGCACGAGGATCTGGTCGAACTTCGCTCGCATCGCGTTCTTCAGCTGCAGGCGACGGGTGCCCTTGGCGAGCTGCACTTCCTCGTCGTTCGGCAGGTTGATCGCGATGGTCTTCGAACCGGCATTGCTGTGACCGGCGTAATACGCGACGTCATAGGCGTTCAGGTCGGCATCGGAGCCCGGCATTTCCTGCTTGTAGGCATCCGGCACCGGCAGGCCACGCTGCAGTTCCGGCAGGTACTGCGCGAAACGTGCAAGCCGCTGAGACCATTCGAGGTCCTTGATCAGCACGTACGATTCGAAGGCGGTGCGGTAACCGTAGAGGCGATCCTCGTAGGTTTCGATCGGCCCGATCACGACCTCGATCAGGTTGTCCTTCATGTCCATCCAGGCCATGTCGGATTTCTGGTACTCGCCGGTCAGAAGGGCTTCGGCGCGCAGCGCCAGGTAATTGGCGAATGCCTTGTTATCAGCCAGCTGTGATGCTTCGCGCAGCAGTTCGGCGGCACGCTCGAGTTGTACGGCGTAGGCGTCGTGGTAGGGCACCAGCATCAACTTGCCGTTGCGATCACGACGCACCAGCGAATACTGGCCGGTCTTGCCCGGCTGGTCCCACTGCTCGAATTCCGCCTTCGTCATGTCGGCCGGATAGAAATTCGCGCCAGCCGGCTTTTCGCCGACGCCGTCCAGGAACGGCTCCTCATCGTTGAGGCGATCCCACGGACCATAGTTGATGTCGGCAAAGCGACGGGCATCCGCGTCGTCGATTACACCCAGCAACGCTTCCTTGTCACCCCAGGCCTGGCGCCAGAACAGGTCATCCATGATGTAGGAAGCCTCGATCAGCTTGCCGATCATCTGGCGCTGGGAATCGGACAGGTGAGAGAGATCGACGTCCAGCGTGAAGGGAGCATAGATGTCCTTGCGCTTTTCCAGGTAATCCTCCTTCACAGAGTACTGATCGACCCGGGTTTCGTTGCTGCTGTCTTTCGCCTGGGTCGCGTTCGGGTGCGGGCTGTTGTCACAGGCGGACAGCAGCAGACCCAGCGTTCCGGCGGCCAGCAGGAAGCTGATGCGTTTCATGTCGACTCCTTTGAATGGGTATTACAGATTGATGCAGGGCGGATTGCTGCAAGGCAATTATTCTTCGCCTGCATCCGGAAGCATTGCGAGCTTGGCATCGACGTACTCCTCGAGTTCGTCATAACCATTGCCCTGGAAGAATTCATACTGGATGTGCAGGTGATAATCCTCCTGCGACACGCGGCGAACGATAAGGATGCGGCAATCCACGATGATCGATCGCGTTGAACCGTCCGTGGTGGGGAGATCGAGTTGCATCCGTACGACGGGCGACTGGTCAGGAGTGGTCTTCTCACCCTTCGGGCAGACCTGGGTCACCGTGTACCTGTCAGTGCGCACTTCCATGCCGGCAAGCGATACGTTCATGGCACGGCATTCGAGCCGATCGCCACTATCGGCCTGCACGATGACCGGCAGGTCCGTCTCAAATCGCTTGTAGATTCGGCGTTCCACCGTCGCTGCCTTTGCTGCTGTCACCACCAGCTTTTCCCCCGGGTTGCACCGTCTTCGCGGCGTTGATCCTGCTCCTGTGGAGAATTCCGACCGTACCGGCCGGAAGCCCCTAATTTATGGCGCAATTTCCGGGAAATTACAATGTTACGGGCCGACTAGCGGCCCGGTTGTTCCAGTTCTGTGACCCCGTTCGCCTCTTTCTGCTGTGCAACGATGTTGCGCACATCCTCGAGCAGCGCCCGGGCGTCATAGATGATGCCATCCTTGATCGTGTAGCGCACGCCGCCATCCCGGATCACCTCGTTGTCCTCGGTGACGCGAATCGCGCCGGTGCCGTACAGGACCTTGAAGTTCGCCAGCGGGTTCGCCGGTACGATCACCAGGTCGGCAAGCTTGCCCGGGTCCACCGAACCGATCTCGTCCTCGAGCCCGAGCGCTTCGGCACCATTGATCGTCGCTGCACGGATCACTTCCAGCGGGTGGAGGCCCGCCTCCTGCAGCATCTCGAGCTCCTCGATGTAGCCGAAGCCATACAGCTTGAAGATGTAACCGGCGTCCGAGCCGACCGTCACCCGGCCACCATGGTTGTTGTAGTCCTCGATGAACTGCATCCACTTGCGGAAGTTCTGCTTCCAGGCGATCTCGTCAGCCGTGCTCCAGTCGAACCAGTAGGAGCCGTGCGCCTTGCGACTCGGCTGGAAGAATTCCCACAGCGAGGGGAGGGTGTAGTCGTCGTGCCATTCGGCGCGGCGCGCCGCCATGAGGTCACGACTGGCCTCGTAGATCGTCATCGTGGGGTCGATGGTGAAATCCAGCTCGATCAGCTCGTCGCGAACGGCATTCCATTTCTCGCTACCCGGCTCGGCAGCCTGCTCCCAGAGACGACCCGCCTGGCCGAAGCGGTGATATTCGTTCATGTAGTTGTAATCGGCCGGGTAATCCTGCACGAGCCGATCAGTGAACATGGCTTCCGGCAGGCCGTACCAGTGTTCCATGCTGTCGAGGCCCCAGCGCGCGGTATCGATCACGTTTGCGCCGGTGACGTTCATCTGGGCGTGGTGCATCGCCGTGCCCAGGCCCTGTTCCTGTGCTTCTTCCAGCGCGGCCTTCAGGATCTTTGGCGGTGCACCAAAGAACTTGATGCCTTCGGCGCCGGCATCGGCAACACTTTCCACCCAGTCACGGGCCTGTTCCGGAGTGGTGATCGGGCCGTCATGCCCCATGCCCCAGAAGACATACGGCACAAGGCGCGGAGCGGCAATTTCATTGCGCGCGCTACGGCGCTGGTGCTCGAGCGTCCATTCGAGGCCATTCCCCGAACCCGGTTCGCGCACGGTGGTGATGCCGTGGGCCAGCCAGAGCTTCAGCACGTATTCGGCCGGTGTGCCTTGCTCGGCACCGCCAAGATGACCGTGCATGTCGACGAAACCCGGCAAGACGTACATGCCGGAAACATCCAGCTCCCGGGTATTCTCGTCGGCCGCAGGGCGGCCTTCGGGATCAATCGGCAGGCCGGGATAACCGACAATCGCAATATCCTTGATGCGGTTGCCTTCGATGACGATGTCGGCGGGGCCGATGGCCGGAGCACCGGTGCCGGGGATAATCGTCGCGCCACGAAGGATCAGGCGCTCGAACGGTCCTTCGCCTTCAACACGATCAGGTGCCGCAGGAATGGAGGCCTGGGCCATCAGGGGAATGGAAACGAACAGCAGGATCGCCAGCTTGCGGACCAGGTGGCTTTCCGAAAGGCGGGATTTCATCGTCGATGCTCCTTGGTTCCTGCCCAGTCATGGGAGGGCTGGGGCCCGCCAATCCGGGCGGGCAACGCTGCAATCAGACCGTGCCCGGCAGCACGGGTTCCCTCGCAATCAATCCGGAAGTGTTTCGTCGATATAGGCTTCGAGCGCGGTGTAGCTGTCACCCTCAAAACGGGTGAACTTTATGCCGAAACGGAATTCGTCGTCGCCAACCTCGCGAACTGCCATCAACTGGCCGAATGCGCGAATCTTTGCTCGACCACCGTCGCCGAGGGGCACGCGGAGGCGCACACCGATTTCGCGCGGCTCGCCGCCATCTGTTTCAGGGTTGCCATCGGGGGCGAAGTGGGTGGCAGTCGGCTTGTCACACAAGAGTTGTGCGCCGGTCAGCGAGATATCAAGGATCAGGGCAGGAAAGACACCATCACTGGCGTCGAGGAGTTCTGCGGACATTTCTTCTTCAATGCGCGGAAAATCGCGCCGTTCCTGGCTCATGCGGTAGCTCCCCCTGGCGACGCGAACCACCAATGCTCCTGAATGGACCGCGCCGGATTTAACGATAAATTCGCTGGCTATCCTGACACAGCCCGAGGCATTAATCGAGTCACTCGACGTCGCCCAGATGGGTATCGATGTACTTGGTCGAGAGCTCGACACAGAGTTGCTCGTAGGCCTCAACGGCGGCTTCCTCGTCGCGGTAGACCTTGCTGCTGCGTGCCCCCTGGCGCGTCGGTAATTCGAGTATCCACATCATCGCTTCACCACCCAGGAGGATGCCCAGCAGCGCCACGTAGATTCCGTGGATCTCGACCCGCATGATCGTATCCATGACCGGTTCCAGGGGCAGCCTCCGGTCCGGCGGCATCGCGGAGCGCGGCATGTGGTCGACATCGGGGGAAAGGCCCGCATCGCGGAATTCGGCAATGCGCCGCTTGGCTTCATCAATGGAGGGATAGCCCGTACGCACCAGCGGCTGTCCGTTCGGACCAACGGGGAAACAGCGATCCGCTCCATCGACATTGATGACGATGACACGATAGCCATCCTGGAGGGCCAGCGTGCCTTCAAAGCGCAGCACAGGGTCCGTCATGGCGATTCCGTTTCCGGGGGAACGGCTTTCAGGCGTGGGTACTGCGCAGTCCACATGCGCTCGCGAATACGGCGTTCCAGCAGCTTGCGATCCGCGGAATCAGCGAGCCCACTGGCGACTGCTTCTTCGGCAACCTCGAGTGCAATGGCAGCACTGACGGCACGCAACTGGTCCAGCGGTGGGAAGAGCAGGCCGCGATCGAGATATTCTTCCGGTACGGCAGCAGCTAGCGCCTCGGCCGCCCGGGTGAACAGTCCATCAGTCACACTGCGCGCCTGTGCAACAAGTGCACCAAGCCCGACGCCCGGGAAGATGTAGACGTTGTTTCCCTGTGCAACTTCGAGGGTTTCACCCTCATGGCGGACCGGCCCGAACGGCGAGCCGGTAGCAACGAGTGCGCGACCATCGGTCCATTCGAACAGGTCTTCAGGGACCGCTTCGGAGTTTGCCGTGGGATTGGAGAAGGGAAATATCACCGGTCGCGCGCAATGGCTGGCCATTTCACGAACGACCTCCTCGGTGAAACTGCCCGGCTGGCCGGACGTACCGATCAACACGGTCGGTTTCAAGGCCTTCACCACATCCAGCAGGGAGTTGCCGCCTTCAGGATCAAGGCCGGCTTCCTTGACCAGTTCCGGGTCCCAGGCGAATTCCTTCTTGTGAGGATCCTGTCCTTCATCGCCGGCCACCAGCAGGCCGCGCGAGTCGAGTACCGCAAGTGATCGGTACAGGTCGTCGTCGGCCAATCCGTCACGTGACATCGCATCGCGCACCTGGCGCGCTATGCCCACACCCGCTGCACCCGCACCAAGGATGACAACACGCTGGTGACTCATGCTGGTGGAGGTAATACGCCCAGCCGCCATGATGCCTGCGAGAGCGACCGCCGCGGTGCCCTGGATATCGTCATTGAAGGAAAGGATGCGATCACGGTAGCGATCAAGGAGACGAAACGCCGTGTTCTTCTTGAAGTCTTCCCATTGCAGGAGTGCATTGGGGAATTTCTGCTTTACGGCCGCGACGAATTCCTCGACGAGTTCATCGTACTCCGGACCGCGGACACGTGGATGACGCCAGCCGACATAAAGCGGGTCATCCAGCAACGACTGGTTGTCGGTACCGACATCGAGGCAGACGGGCAGCGTCCGGGCAGGGTGGATGCCCGCGCCCACCGTGTACAGCGAAAGCTTGCCGATCGGTATGCCCATGCCGCCAGCACCGAGATCTCCCAGGCCGAGGATGCGTTCCGCGTCAGTCGCAACGATCAACTGCACGTCGGAATAGGGCGCGTTATCGAGAACTTCAGCGACACGGCCCTTGTCTTCCGGCGTAATCCAGATGCCACGACCACGACGGAAAATATGACTGAACTGCTTGCAGGCCTCACCCACGGTCGGCGTGTAGACGATCGGAAGGAACTCATCGATGTGTTTCAGCAACACACGATAGAAAAGCGTCTCGTTACGATCCTGCAGGGCCGCGAGGCCGATGTACTGCTCCAGGGGATCCTGCTTGCGCGTGATGTGCTCGTAGGCACGCGCTTCCTGTTGGGTAACATCGGCAACCTGCTGCGGTAGCAGGCCCGTGATGCCGAGTTCCCGGCGTTCCTCCAGCGTAAATGCCGTTCCCTTGTTATAGAGCGAATGGGCAAGAACCGCGCTTCCGCGCAGCGGAACGTTGACGGTTTCCTGGCCATCGGTATCACGGTAGAGATGGAAGTGCTTCATCGCTTTCCTGTTGGGCAGTGCACGGAGATGGACCAATTATAAAGAACAAGGCCGGACACTTGGCCCGGCCTTGTTGTCAGGCGTGAAATTGAAACGCCTGTTTGCTCAATTGCTGTTCGCTTGAGCGGCTTACTTCGTGATCGGCTCGAGTGTCAGCTCCACACGACGGTTTGCCTGGCGACCTTCCGCGGTCTCGTTCGTGGCGATCGGGCGTGCTTCACCGTAGCCGACAACGATCATGCGTTCCGGGTTGACGCCGTCGTTGGCCAGTGCGGTAGCAACAGCCTTGGCGCGCTCCTCGGAAAGCTGCTGGTTGTAGGAATCGCTGCCACGGCTATCCGTGTGGCCGGCAATCTTCAGCACGGTCTTGTCATATTCCTTCAGGACCAGCGATACGGATTCGATCACTTCGAGGAAATCGGCATCCAGGTCGTCGCTGTCGGTCTGGAAGGTGATATTGCCCGGCATGTTGAGGATGATGTTGTCACCCTCGCGGGTCACGCTGACGCCGGTTCCTTCAAGCTGTTCGCGCAACTTGGCTTCCTGGCGGTCCATGTAGTAACCCGCGCTACCGCCGCTGAGTGCGCCGACACCGGCACCGATCAACGCGCGCTTGCGTCGCTCCTCGGCATCGTCGCCGGTCGCCGCACCGATGATGGCGCCGGCCAGTGCGCCAATAGCCGCACCAGAGCTGGTATTGCTCGCTTCCTTTTCACCGGTGTACGGGTTGGTGGTGGTGCAGGCCGCTACCGCCAGGCCCAGTAAAACTACGAGGGATGAACGAAACATCATATGACGCATCTTGGCGCTCCTTGTTTCGAGAGTGTTCCCCAAGAGTAGCATCTTCGCTGCAGTGCAGCCGGAAAGAATTCACAGCTTTTCACAAAATTCGGCTGTCGCAGTGCATCGTTGCTGCACATGCACCGTTATACTGCAATCAAGGGTAGACCGAGGGTGCGACAGATGATTCCAGCCAACACATTACTGCTGCTAGCGAACAGCCTGCTGGTTGCACTGATGCTGTTGTTCGC
>JAWWBT010000095.1:0-9426 GCA_033720815.1 Gammaproteobacteria bacterium | reverse complement strand
CCCGTTTTATCCACCCATTTAGTGGAAATCGTCCCCTGATCGGTGCCAAAGTGAAAGCAGCACTTCGGGCCGGAGGGAAGGCGTGGCGTCAGACGTCAATACAATCCTTGCCATCAGTTTCACGCAGGCAGTCATTGCCCTGCTGCTGGCACTTGTCTTTCTCGGCTTCCACAACGTCTACCGTCGCTCCCACCTGCTCTACTGGGCCCTGAGCTTTTTTGCCGGCGCGGTACACCTGGGTTGCTCCGCGCTCGCCCTCGGCTACAGCGCATGGGTGGACCTCATCGGCCTGCCACGGCTGGTTTTCTCCGCGATTTCACTGGCGGCTGCCTATCCGCAGGTCATCTGGCTGCTCGCCGGCGCCTACGTGGTGGCCAGCCACCGGCACCTGTCACGGCGATTCGTGAATGGCGCCGTTGCCATCGGTGCACTGTTCGGGATCACGAGCAGCCTGCTGTTTGCCAACGACCCCGCTGCCGCCGACATGCGCCTGTTCCTGCGGGTCGACCTGCGCACCCTGCTCGCCGCTGCGGCGTTCCTGACGGCGGCCGTATTCCTCTGGAACAGCCGGGGCAGGCAGGCAGGCTTCGGCCAGCGCCTGCTTGCCGTTGCCTTCCTGCTGTTCGGCCTGCAACAGGCCAGCACGCTGGCCCTGATGACCACGCAACGACTCCAGGACACGTGGAACCCGTTGTTCAATTACGTCGGCTTCGTGGACCTCGTAATCGAAGTCCTCATCGGCCTGGCACTGGTGATCTGGCTCCAGGAAGAGGAACGGCAACGAGCCAAGCAGGCGACACGAAAGCTTTACCACCTGTCGTTCCATGATGCGCTGACCGGCCTGCCCAACCGGAAACTGTTCCTCGAGCGACTTGCGCATGCCATGCAGCGCATCGAGGGCGACGAACGGCTGACCGTCGCTTTCGTCAACGTCGACCGCTTCCGCCTGCTGAACGAATCCTTCGGCCACCAGCAGGCCGATCGCGTACTCGCGCAGATCAGTGACCGCCTGCTCCACCGGTCACGTAGCGTGGATACGGTCGCGCGCATCGGTGTCGATGAGTTTGCCCTGCTCTACCGCGACAGCAGGGAGCAGCAGGGTTCGCTGGTCGCGCTGGAGCGCATGATGGAACGCATTCGCCAGCCCTTCGAGATGGAGAAACGTCGCGTCGTCGTGACCTGCAGCACCGGCACCAGCCGTTACCCGGACGATGGCCAGCATCCGGAAACCCTTCTCGCCAACGCGAGCGCGGCGATGCTGGCGGCAAAGCAGAAAGGCGGCGACCGCTTGTTGCAGTATTCGGCCGACATGAGCAGCCAGGCGCAGGAACGCCTCGAATTCGAAAGCGAGCTGCGGCATGCATTGGCCAACCGCGAATTCACCCTGCTGTACCAGCCGATCATCTCGCTGGTCGACAACCAGGTGCTCGGTTTCGAGGCCCTGCTGCGCTGGAAGCACCCGAGCCGTGGACTTCTGGCGCCGGATGATTTCCTGCCACTGGCCGAAAGCCTGGGCCTGATGGATCGCATCACCAACTGGGTCCTGGAAACCGCTTGCCGCCAGATCGGCGACTGGCGCCGCCGTCACGAGTTGCCACTCTGGGTCGCGGTGAATTTCTCGCCCAGTTCCTTCCGCCATTCCGACCTGCCCGACCGCATCCTCGGTACGCTGAAACGCTGCGCCATCGAACCCGAATCGCTGATCGTGGAGATCACCGAGAACCTGGCGCTCGAGAACCTTGAAACAGGAATGGTGGCGCTGGAGCAGATGCGCGTGCGGGGCATCCAGGTCGCGATCGATGACTTCGGAACCGGGTATTCCTCGCTGAGTTACCTGCGTCGGCTGCCGGTGGACAAGATCAAGCTCGACAAGGAATTCGTCCACGAGGTGTCACACGACATCGGCAGCCGTGCCATTGTCGAAGCGCTTGTGCCCCTGGCGCACAAGCTCGGCATGAAGGTGGTCGCGGAAGGCGTGGAACGAAAGGAACAGCTGGCACAGCTGCGCGACGTTGGCTGCGACGAGGTGCAGGGGTTCCTGATGTACGAACCGATGCCCGTCGCGACCTGCGAAAGCATGCTGGAAAGCATCGCCGCCGCGCGCTACTTCAGCGATGAGGTCATCTGACCTCAGGTCTCTCCCGCCTCGAGCTTCAGGCCGATCGGGCAGCTCACCCCCGTACCTCCCAGGCCGCAGTAGCCACCCGGATTCCTTGCGAGGTACTGCTGGTGGTAGGTCTCCGCGAAATAGAATGCCGGTGCCGGCAGGATTTCGGTGGTGATCTCGTCGTAGCCGGCCTTTACCAGCGCGGCGTTGTAATCATCACGCGACGCCTGTGCGGCGAGTTTCTGCTGTTCACCGTAGGTGTAGATGCCGGAGCGATACTGCGTGCCCACATCGTTGCCCTGGCGCATGCCCTGCGTCGGGTCATGATTTTCCCAGAAGGCCGCGAGCAACTGCTCGTAGGAAATTTCCTGCGGGTCGTAGACCACGCGCACGACCTCGTTATGGCCTGTCATGCCGCTGCAGACTTCGCGGTAGGTCGGGTTCGGCGTATGACCTCCCGCGTAACCGACGGCCGTCACCCACACGCCATCCAGTTGCCAGAACACGCGCTCGGCGCCCCAGAAGCAACCCATGCCGAACATTGCCATTTCGGTGCCTTCCGGGTACGGGCCCGCAAGCGAGCGGCCGTTGACAACATGAGGCTCCTCGATCGGCATTGATTCGTCGCGGCCAGGCAGGGCCTGTTCCGCCGTTGGCATTTCGGTTTTCTTGAGGAGCATCGGGACCTCCGGAAAGGAATATCAGGGGAAGGAGACATGGGGTCGCCACGACATCCTGCAAGCGTATACTCCCGTGAAAACCCATACAAAGAACAACTGCACGACAGGGGAATCGTAATGAGAATTCTTGTACGGATCGCTGGCGCACTGTTCGGCGTCTTCATCATCTTCGTGGCCGTGGGATTCTTCCTGCCTGCCGAGCGCTCGGTCAGCCGCAGCATTTCGATCGATGCGCCGCCCGCCACCGTCTACGCCCTGGTTAATGGTTTCCGCCACTTCAACCGATTCTCGCCCTGGGCACCGCGCGACCCCGAAGCGGAATACCGCTATTCAGGTCCGGCCGAGGGGGTCGGCGCGCGCATGGAATGGCAAAGCGACAGCATCGGCAACGGCAGCCAGGAGATAACTGCAGTAGAACCCAACCGCCGTGTCGCGGCTGATCTCGGTTTCGATGACGAAGGTGGTGCCAGCGCTGAATTTCTCATCGAGGCTGCAGACGGCGGCAGCAACGTGACTTGGCAGTTCAGCGTGGACTTTGGCTACGACCTGATGGGCCGCTATTTCGGGCTGATGCTGGATGATTTCCTCGGTGCTGATTACGAGGAAGGCCTGCAACGCCTCAAGGATGTTGCCGAAGCCTATCCGAAACTCGACCTGGAAGGTTTCGAGCCGACCCTTCGCGAGCAGGAAGCAACGCCGTTGCTGCGGACGCGCAAGCGCACCGCGATGAATGCCGACGCCATGGTTGCCTCGATGGGCTCCGCTTTTGACGCGCTCGACACTGTGCTCTCGCTGAACGAAGTCGAAAAGGACGGTCGACCACGAGTGATTACCGTGACCTGGGATGAAGCGGGCGGAACCTGGACCTTCGATGCGGCCTACCCGCTGGAACAGGGCACTCCGATTACCATCCTTGCGCCCGGCATTGATCGGGAGACCGGTTACAGCGGCCTGGTAATGGAGGTAGTGCTGGAAGGCGCCGACTGGCAGGAAAGTACGCTCGCCTACGAGAAGGCCGAACTGTATCGCGAGCTGCATGGCCTGGAAGCAGCGGGAAATTCCTGGGAAGAATACGAGAGCGATCCGGTCGAAACACCGCCGCAGGAACTGGTCACGCACATCGTGTTCCCGGTCCGGCGGATGCCGGTCCAGTAAGGGAGCACAGGGTCAGGGCGTAACGATATCCTGGTCGCGGAGGAACTCCTGCAGTTCCTCCAGCGGCATTGGCGGCGCATAAAGGAAGCCCTGCGCCTCGGTACACCCAAGGTCGCGCAACAGTTCCAGCTGCGCCTGCTGCTCGACGCCCTCGGCGGTGACCAGCAGGTTCAGGCTGCGCGCCATCGCAACAATGGCGCGGATGATGGCAACCGCGAATTCGTCATGCAGCACATCCTGCACGAAGGACTTGTCGACCTTGATCTGGTCAACCGGCAATCGCTTCAGGTAGCTGAGCGATGAGTAACCCGTCCCGAAATCATCGACGACCAGCTGCACACCGCGCTCTCGCAGCCGTTCGAGCACCTGGATGGTCTCGCCCGCGTTCTCCATGATCAGGCTTTCGGTCAATTCGAGCTGCAAGCGGTGTGCAGAAATGCCGCCAGCACCAAGCGCCTCGACTACCGTATCGACCAGTTTCGGTTCCATGGTCTGGCGGGCGGACAGGTTCACGGCCACGGGAAGCCCCTTGATGCCTTCGGCATCAAGTTTCGCCATGTCGATGCATGCCTGGCGCAACACCCAGTCACCGATCTCGCGAATCATGCCGCGCTCTTCAGCCAGCGGAATGAATTCATCCGGCATCACCATGCCCCGCTCGCTGCTGTTCCAGCGCACCAGTGCTTCCACTCCACTTACGTGGCCGGTCGCCAGGTCCACCTTCGGCTGGTAGTGCACCACGAATTCATCGCGCTCGATGGCTCGGCGGAGGAGGTTCTCCAGCTGCAGCCGGCCCAGCACGCTGTCCCCCATCGATTCATCGTAGAAGACAAAGGCATTGCGGCCCCGCTCCTTCGCCGCATACATCGCCGCATCGGCATTCTTGATCAGCATCTCGCCGGTTTCGCCATCGCGGGGGAACATCGCGATACCAATCGACGGCGTCACGTTTATTTCATGGCCATCCAGGTTGAGCGATTCACCGAATATCTCCAGCATTTCGCCAGCGTACCGCGAGGCGCCCTGCTCACCGTCGACATCCTCGAGGATCACCGTGAACTCGTCGCCACCAAGCCGGGCAACGGTATCGTCCTCGTGAAATACCTTGCCGAGCCTTGCCGCAACCTGTTTCAACAGCAGGTCGCCGATGGCGTGGCCCAGCGAATCGTTCACCTGCTTGAAGTTGTCGAGGTCGATGAAGAACACCGCAAGCTCGGAGTCATGGCGTCGCGCCTTTGCCACCGAGTGAGCAAGCCGCTCGATGAATAGCGTGCGATTCGGCAGGCCGGTGAGCGTGTCGTAATTCGCAAGGTATCGGAGCTCTTCCTCGAACTTGCGACGACGCGTGACATCCGAGAACACGGCGACCATGTGCGTCTTCTTGCCGTTTTCGTCGGTGACCGTACTCAGGTGCAGGTTCGAGAGATACAGATCGCCGTTCTTGCGGCGTTCCCAGATCTCGCCCTCCCATTCGCCACGCTCATGCACGGCTTCGCGAAGGTGGTTACTGAACTCTGTCGAATAGCGTCCCGAATCCAGGATACTGCTCGGCTTGCCGATCACCTCTTCCGCGGCATAACCGGTTACGCGCGTGAATGCCGGGTTGACCTTGATGAAATTGAAATCGAGATCGATGATCGCGACGGCGTCGTTGCTGTTATCCAGCACGCGAGCCGCCAGCTTCAGGTCCGTTTCCGCTTCACGCTGCCGGGTGACGTCCTTGACGGTGCCCGTCATGCGTGTCGGCTTGCCATGCTCGTCGCGTGAAACCACCTTGCCGCGCCACTGCAGCCAGCGATACCCGCCGTCCCGCTCCCCGACACGAAAGCTCATTTCCATGCCACGAGGCTCTTCAAGCTCGGCCTGGATATGCTGCTGCACCTTCTCGAGATCTTCCGGATGGATGAGCTGGTAGACACGTTCCAGCGACCGCCTTTCCTTCGGCTCGAAGCCCAATGCCTGCGCCAGCTCCGCGCAATACACATCACCGGTCAGGATATTCCAGTCCCAGAGCCAGTCGCCGCTACCCCAAAGGGCGAGTTGCAGCCGTTGCTCGCTACCGGCGAGATCACGCGCGTGCTCGCGCAGCAGTCGCAGTCGCTGCAGGTGCTGGCGTAGCAACCATGCCACCAGCAGTGCGAAGAGCGCGAGATAGGCAAGGATCGCCGGAATACTCAGCCAGGGAGCCGGATGAAGGGTGATATCCAGCGTTGCCGGTGCGCCCCAACCGCCAGTGCGCGAGGCTGCGCGCACTTCAAAGCGATAATCGCCGGGTGCGAGGTTCGTATAGGTCGCTACCCGGCGCTCCGGACCGGTTTCCAGCCAGGCGTCATCAAAGCCGGCGAGGCGATACTGGAAACTCAGGCTACCGGGCTGGACATACTCCAGCGCCGTGAACTCGATCGAGAACATCGCTTCGTCGTGTGCCAGCTCGAGGCGATCCGTCAACGCGAGGCTCTTCTCCAGGGGAGAGTCACCATCCTGCTCGATGGGTACTGGTCGGTTCGCCAGCAGCAACCGTGTCAGCACGACATCGGGCGCCGGCAGCGGCATGACTGCGTCCGCCGGATCGAAATAGGTCACACCATCCGTGCCACCGAAATACAGCCTGCCATCCGTAGCGCGGAAGCTGGCAAAGGCATTGTATTCGTCTTCCAGCAGGCCATCTTCGCGAGTGAAATGCACGAATTCCCCGGCTTCCCGATCGAAGCGGGTAATGCCGCCGTTACTGCTGAGCCAGACAAAGCCTTCTTCATCGATCTCGACCGCATAAAGCGTGTCATTCGGCAAGCCGTTCGCGGTGCTCCAGGTCGTGACGATGCCGGTGTCCGGGTCAAGGCGATTCAGGCCTTCAACCGAGCCGATCCACAGGTCGCCATCGCCGGATTCCGCAATTCCTGCAAGGCGGTTCGCGAGCAGGCTGGCGGTGTTTTCCGGCTCATGCTTCCAGTGCTCGAAGCCACTGCCGTCCAGGTGCATGCGGTTCAGGCCACCGCCGAAAGTAAGCACCCAGACACGACCTGCTCTATCCGTATGGATGCCGGAGATCATGTCGTGGCTGAGCGACTGCGCATCACCTGCGTCATGACGCCACGCCTGCATGTCGCCTGTCGCCGGGTCATAGAGACGCAGTCCATCATCCCGCGTCCCGATCCATAGCCGTTGCCCAGGCGCCTCGGCAAGAATGACCACGCCGGCATCGCGCAGGGCACGCAAACCCGGCGTCGCGTCGAGGCAATCGAAGGAGTCGCGTGCGGGCCTGAAGCGGCACAGCCCCCCTTCCCGCGTTCCAGCCCAGATCCGACCTGCCGAATCCTCGAGCAGGGCGAGCACGAAACCATCCCCGATCCTGTTGTTGTCCGGGTGGAAGCGCTGCACCGACGCCAGCCCGACGCTGAAACGATCAAGGCCATCGACCGTGCCGACCCAGAGCCGGTCAGCGGAATCCCTGAGAATCGAGAAGACACCGGGCGAGCCCAGGGACACCTTGCTGCCGGGGTTCACGCCGATGCGACCGAAACGCGACCGCGCACGATTCAGTCGTGACATGCCGAGGTCATGCGTACCGATCCAGAGGTTGCCATCGGCATCCACATGCAGGCTGCGCACGAGGTCGCCCGCGATGCTGTCGGGCTGTGCAGGATCAAAGCGGAATGTCTCGAACCCTTCTCGCATGCCAACCAGGCGCGAGAGGCCACCGCCCCAGGTTCCGACCCATATGGTGCCGTCGTGATCCTGGGTTACCGCCAGCACTTCATCATCCGGCAGCGATTCCGGGTCTTCCGGGTCATGCCGCCACTGGTGAACCGAACGCCGATGCGGCGCAAGCAGGTAAAGGCCTGCATCACGGGTGGCAATCCACAGGTGCGAGCGGTTGTCCTCGAAGATGTCGTTGATGCGCGTTTGTTCCAGCGCCTCCGGCCATACCGCTACCGGCGGTGCCATGAAGCGGCCATCGCGTGCCGAATACATCTGCATCCCGCTGGCGGTACCAGCCCAGGTCACCCCCTCGCTATCCACCAGCACGCTGCGCACGTAGGCATCGGCAAGGCCGGAATCCCCGGGCAGGAACAGCTCCCTGTCACCCGACTCCGGATCGACGCGCCACAGGCCGTTGCGGGTTGCGACCCACAGGCGGCCAATGCCATCGGAGTGGATGTCTTCCACGTAACGGTGTTCCGGTGGCAGCTCGATGGGGTCGAAGGATTCCGTCGCCGGTACATAGCGGGCCAGGCCGTCCGCTGTACCGACCCAGAGGCGCCCTTCGGCATCCAGGTGCAGGGCGCGGATGAAATTATCGGGAACGGACGACGGGTCGCCAGGTTCATGGCGAAACACGCGGAACTCATAGCCATCGTAACGGTTCAGGCCGTCCTGCGTGCCAACCCAGAGGAAACCCAGCGGGCCCTGGGCAATCGTATCCACGGCGGAAATCGACAGGCCATCGCTGGTTGTCATGCGATCGAACACGAGCTGCTCCGGCTCGACCGCCAGAACAGGCAAGGAAAATACTGTAATGAAAAGGCCCAATAGCAGGGCCGAACGATGCAGCACCAGGGTCCCCCGAAACGCCGTGGCTGGACACTCGGCCAGACTATACCCCAGCCCGCCGGAACTGTCCTCGCAGCCTGCCCCTAACAACTGTGACGAAGCGTTACAAGATTTCGCCCCATCGCCTGATCCGTATAATTCAGGCCTTTCCATTCTCGCCAGAGAGACACGCATGACGGAACAACGCATCATCTCCCGCCTCACCGATGAACTCGCGGTGCAATCGCGCCAGGTCACAGCCGCCATGGAACTGCTGGATTCCGGCGCGACCGTTCCCTTCATCGCGCGCTACCGCAAGGAAGCGACCGGAGGGCTGGACGACGCGCAACTGCGCCAGCTCGAAGAACGGCTGCGCTACCACCGCGAGCTGGAAGACCGCCGTGCGACCGTCATTGCGTCCATCGACGAACAGGGCAAGCTGACCGACGAGCTTCGCAAGGAGATCGAAGCCGCCGACACCAAGACCCGGCTCGAAGACCTCTATCGCCCCTACGTGAAGAAGCGCCGGACCAAGGCACAGATTGCGCGCGAAGCCGGGCTCGAACCGCTGGCGCATGGGCTGTTCGAAGATCCGACGCAATCACCCGAAGAATTCGCCCAGCAGTTCGTCGATGCCGACAAGGGCGTGGACGACGCCACTGCGGCGCTCGAAGGCGCACGCCAGATCCTGATGGAAGAATTCGCCGAGGATGCGGACCTCAACGGCAAGCTGCGTGACTTCGCGTGGGGTAATGGCCGCCTGCAGTCGAAGCTGCGCACGGGGCTCGACAAGGACAAGGAAGACTTCGCCGCGAAGTTCTCCGACTACCACGACGCCATCGAGCCGCTGCAGAAGATCCCGTCGCACCGCGCACTGGCGATGTTCCGCGGCCAGCAGGAGGAAATCCTGTCGCTTCACCTGGTCGTCGATGAACTCGATGAAAACGGCAAGGT
>JAWWBT010000094.1:0-9434 GCA_033720815.1 Gammaproteobacteria bacterium | reverse complement strand
TTGCGATGGTGCCGGCCGACCTCGAAGGCGTCGAGGTCGGCAACCGCGCGAACCCGCTGAACGCGATGTTCATGAACGGCACCACGCGCGGCAGGGACGTCTTCATCCCGATGGACATGCTTATCGGTGGCGAGGAATACATCGGCCAGGGCTGGAAGATGCTGATGCACTGCCTGTCCGCCGGTCGTGCCATCTCGCTGCCGGCGCTGGGCACCGGCGCAGGCAAGCTGGCCTCGCGCATGACGGGCGCCTATGCGCGCATCCGCAAGCAGTTCCGCACGCCGATCGGCAAGTTCGAGGGTATCGAGGAAGCGATGACGCGTATCGCGGGGATCACCTACCGCCTCGATGCTGCACGGCGTGTGACGGCTGCCGCCATCGACGCCGGCAACAAGCCGTCGGTGCTGTCGGCCATCCTGAAGTATCACTCCACCGAAGGCATGCGCCAGGTGCTGGATGATGCGATGGACGTGCATGCCGGCCGTGGTGTCATCCTTGGTCCGCGCAACTACCTTGGTCGCGCCTACCAGGGCGTGCCGATCTCGATCACGGTAGAGGGTGCAAACATCCTGACCCGCTCGATGATCATCTTCGGCCAGGGCGCCATCCGCTGCCATCCGTACCTGCTGCGCGAGCTGCAGGCAGCACATGATGACAACGCGGAAACCGCGCAGAAGGAATTCGACAAGGCGCTGTTCAGCCATATCGGCTTCACCATCTCGAACGCCGTGCGTTCGCTGGTGACCGGCATCACCGGTGCGAGATTCGTTTCCGCGCCGTC
This sequence comes from Gammaproteobacteria bacterium, assembly GCA_033720815.1. GTDB lineage: Bacteria > Pseudomonadota > Gammaproteobacteria > Natronospirales > JAJUFS01 > JAWWBS01. The sequence goes on along the minus strand of JAWWBT010000094.1, from coordinate 8,653 downwards.
GGCCGGCCCGTTGACGAAGTACTACCGCCAGCTGACGCGCATGAGCGCAGCCTTCACCTTCCTTGCCGATGTGACCCTGCTGTTGCTCGGTGGCGAACTGAAGCGCAAGGAAAAGCTGTCGGCTCGCTTCGGCGACGTGCTGAGCCACCTGTACATGGCGTCCACGGTCCTCAAGACCTTCGAAGATACCGGCCGCCCGGCAGACGACCTGCCGCTCGCCGAGTGGGCCCTGCAGGATTCGCTCTTCGAAATGCAGGAAGCGATGGAAGGCATCGTGGCCAACTATCCGTCGCGCATCCTGGCACCGCTGCTGAAACTGGTCGTGCTGCCGTTCGGTCGCCCGTACAAGCGTCCGGATGATCGCCTCGGCCACAAGCTGGCGAAGCTACTGCTGACACCGTCCGAAGCACGTGATCGCCTGACGCGTGGTGCCTACTGGAACCGCGATCCGGAAGACCCGGTCGGCCGCATGGAAGTCGCACTCGACAAGGTGCTGGCCTCCGAGCCGATCGAGTCGAAGCTCGAAAAGGCGCTCAAGCTCCGCCTCAACCCGAACAACCTGGAAGAGGCCCTGGAACGTGGCGTCAAGGAAGGCGTGGTCAGCGAAACCGAAGCGCAGACGGTGCGCGAAGGGCACGCCGCGCTGGTCGACGCCATTCTCACCGACGAGTTCCCGGCAGAATACTTTGCCCCGAGCAAGGACCTGCCCGACTCGGTGGTTGAGGAAGAAAGCCTGCGCGCCAGCTGACAGGCACGCTCGCTTGGATGAAGAAACGGGCTCCCCAGGGAGCCCGTTTTTCTTGCGCAACCAGGTACGAATTCAGTTTGGCCGATTGCTACCAGTGGCTGCGACCAGCCGTGCCTCGAGCGGCGGCATGCGCTGCGGATTATCCAGCCAGCTCCAGCAGGCTTCCGCCGCCAAGGGCTCGCTGAAGAGGAAACCCTGCACGATGCCGCAACCCTCCCCGAGCAACCAGTCCAGTTGCTGCTGCGTTTCCACACCTTCGGCAATGACATCAAGGCCCAGTGACTGCGCGAGCCCGATCGTGGCCCTCGCAATCGCCGCGTCATGCGCGTCACCGTTGAGATCACTGACAAACGAGCGGTCGATCTTGATGATGTCCACCGGGAAGCTCTTCAGGTAACTGAGCGACGACGACCCGGTACCGAAATCATCCAGCGCGAGACGACAGCCCAGTTTCTTCAGGTCCTGCAGCAACCTCAGGGTCTCGACGCCCTCGCCCACCGCCAGGCTCTCTGTAATTTCCAGCAGCAGGAGCTCGGGAGGCAGGCCACTTTCCTTCAGCGCGTCGGCCACGAGATCGGGAATGCTCTGCGCAATGAACTGCGCTGCCGAGAGATTCACGGCGATGTGGAAATCATCACCGAATTCGTCATACCACGACTTTGCCTGCCGGCAGCCTTCCCGCATTACCCATTCACCCAGGCGTGCAATGAGACCGGACTCCTCAGCCAGTGCGATGAATTCTCCCGGCATGACAAAGCCACGCTCCGGATGGTTCCAGCGCACGAGGGCCTCGAAGCCGACGTTGCGCCCGGTGCGAAGATCGAGCTGGGGCTGGAAATAGAGCTCGAATTCCTCGTTCTCTATTGCATGACGGATCTCGCGCTCGCGATCGAGTTTTTCCAGCGCCTGGTCATGCATGTCTTCCGTGAAGAACTGCAGCCGGTTGCGACCATCCTTCTTCGATCGGTACATCGCGGTGTCTGCATTCTGTAGCAGGGTCTCCGCATCCTTGCCGTCCTCCGGGAACATGGCAATACCGATACTCGCCGTGAGGTGCAGGTCGTAATCATCGAGGTAAAGCGGATCACCCAATGTCTCGATGATGCGCTCGGCGACCGTGATCACGGTCTGTGTATCCTCGATTTCCTCGAGGATTACGGTGAATTCGTCGCCACCCAGGCGCGTCACGGTATCGCAACCGCGCACGCAGCGAACGAGACGCTTGGCCGTACGGCGCAGCACGCGGTCACCCATCTGGTGACCCAGTGAATCGTTGATGCTCTTGAATCGATCGAGGTCAACAAACAGCAAGGCTATCTTCCGGTCGAATCGCTCAGCCTTCTTCAAGGCATGCACAAGGCGATCATGGAACATGACGCGGTTCGGCAGCCCCGTGAGACGATCGAAATTGGCCAGGTGTCGCAGTTGCTCCTGCACCTGCTGGCGCCCTGCCGCGGAAAGCGTCAACGCAACGAAGTCGGCAAGGGAGCTGGCAAACATGCGTTCGTCCAGGATCCAGTTGCGTGAGCGGCCAATATGCTCGTGCACGATCAGGCCCGAAACCTTGCCGTTGTACCTGAAGGGTGCAGCAAGAATTGCACCGGTGCGGAAAGGCGCAATGTAGGTTTCCCAGAAATCCAGCAGCCGGCGATCGCGGCGCGTGTCACTGATGGCGATCGTGCGGCTCTTTTCTATCCGGCGATAATGGTGTGCGTGTGGCCCCGTCAGTACGCGATGCGAGGGATCCTCGTCGTGGTAACCCTTGTCAAAGACATGCGCGCAGCGAAATTCATTGAAGTCTTCATCGCATAACCACACGCTGACACGATTGCATTCGATGGCCTTTGCCGCCTTTTCGGTGATGACCGTCAGGGCTCGCGGGATATCACCCGAGATGATTGCCTCTTCGCGCGCGAGCTCAAGCAGCGCATAGCTCTGACGCTGGCCACGCTGCTCTCCTTTCAGCAGGGAGTCTTCGGCGCGCAGGCGTGTCGTGACTTCCTGGTCGAATTCCTCAGCCATTTCGGCATAGGCGAATCGAGCGCGAAGCGCCGCAATTGATTCCCTTTCTTCGCGCCTTGCAAGCACCAGCAGCGGCACCAGCAGGCCGAGCGTGGACAACAGCGCCAGGGGCAGGTACTCGCCGCCGGTCAAGACGATACCGCTCATGACCCCGGCAAAGACGGGCAAGACCAGCGCAAGGTAACTCTTCGTATCGTGCGAGAGGGGTGAAAGTGCGAGTGCGCAGCCGCCAAACAGTGAAAAGCCGAGCAGCAGCTGGTGAAACTCGTTTCCGGCACCGAACAGCAGGACAGCACCTGCGCCCCAGGCGAGACCCTGTAGCAGTGTCGCGACGCGGAAGCGGCGCAGCCAGGTCGGACCCGCGTCAGCGAACAACTGCTTGCGCTGGAAACCTGAATTGAGGAGCAGGTAGACGACAAGCACAGTGAAGAGCGCCGCTGCCCAGTAAACAGGCATGAGGTCCCGACCCTGCAGGTAGAACACGCTGGCAATCAGTGCAGCAAGGAGCAGGGAGAAGAAACTGAGTCCACGAGCGCCGGCAAATAGGAGATTGACCCGTTCGGCCAGCACCTGCTGGTCAATACCCGGATCATTGACCTGTGGATTGTTTACTGTAGCGATCGGCACAAACGCCCTCCTTCCCCGGCCGGCCTTGTGGCCGTCCTTCCGGCACCAGTTTGTGGTTGCCGCACACCTAGAATATTCTTTAAAAAACAGCACTTTCATAGTGCCCATTAATCCATTCAGGTGATGAGTTCGATGCGAATCGACACATGTTTACAAATATCCCGCATGTTGGTGACGGCATTGGTCGTGGCGGTTTCGCTGGGCGGATGCCAGTGGCTTCGTGATTTCGAAAGGCAGCGCCAGGTCGATACGGCCCGGGCCGAACATTCGGCATGCGTGGAACGGGGATATGACTTTCCGGGGGAGGCTTACGTGGAGTGCCGCCTGGACCTGCACGACAGGCGACTCCGCGAGCAGTGGATGGAACTCGAAATGAGCCGCCAGCAACAGGCGACAATGGAACCCGCCAACCTGCCCCGCCGCAGCAACGAGGCATACAGGCCGCTAAGGCTGGAGGACTACCGTTGCGAGATGCGCGAGGACGCCGAGGGACAGCCCTGGATCCACTGCTTTGAGGAAAGCTGAGGATCCACTTGACCGGCAAGAAAAAGCCCGGCTTTTGCCGGGCTTCTTGATGGTGCAACGTCGAGGGTTCGACTTAGTCGCGGATGGTATCCAGCACCGCACCACGAACCTCTTCGTCAAGCTTCTTGGCAATCGCCTCGCGCAGACGGAATTCCACGGTACCGACATCCGTAGCCGATTCCTTGAATTCCCAGCGATGCTGGCCGAGTGACTCACCACCCCGGTTGATATCCAGCACGGCAACCGCACGACGCCAGAACCACTGGCCACGCTTCGGCATCTCGACAATATCCACGCTCAGGCGCGTGACGAACGGGCCGCTTTCCACAACCGTAAAGCCGACATCCGACAGGGTACCCGCCAGCATGTCCTGCCACGGCTGCTCACCTTCGGCCTTCAGTTCGATGCGGGATAGCGTGGTCTGCAAGTCAGCTTCAAGCTCTGCCAGCGACCATTGCGGCGGGATACCGCGACCCGTCGCGTCGACAGCCTGCAACATGGACTGCAAGGCGGCACGCTCACGCTGGTTTTCAACGATATCCATTGCCAGCTTGGCCTTGAGGAACGGGTCGTTGCTTGAACGGGCCCGCTGCATCATCGACTGTGCAGCACGGTCGAGACCGTTGATGTCGGTACGCAGTCGCATCGCAGCCCGGGCACGATCCAGGATAGCCAGCGCATAGATGCGGCCCATGGAATCCTGCCAGGTATCGGCAATCTGGACCCCTTCCAGCACCTGGTCGGTGCGGGTCATCAGGTTACGCTGGATTTCCTGCTCGTAACTGCTGGCGGCGCCGGACTGGCTGAAGGAGCGCATGTCGCTGGCGCGCTCGTTAATCGTGACTCGAAAGATCTTCGCAACCTCTGCACGGGCACGATCCCGGGCATTGCCAAGCTGGTCGGCAATGCCGACACCGGTGAAATAGGCGTTACGCGGATATTGCTCGCTGACACCATCCACCCACTCGGGCTGCGAATCCTTCTTGTCACCACCCGCGGCGCAGCCCGCAAGGGCCAGCATCGTGGTGGCAAGGAAGAACGTTGCTAAGCGCATATTGTGCTCCTTCTGGCAGTTCGATTTGCTTGATCAGAGTCCTGAACGGTGAATACCTATAACGGTCGGCATGCCGGCACGGACCTTCACGCTGCCGAGCGTTTCCCGGCCGATGAAGCCGCTGCCAGCATTGTAGTACTCGATGTACATGTCGGAATGGTCACCGGCCGGCACAACCATGCGAGCGACCTGGATTCTCGACGGCAACGTGCTCCAGGACCTGACGTCAGCCGATTCACTGGCTGCAGATGCCAGGTTGGCAAAGAGGCCCAGGATCGCGTTCTGTTCACCAATTTCGTTTGCGGCAGCATTCTTGGCCACGTTACGCGCAATTGCCTTGGCCAACAGCCCGGGCATCTCGTCATCCAGGGTACGCTCGGCAACCACGCTCAGGTCTTCCAGCGGTTCGGAAACAGCGGCCGTCTTCGTGAGTCGCTGGTTCTCGCTCTTGTGCAGCTGCACGCGACCAATGACATCAGCCTGCTCCGCAATACCGGGCAGCGAGATTCGATAAACACGGCCCGACATCGGGTCCTGTTCCATCAGTGAATTCTCGTAGCGGTACGCCACCAGGCCCGTGCTGGCGACGAGAACAACCTCGCCGTGGCCATCACGCAGCTTTTCACCAAGCAGTTCTGCTTCGCGAGCCAGCGTCGCGCCAAACTGCGACTTGTACTGGTCGTGCTCGTTATAGAGCCCGTTTCGCTCGGTGAGGTAAAGAAGGCGCAGCTTCAGGTCCTTCGGCATGCCAACGGTACCGTTCGCCTCGTAGGCCTGCATGGCCTTGCGATAAGCGACCATCGCATTATCGAATTCGTCATTGCCTTCGTAGATCACACCAGTGAGGTAGCGTGCAGCTGCATCGCCACCGAAGGGTGCGTTACCTTCCCAGCGCCGCTCCAACAGCACATCAATCTGTGCCGCCTCGATGCGGGCAGCTTCCCAGTTGCCCTTGTCGAGTCGATTCAGTGCCTGGTAGAAATGCAACTGCACCTGCTCGAAGGCCGGAGGCTGGTAATTACCCGATCCCTCGGACAGGGTCAGGTTCGAAGCCAGCTCGGAAATGCTGGTCGCTTCCTGGAAAGTGATCAGCGGCTTGGCTGCCTCGAAAGCCGCGATGCTGCCATCGATATCACCCGCCATGCGCAACAGCATGCCGCGGTGAATCAGGTACAACGCCGGATCGTCTTCCTGGATCTGCTGCACTTCCAGCGTCTGCAGCGCCGCTGCAGGCTGGTTGAACTTCAACGGTTGCTCGACATCACGTAGCCACACGCCAGTGGACGCGCAGCCGGAAAGACCCATGACAAACACGCCGAGTAAAACCAGTGCTCCAATAGATTTCTTGTTCGAATAAAACATGGTTCAGTGCTCCCCGCAGGGCGCAGCCGCGCCCCGGAAAATGGTCATGCGCCGTGCCCGCTCAGAAGCGGAAACCGGATCGCTCGATATCTTTCTTGATTTTCTTCTGGCCCAGCCAGACCTTGCGGTTGTCCTTCATGCTGATGAGCTCCAGGTCGACCTGGTAGAAAACAACCTGGCGATCACCTGCCGCATCAACGATGGTGTTGATACTGCCGGACAGCATGAAATCGGCACCCTCTTCCTGACCCATCGCGTTACGCGAATCTTCACGCGCATTGATGTCCTGGTCAGCGCGCTCATCACGCACATCCGTACGCTCGGTTCGATCTGCCACGAACTCGACGCGACCGGAATTCACCAGTTCGCGCTCGATGTCGTTGGTGAAGGTCTGGGTGTTGATGAACTCGTGGCTGAGGTTGCGGATACGACCAACGATAACCGTCGGCATGTCGCCCTCTTCTGCACGATGGCGCTCGATCCACGGGCGCGACAGCATGTCGGAGATCATTTCTTCCGAGACGAGGCGCGAATCCGTGTCATTCCACTTACCGCTCACATCAGTAGTGGAACCCGCATCGACACGCTGCACCTTCGCACCGCCACAACCGGCCAGGCCGAAAGCCATCACGACCGCAAAAGCGGCTCCTAGAATCTTCATGTCACGCTTCATCAACGGTTCTCCTCGACAAATTCATCAAACAGGGTTTCACCCTTGGTAAGGAAGTGCTGCTGGAGGCCTTCGTTCATGACATTGGCCTTCTTCGTAATCTGCTCGACGCGGTTCAGGTCCAGTTCGGCAAGACTGTAGATCGCGCCATTTTCCGGGTTGCGCCAGCGGGCGATGATTTCCACACCCGACATGTTGAGACGGGTTACCGCTTCGATCTGGCGAGAAATGCTCTGCTCATCCATGGTGTTGTCGCCGTAACCGGAGGTGGCGAGGTAATCGTTGGCCACGACATCCATGAAGGTCGACAGCACGCGGGCCACTTCGGCACGGGCACGGTCATCGGCCGTCGAACGCTGCAATGCCATATCGGTCATCTTCGGCGCCGAACCCACACCGTGGATCATGCGGCCTTCACGATTGTCCAGGGCCTGGTAGCCCTCGTTTACCCAGTCCGGTGCATCGTCGATGCCCATGTCGCTTTCAACTTCGGTCTTGCCACTGGCGCAGGCACCCAGCATGACAACCAGGAACATGGCGGAAACCAGGGACAGCAATTTTTGGTTATTCATTGACACACCCTCTCATTGACTGCGGAACAGTCGGTTAGCGAAATACATGCATATGCATTACAGGAAATAATCGTAGCCCAGCCGCGCCGTCAACGCAGAACAAAGATTGTGACGAAACGTCACGAAGAGTCCGGGCCTTCGGTTGGCCCCCACAGCGCGGCATCGAGATCGGGCACGACGCGTGCGAAGAATTCTCGCGGAACCCGACCATTTGAAAAAGTAACCCCCTCTTGCAGCAGGCGATTCCGCTGCTCATTCCAGCCCGGCGACCCTTGCGGTAGGCCGGGACGTCCATCGGCACGCAGCACCCGGTGCCAGGGCAGATCCCCATCATCTGCATCACGCAGGATCTTACCGACCCAGCGCGCCCTGCCCGGAAAACCCGCGCGACGTGCGACTTCACCATAAGACATAACCATTCCGTAGGGAATAGTGCGCACGACTGACAGGATGTCAGCTTTTTCTGACAGATCGTTCATGACGAAACCCACTCTCCGGCTTGGTCAAGCAGGCCATTTTGCTCCAGGATCGCCCTGCGATGACCACCTGTTCGAGATTCGAGCCAGTCGATCCGGAGCATAACCCCTCGAAATATCGAGAGATTTTCCCAGGCTATTTCATTACTGGACTGATTGTTCTGCGACACCTTCATTACGGACAATCCCCGCGCCGGTTGCCGGCACAACCATCGACGAGCTGGTTCCTTTGTGCGCTGCCACGCCTCGGCCACAATGTTCTCACCTGAATGAGTGTGAAAAATTGACGCGACCCACCACCGAACTCGAGCCGGTGCGCCATGAAAATGAACGGCCGCCCGGAGAGACGGTGATGACAGCAATCGCCTGGAAAACATCCCGGTGATCCGTAACACATTGCGCCGGGAGATCGAAAAGCTGGCAAGGAATGACGTCATTGCTCACAACGAGCCTCGGGCCAGGAAATGGTTGGCATAGGAGAAGACTAGAACAGCTGCCAGGGGCGACAAAGCGCAAAAAAAAAGGCCGCGCAAAGCGCGGCCTTTTCCGATGTGGTGCCGGAACGCAGATTCGAACTGCGGACCTACTGATTACGAA
>JAWWBT010000093.1:0-9491 GCA_033720815.1 Gammaproteobacteria bacterium | reverse complement strand
TCGGCAAGGTCGGCTGGCTGATCTGCCACCCAGCGTTCGAAATACGGCGAGGTTTCCTGCGTGAGCCGCATACCGTCGGTGGAACCCGTCGCCTTGGCTGCTTCATCGGTCACCGCTACGAGGACGCGCAGCGGCCAGTGACCGGGCCCGAATACAGGCTCGGCAAAACTGTCGCTGCCATCTGCTGCATCGCCCCGGTGCCAGCGCACGTAGCCACCGAAGATAGAGCGCGCGGCCGAACCGGAACCGTCCCGCGCGAGCATGGAGAGCTCGCGGTCGTCCAGCTCCAGGCCGTAGGCGGTGGCTGCCGCCTTCGCCAAAGCCGCGAAACCGGACGCGCTGGATGCCAGCCCCGCCCCGGTCGGGAAGGAATTCGCCGTATCGATCCGCGCTGACGTCTTGCTGCCTGCAAGCTGCCTTACCCGATCCATGAATCCGACGACGCGGGCCGCCTCGTGCGGCCGCGGCTCACCATCACGCAGGAATTCATCGGCAGCGCGGGTCGGATCCAGTGTCACGCTCGTGCTGGTGGAGAGGCCATCCAGCGTGATCGAGAAGGAACCTACAGCGGGCAGGTTGCGGCCAGGGTCACCACTTCGCTTGCCCCAGTACTTCACCAGCGCGATGTTCGCGTTGGCACGGGCGGTCACGGTCTTTTCGGACGGGCTCGACATTGGAATTCCAGGGTTATCAGGCGAAACCGCAATTCTAGCGCAGTGCAGAACAGCGTGGCAGGCGCTACACTGCGCGTCTTTCGATCGCATCACGGAGTCGGCATGGATCTCGAGTACCGCATCGAACAGCTTCGCGAACGTTGCGAGCGCGCCCTGGATGCGCGCCTGCCGTCGCCCAGCGGGGATGTGTCGAGACTGCACGAGGCGATGCGCTACAGCGTTCTGAACGGCGGCAAGCGACTGCGCCCCTTGCTCGTCTATGCGACGGGTGAGCTCTTCGGCATTGCACCCGGCCGGCTAGACGCTGCCGCCGCCGCTGTGGAAATGATCCACTCCTATTCGCTTGTGCATGACGACCTGCCGGCAATGGACGACGACGACCTGCGCCGGGGCAAGCCGACAACGCACCGTGCCTTCGACGAGGCCACCGCCATCCTGGTCGGGGATGCACTGCAGATGCTGGCCTTTGACATTCTGGCCACGGATCCGGCGCTCGGCGACGCCCGCACCCGCAACCGCATGGTCGCCACCCTCGCCACGGCCGGTGGGGCCGCAGGCATGACGGGAGGCCAGGCCCTGGATCTTGCCGCCGAGAACCGCAAGATATCCCTCGCCGAACTCGAAAACATCCACGCGCTGAAGACGGGCCGGCTGATTCGCGCGTCGGTCCTGCTTGGTGCGGAAGCCTCACCACTGGTGGACGCGGCGACACGCGACCGGCTTTCCCGCTTCGGCGACTGCATCGGCCTGGCCTTCCAGGTCCGCGACGACCTGCTCGATATCGAGGGCGACACGCAGACGCTCGGCAAGCCGCAGGGCTCGGATATTGCACTCGGCAAGGCGACATTCCCAGCCCTGCTCGGCATCGAGGCCTCGCGCGAACGCCTGGATGCACTGCATGCCGAGGCACTCGACGCACTGGAAGGCTTCGGCGGGCGAGCCGCGCTGCTACACGAACTGGCCGATCGAGCGATTCGTCGCGACCGCTGAAGCTTCTGCAAGACCTGAGTCCGGGAGCAGTATTCCGTATAATTCACGCGCCGGCCGTAGCCTCGTCATTGCCTGGCGGCGGCCGCCCGAATTCCGTAAACCAATCCACCCGCAAGGGAGAACTGCATGAAATTCGACAAGAACATCAAGGCCATCGTTTCCGGTGGTGTCTCCGGCCTCGGTAATGCCGTTGCTGAAAAGGTGATCGCCGCGGGCGGCCAGGTGGCCATGCTCGACATCAACGAAGAAGCGGGCAAGGCAGCTGCCGAGAAGCTCGGCGACCGCGCCATCTTCATCAAGACCGATGTCTCGAACGAAGGCGAAGTCAATGCTGCGGTCAAGCAGGCCAAGGACGCCTTTGGCGGCCTGAACCTCGCCGTTTCCTGCGCCGGTGTGCTCGGCGCGAAGCGCGCGCTGGGCAAGGAAGGCCCGATGCCCTCGGACTTCTTCAGCAAGGTCATCAACGTGAACCTGGTCGGCACGTTCAACCTGAACAAGGCTGCCGCCGAAGCCATGGGCGAGAACGAAGCCGGTGAAGACGGCGAGCGTGGCCTTATCGTGAACACGGCATCGGTCGCTGCCTTCGAAGGCCAGATCGGCCAGGCTGCCTACTCCGCTTCCAAGGGCGGTGTGGCCGCGATGGCCCTGCCGCTGGCGCGCGAATTCTCGCGCATCGGTGTGCGCGTGATGACCATTGCGCCGGGCATCTTCTGGACCCCGATGATGGAAGGCATGCCGCCGGAAGTTCAGGAATCCCTCGGTGCCCAGGTGCCGTTCCCGTCGCGCCTCGGCAAGCCGGAAGAGTACGCCACGCTGGTGGCCTCGATCGCCGAGAACACCATGCTGAACGGTGAATGCATCCGCCTCGACGGCGCGATTCGCATGCAGCCTAAATACCCGGCTCACGGCCTGGTCGTTGGCGGGCGGCGTGCGAAAGCACGACCGCCCGCTTTTCGTTATCATAGGGGGCTGATTCTGCCCTTTTCAGGAAGGGCCGGCCGGCAGCCCCCGATTCGGGGGCTGTGGCTTTATGCATCGCACCATCCACCGCTGGCAGCCGGTAGATCAGGGGGCGCCAGCCAGACGCGGAGCACGCATGACGGAACGCGACGTAATGCAGTACGACGTGGTGGTCGTGGGGGGCGGCCCTGCCGGGCTTTCCTGCGCGATTCGCCTCAAGAAAAAGAACCCCGAGCTGGCCATCTGCCTGCTCGAGAAGGGATCCGAGATCGGCGCCAACATTCTTTCCGGCTGTGTCCTGGAACCAGGCCCTCTGGATGAGCTGTGGCCGGAATGGCGCGACAACCCGCCGTCGATCTGCGTGGATGCGACAGAAGACGAATTTGCGCTGCTGACCGAAACCGGTCGCCGCAAGCTCCCTACCCCGCCGCAGCAGAACAACCACGGCAACGTGATCGTGTCGCTGGGCTCGTTGTGCCAGCGCCTCGCCGAACAGGCCGAAGCGCTGGAAATTGACGTATTTCCCGGTTTCCCCGCCGCCGAAGCACTCATCGAGGACGGCAAGGTCATCGGTGTCCGCTGTGGTGACATGGGCCTGGAAAAGGACAGCCAGTTCGGCGAAAAGCCGGGCCCGAATTACGCACCCGGCGTCGATATTCACGCGAAGCTGACCGTGCTGGCAGAGGGTTGCCGCGGCTCGGTATCGAAGCAACTGATTCGTGAATTCGAACTGGACAAGGATGCCGAACCGCAGACCTACGGCCTTGGCTTCAAGGAGCTCTGGCAGCTGCCGGAAGGCCGCGTGAAACCCGGTCGCATCGAGCACACGCTCGGCTGGCCGCTGCAATCCGGCACTTATGGCGGCTCCTTCCTCTATCACCTCGACGAAGACCGCGTGTACGTCGGTTTCATCGTCGGGCTGGATTACGAACATCCGGAATTCAAGCCGTTCGAGGCGTTCCAGCAGTTCAAGCACCACCCCAGCGTGAAGCAGCTGCTGGAAGGCGGCGAGATCGTGTCGTCCGGGGCGCGTACCGTCGTAAAGGGCGGCCTGCAGTCGCTGCCCAAGATGGACATCCCCGGTGCAATGCTGATCGGCGATGCCGCCGGCACGCTGAACTTTGCCAAGATCAAGGGCGTGCACATGGCGCTGAAGAGCGGCATGCTCGCCGCCGACCACTACATCGCAACTGCTGAATCCAGTGGCTGGGACGCCGCCTTCCGCAAGTCCGATGCCGCGAAGGAACTGAAGAAGGTGCGCAATATCGCACCGGGCTTCAAGAAAGGCATGTGGTTTGGCCTGGTCAACGCCGCATTTGAAACCGTGACCATGGGTCTCGCGCCATGGACGCTGAAGCACGGCAAGCCGGACTGGAAGAAGCTGCAGAAGCTCGACGAGGCCGGCGATGTGCCGCAGCACATTGGCGAGCGCGACCTGCCGCCGAAGGATCGCCTGGCTTCGGTGTATTTCGCGGCGACGGAACACGATGAATCGCAGCCACCGCACCTGAAGATATCCGACACTGATATCTGCATCGATCGCTGCACCGAGGAATACGGTAATCCTTGCGAGCGCTTCTGCCCTGCCGGCGTGTATGAAATCGTCGAGACGGATGGCGAACGCCGGATGCAGGTCAATGCCGCGAACTGCGTGCACTGCAAGGCCTGCGACATCAAGGATCCCTACGAAATCATTACCTGGACGACGCCGGAAGGCGGTTCGGGCCCCAACTATCAAAATCTCTGAATACTTCGCGAAAAGGAATAGAGAATGAAAATTCTTGTCCCGATCAAGCGTGTCATCGACTACAACGTCCGCGTGCAGCTCAAGCGCGACAATTCGGGCGTGCAGACTGATGGCGTGAAGATGAGCATCAACCCGTTCGACGAAATTGCCGTCGAGGAAGCGCTGCGTATCAAGGAGCGCGGTGACGCCGAGGAAGTCATCGTCGTTTCCATCGGTGCGAAGGTCTGCGAGCAACAGATCCGCAATGCGCTGGCGATGGGTGCCGATCGCGGCATCCTCGTCGAGACCGACGACGCCGTGCAGCCGCTGGGTGCCGCGCGAATCCTGCAGAAGATCCGCGAGGAAGAAGGCACGGACCTGGTCATCATGGGCAAGCAGGCCATCGATGATGACTGCAACCAGACCGGCCAGATGCTCGCTGCCATTTCCAACCTGCCGCAGGCCACCTTCGGCTCGAAGGTCGAGCTGGCCAATGGCAAGGCAACGGTGACGCGCGAAGTGGATGAAGGCCTCGAAGTCATCGAGGTTGACCTGCCTGCCATCATCACCACCGACCTGCGCCTGAACGAGCCGCGCTTCGTGAAGATGCCGGACATCATGAAGGCGAAGAAGAAACCGCTCGACGTGAAGCCGCTGGCTGACCTCGGCGTCGAGATGCCGCCCGCGCTGGAGAACACCGGTTACGCGCCGCCGCCGAAGCGCGAAGGTGGCAAGAAGGTCGAATCCGTCGAGGAACTGGTCGAAGCGATGAAGAACAAGGGGGTGCTCTGATGAAGGTCCTGCTGATTGCCGAACATGCCAATGGCAAGCTGAACCCGTCAACGGCAAAGTCCCTCACCTGCGCCGCCCGCCTGGGTGACGTGGACATCGCCATCTTCAGTGACAGTGTCGATGCGGTCGCCGAAAAGGCTGCGGCACTCGATGGCGTGAAAAACGTCATCGCCGTCGAACGTGCCGAGAATGCCAATCCGCTGGCCGCCGTTCTGGCGCCGCAGATTGCAAAGCTCGCCGAGGATTACGACGCCGTGCTGATGCCGTCGACCACCTTCGGCAAGGACGTGATGCCGCGCGCTGCAGCCCTCATGGGCGTCCCGCAGGTGTCCGACATCATGGATGTCGCCGGTGAGCGCGAATTCCAGCGCCCGATTTACGCCGGTAACGTGCTGACGACGGTAAAGGTGCCTGATGGCCAGAAGATCTGCGGCACCGTGCGCGTCGCCTCCTGGCAGCCCGCACCGGCGGGCGAAGCCGTCGCTTCCATCGACAAGCGCGAGCTGGATGTCGAACTGCCCTCGCACACCCGCTTCGTGAAGCTTGAAGCCTCGAAGAGCGATCGCCCGGACCTGCAGTCGGCGCCGGTGGTGATTTCCGGTGGCCGTGGTGTCGGCAGCAAGGAGAACTTCGACATCATCTACCGCTTTGCCGACAAGCTTGGTGCTGCAGTCGGTGCCTCGCGCGCCGCGGTCGATGCCGGCTTCGTGCCGAACGACATGCAGGTTGGCCAGACCGGCAAGATCATCGCGCCGGACCTGTACATGTGCTTCGGCATCTCCGGTGCGATCCAGCATGTCACCGGTATCAAGGACGCCGGCACGATCGTCGCGGTAAACAAGGACCCGGACGCGCCGATTTTCGAAATTGCAGATATCGGTCTTGTCGGCGACCTGTTCGAGATCCTGCCGAAACTGGAAGAAGCCATCGACGCCGAAAAGAGCTGAGGACGGCATGACGGACGACACCAACACCTTGATGTGGACGCCCTCTGCCGAACGCGTGCAGGGCACGAACATGACGCGCTTCATCGCGCGCATCGCGCAGGAATTCGACGCCAAGGTCATCGACTACCCCAGCCTGTGGCAGTGGTCGGTCGATAATCCGGACAAGTTCTGGCCCGAGGTGTGGGCCTTCTGCGGCATCCAGGCATCGACGCACTGGGATGAAGTCCTGGTGGATGGTGACAGGATGCCAGGCGCGAAGTGGTTCACCGGATCGAAGATGAATTTCGCCGAGAA
The DNA here is from genome assembly GCA_033720815.1 of Gammaproteobacteria bacterium. Classification (GTDB taxonomy): domain Bacteria; phylum Pseudomonadota; class Gammaproteobacteria; order Natronospirales; family JAJUFS01; genus JAWWBS01. The sequence goes on along the minus strand of JAWWBT010000093.1, from coordinate 3,108 downwards.
CCTGTTGCGCTTCCGCGACGAGAAGACGGCACTGGTATTTCGCGATGAATCGGGCAACCGCGTCGCACTCAGCTATGCCGAGCTCTATTCCGAGGTCGCACGGCTGGCCGGCGCCATGCGCGACATGGGCATCCAGCCCGGTGATCGTGTCGCCGGTTTCATGCCGAATCGTCATGAAACGGTGATCGCAATGCTCGCTGCATCGAGCTGTGGCGCCATCTGGTCGTCCTGCTCGCCGGATTTTGGCATCAACGGTGTGCTGGACCGCTTCGGGCAGATCGAACCGAAGCTGCTGTTCACCTGTGACGGCTACTACTACAACGGCAAGACCATCGACTCGCTTGAACCGATGGCCGGCGTGCTGGAAAAGCTCACCGTCGACAAGGTCGTGGTGATTCCCGAAGTCAACTCCACGCCGACAACCGGTGACCTGCCGAATGCCGTGCTGTGGAATGACTTTCTCTCGGATAACGACGAGATCGAATTCGAGCAACTGCCGTTCGACCACCCGCTGTACATCCTGTATTCCTCCGGCACCACCGGCGTGCCCAAGTGCATCGTGCATGGCGCCGGGGGCACGCTGATCCAGCACCTCAAGGAACACGTGCTGCACACGGACATTTCCCGTGACGACACGCTGTTCTATTTCACCACCTGTGGCTGGATGATGTGGAACTGGCTGGTGTCCGGCCTGGCTACCGGCTGCACCGTCGTCCTGTATGACGGCTCGCCATTCAAGCCCGGCCCGGAAGCGATGTGGCAAATGGTTGAAGACGAAGGCATTTCCGTCTTCGGCACCAGCGCCAAGTACATTGCTGCTGTCGAGAAAGCGGAATACCGACCCGGCAAGGAAGTCGACCTGTCGAAGCTGAAGGCGATCCTGTCAACCGGCTCTCCGCTGCTACCGGAGTCTTACGATTTCGTGTACTCGGAAGTAAAGAATGACCTGCAGCTGTCGTCGATTTCAGGTGGTACGGATATCGTTTCCTGCTTCGCACTCGGTAACCCGATCCTTCCCGTCTACAAGGGCGAACTGCAGTGCCGCGGCCTTGGGATGAAAGTGGAAATCTTCAACGAGGAAGGCAAGCCAGTCCGCGAGGAAAAAGGCGAACTGGTCTGCACGACGCCGTTCCCGTCGATGCCGATCTATTTCTGGAACGACGAGGATAACAAGCGCTACCACAACGCCTATTTCGATCGCTTCGCAAATACCTGGTGCCACGGGGACTATGCCGAGCTGACCGAACACGATGGCGTGATCATCTACGGGCGTTCGGATGCCACCCTGAATCCCGGCGGCGTGCGTATCGGCACCGCGGAAATCTATCGCCAGGTCGAAAAACTCGATGAGGTCATCGAATCGCTTGCCATCGGCCAGGAATGGAATGGCGATGTCCGCGTGGTGCTGTTCGTGCGGCTCAAGGAAGGCGTCCAGCTGGACGATGACCTGAGCCAGCGGATTCGCAAGCAGATTCGTGCGAATACGACGCCGCGCCACGTGCCAGCGAAAATTGTTGCCGTAACGGATATCCCGCGAACCATCTCCGGCAAGATCGTGGAACTGGCTGTCTCGAATGTCGTACATGGCCGCCCGGTGAAGAACACCGACGCGCTGGCCAATCCGGAAGCGCTGGAACAATACCGCGATATTCCGGAACTCCAGACCGACTGACATGAACGTGGCACCGCCGGAATCGTCGCCAGCGGCCCGCTACGAGGCAGACCTTGCCCGGGAAGGCTTTGCCGCCGACCCGGCGCAGGCGCGCGCTGTCGAAGCCCTGCAGGCGCTCTGGCTGGACTTGCAGGACGCACCTCATCCCAGCCTGTTCGATCGCCTCAAGTCGGCCTTGCAGCCAGGCCCGGTCGAACGCGAACCCGTCACCGGCCTCTACCTCTGGGGCGGCGTCGGACGCGGCAAGACCTACCTGATGGATGCGTTCTTCCACAGCCTGCCGTTTGCGGAAAAGCGCCGCCAGCATTTCCATCGCTTCATGTACGACGTGCATGCGCGGTTGAAGCGGCTCAAGCACCTGGAAGATCCTCTGAAACGTGTCGCACAGGATATCTCCCGGGACACCCGGGTTATCTGCTTCGATGAATTCTTCGTGTCGGATATTGCCGACGCCATGATCCTGGGGCGGCTGTTAGACTGGCTGTTCAACTATGGCGTCACGCTGGTCGCCACATCCAACGTCAAGCCGGATGATCTCTACAGGGACGGCCTGCAACGGGCACGCTTCCTTCCAGCCATTGAACTCCTGAAACGTCATGTGAGAGTCCTGAATGTCGATGGCGGCGTCGATTACCGCCTGCGTGTCCTGGAAATGGCCGAGATCTATCACTACCCGCTTGATGACGCCGCGGACGAGAATCTTGAACACAGTTTCAATGCCATGTGCCCTGACCCGGAGGATATCCAGCTGGGTGGCAGTATCGAAATTGAAGGTCGAGACATCCCCATCGTGAAATGCGGCGAAGGTGTGGCATGGTTCGAGTTCGCAGCGCTGTGTGAAGGCCCGAGAAGTGCTGCCGATTACATTGAAATCGCGCGCCTGTTCAATACGGTACTTCTCGCAAACGTACCGCAGCTCGACAGCCTGAGGGAAAACGAGGCTCGACGCTTCATCACGCTGATCGATGAACTCTACGACCACCAGGTCAAGCTCATGATTTCGGCGGAAGTCGCCATGGAAGATCTCTACATCGGCAACCGGCTGAAATTCGAATTCCAGCGCACGTTGAGCCGCCTACAGGAAATGCAGAGTCATCAGTATCTTGCCCTGCCCCACAATCCTTGATTCAACTCTTTCGCCGCGTCACGTCGCGTCCAAATCCTTTCTTCATCAGTTCGACAAAAAGAACAAGGCGGGCCGAAGCCCGCCTTGCCTTTCAACTTCACTTCTAAGCGAACTTAGAAAGTCTGCGTGTAGCGCAGGTACGGCACACGACCGTATCCGTTGAACAGGTTGAAGTTGAAGCCACGACCTTCACTGGAATCCAGCGGTGGGTCTTCGTCGGTGACGTTCATGGCACCGAGAGACACACGACCGTTCCAAGGCGTGTAGTAGTTGAACTGCAGGTCATGCGTCAACCAGGAATCGACACCGG
>JAWWBT010000092.1:0-9850 GCA_033720815.1 Gammaproteobacteria bacterium | reverse complement strand
GAAGGCGGGGATGGAGCAGGGTTCGGGTCATCGGAAATCCGGTACGTTGAACGCAGAAAGCCGCTCCCGAAGGCCGGGCGCGGAATTCGCGATTATACCCGGGGCCCGCGGCCGCGTCACAGCAGCGTGGCGGTTCCTGGTGGGGCAGCTATCCTGACGGAATCAGCCAGGGCGGGGGATGCTGCCATGCACAAGGCGTTCAAGTGGGGATTGAGGGGGCTCGGCGCATTGCTAGGGCTCCTGTTGCTGGTGGTCTTGGCCGTCTATATCCGCTCCGAAATGATTGTTGGCGAACATTACGACGTGGCCGGGAAGTCGCTCGACATTCCCGAGAGCGCAGATGTGATCGAACGTGGGCGACAGGTCGTACTGACCCGCGGTTGTCTGGGATGTCATGACCGCAATGGTTCGGGGCGGGTGATGATTGACGACCCGAAGCTCGCGACCGTGGCAGCCCCGAACCTGACGGACCTCGTTCACGAACAATCCGTCGCATCGCTGGATCGCAGTATTCGAGAAGGTGTTCGTGACGATGGCACCAGCGTGGTCATCATGCCCTCGGCCATGCTGAGCCAGCTTGTGGACGACGATTTCGTTGCCATGATTGCCTACCTTCGCAGCCTGCCTCGTGTCGATAGCGAACCGCTTCCGGAACGCAGCTTTGGGCCCATTGCGCGTGCCGCCTTCGTGATGGGGCAGTTCAAGACCGAGAGGCAACGGCTTCACGAAATCCCACAGGTGTTTTATGCGCCCGAGGATGCCGTGGAACACGGCAAGTACCTTGCGGTGACCAGTTGTACCGAGTGCCATGGTACCGACCTGCACGGTGCGCCAGAGGCAGAAGCGATGGGGGTGAATCCACCGGACCTGCGCGTTGCTGCTGCGTATTCACCGGAAAACTTTGCGCGACTCTTGCGCGAAGGCATTCCGCAGGGTGATGAATCGCGTGAGCTTGGGCTCATGAAGGTTGTTTCCGTGGGAAGGTTCGCGTATTTCACTGATGCTCAAATTGCCGCGATCCATGCCTACCTGTCTTCTCCGGAATTTCTTGCGGACGAGACAGTCGTGGATCGCTGAAACTTCCGTCAAACCCGTTTGCGATAAAGTTCAGGGCACCTGACAATATTCGCCGGCTTCGATCACGGATATCGTCTTGCTCGAAAACCTCATTCGCGAATTCGGTTATCTCGCGGTTGCCATCGGGACTTTCCTGGAGGGGGAAACCGTGCTCGCGCTGGGCGCTGTCGCTGCGCAGCGCGGGTATCTCGTACTGCAATGGGTCATCACCAGCGCACTCATCGGAACCTGGCTGGGTGACCAGCTGTTCTTCTGGCTCGGGCGGATTCATGGTCATGCCTGGCTGGACCGCCGTGAATCCTGGAAGCAGAGGGCGGAGCGCGTGCTTTACCATGTGCATCGTCACCAGAACCTGCTGATATTCGGCTACCGGTGGCTTTATGGCCTGCGCAGCATTACTCCATTCGTTATCGGCATGAGCGGTATTGCGCCGTGGAAATTTGCCCTGCTTGATGCAATCGGGGTTGCGGTCTGGGCCGTCGTCATCGGTGTGCTTGGTTATACCTTCGGTAGCGCCGTCGAATTGCTCGTCGGTGATATTCACGATATCGAGAAATACCTGCTGGCCGCCCTGGTGATTGCAGGCCTGCTTGCGTGGGGAGTTCGTCGGCAACGGATGCGGGCAGCGGCGCGACGCAATTGACGTCACTTTCAATGGCTGTAATCCTTTGCCAGTCGAAAACCTGAACCTTGGGGGGGAACATGCAAAAGGGATTTTACGCGGTGCTGGTCTGTGGCCTTCTAGGCTGCTCTGGGCTGGTATCGGCTGACGACAGCTTCGATTATTCGCAGACCGAATACATTATCGCCGTGACGGATGACGTGGCACACGCATATGCGAAGTTTCCACATTTCATTGAATTTCGCGATCGCCTCGTGAAGATCTCCGAACGACTGGTTGAATCACCTGATGAATTGTCCGAGGCCATCTATACACTCGAACTGCTTGGCGAGGGTGAGCGACAGACGCTGTTTGTTGGCAAGGACTGGCTGAGTGATGGTGTGAAAGTCGCGCAGCTCACTGACGCTGACTTTGAATGGATCGCGGGCGCAATCCGCTTCCGTGATGGGGCCCTGGTTCGAAACCCCGGAACGGCCATCGAGCATGACGAACTGGAAATCGTGATCGAGAACAGGCTGGCGGAACAGCGCTCCCGAATTCACGAGCCTCGACAGTAAATCTTCATTACCACAGAAGTGAAAAAGCCCGGCTGATGCCGGGCTTTTTCCTGTGTTGATTCGCTCACGGGTTTGAAGGCTGCGTACCGAATGCTTCCTCGAATTTCTCTTCGTCCAGGTACTTGTCGAGGCCGCCCATGTAGGTGGCAACGCCAGGGTCCGCCATGATGCCCTGCATCGCAACCTGTCCGAGGACGCTGAAGCTCTGCTGGAAAGCGACCTGCCCGTCATACTGGATGGCATCCTTCGCTTCCGACTTGCAGCGGTTGGTGATGAGGTCCATGAACAGTGCAGCCGTCTGTTCGTTGGCCTTTTCTGCATCGCTCGCCGAGACTTCAGCCAATGCGCTCACCTTGGGGTGCTGCGACATGGCGATGTAGATCCACTTGATGAGCTGGGTGCGATCGGCATCGGTTGTGTTGCGCACGAGGCAACGGGAAAGCTCGTCGGTGAACGGGCCGGCCTGCGCAGCAGGCGATGTGGCGAGTGTGCTGGCAGCGACGAGGGCTGCGACAAGAATGGATTTCACTGTTCTTCTCCTGTTTTGTTATCCCTGGCCGCGAGCGGCCTCCCCGGAAGAACGTTAACGGCTGGTTTTCATCGAGTCCATGCTTGCGCGCAAATAAATGCCCGGCGATGCCGGGCATTTTTCATGAGGGCAGCGAGCTCAGTCGCGATAACGCTTGACGAGGTCCTCGTAGGCATCGATACGCCGGTCGCGCAGGAAGGGCCAGATGCGACGCACGTTCTCCGAGCGTGCCATGTCGACATCGGTGACAAGCACGGTGGCTTCATCGGTCGGTGCTTCGGCAATGATCTCGCCCTGTGGCCCGGCAACGAAGCTAGATCCCCAGAAGGTGATTCCCGAGGTCACGCTGGAAGGGTCTTCCTCGTGCCCGACACGGTTGCACGACAGCACCGGCAGGCCATTTGCGACGGCATGACCACGCTGGCTGATGATCCAGGCCTGGCGCTGGCGTTGCTGGTCGTCCTTGTCGTCTTCCTCGACCCAGCCAATGGCGGTGGGGTAGAGCAGCAGTTCCGCACCGGCAAGCGCCATGAGGCGCGCCGCTTCGGGATACCACTGGTCCCAGCAAACGAGCACGCCGAGCTTGCCGACGGATGTCTGGATCGGTTCGAAACCCAGGTCACCGGGCGTGAAGAAGAATTTCTCGTAGTAGCCCGGATCGTCCGGAATGTGCATCTTGCGGTACTTGCCGGCGATGCTGCCGTCGGTTTCCAGCACCACGGCAGTGTTGTGATACAGGCCTGCGGCGCGGCGCTCGAACAGGGATGCCACGATGACGATACCGAGCTCTTTCGCCAGCGCGCCGAGAGCGTCGGTGCTGGGACCTGGAATCGTTTCGGCCATGTCGAAGACATCGGTGTCTTCCGTCTGGCAGAAATACGGGCCGAGATGCAGCTCCTGCAGCAGCACGAGCCTTGCACCGTCGGCGGCGGCTTCACGGATGCCGTCAATGCTGACCTTCAGGTTGTGTTGGGGGTCTTCGTTGCAGGATTGCTGCACGAGACCTACGCGGAGCGTCTTCTGCTTCATGGTGTCCTCAATCCTCGACCATGGCGCCTTCGGGCAATTGCATGGTCAGGCAGTGCAGGCTGCCGAAGCCGCGGATTACCGGCCGGCAGTCGATCATCACGATGTCGCGATCCGGGAACGCCTCGGCGAGCACGTCGCGGGCCCTGGCGTCTGCAGGGTCATCATAGCTGGGAGCGAGCACCGCTCCGTTGATGATGAGGAAGTTTGCATAGGTTGCCGGCAGGCGCTCATGTGTTTCAGGGTCATGCTGCGGGCTGGGCCACGGGAGTTCAAGGAGCCGATAAGGCTTGCCATCAGCCGTGCGGAAGGCTTCGAGTTCCTCGCGCATGGCCGCCAGCTCCGCGTAATGCGAGTCGGTCTTGTCGTCGCAACCCTGGAAGATGATCGTTTCCGGGTCTGCGAAGCGCGCCAGCGTATCGATGTGGCTGTCCGTGTCGTCACCTTCGAGATGCCCGTGCGACAGCCACAACACGCGTTCGGCGCCGACGTGATCAAACAGCATGTTTTCCACGCCGGGTCCGTCGAGACCGGAGTTCCGCTTCGGCGACAGCAGGCACTGGCGCGTGGTCAGGATGGTGCCCTGGCCATCGGTTTCCAGTGCGCCGCCTTCCATGATGAAGGGGACACCATCCAGCGGGGCGGCAAAGCAGCCGTTTTCCAGCAGCTTCTGGTTGATCTGGTCGTCCAGGTGGGCCGGCCATTTCTGGCCCCAGCCGTTGAAGACGAAATTCTTCAGCACGAGTTCGCCGTCTTCGGTCCTGACGGAAATCGGGCCGTGATCACGGGCCCAGGTATCGTTCGAAGGCGCGAAGGCGAGGCGCACGCGCTCGTCGATGGCGCCCGCGCGGGTGATCACGTTCTGGATGACCGAGCCGTGGCCCACATCATTGGCAACGATCAGCAGGTTTTCGCGTTCGGTGATTTCACGGGCCAGTTCGCCATAGACGCGTTCGATCTCTGGGAGCCAACCGGCCCAGTCGGTTCCCCCGTGGGGCCAGGTCAGCATGACACCCCATTGAGGTGTCCATTCCGGGAGCATGGTGGTCATTGAAATGTTTCTCTCTGCCTCTGCCAGCACGCTGGCGACCCTTCATCGCCGGCTTGGTGCTGTCACTTGTCCGGCCACTGTTTACTGGGAATGTTGCGCCAAGTCCAGCAAAAAGAGCGATTCCCGGCACAACTACGAAAAGCGCCCGGCTCATTGCCGGGCGCTTCACGATGTGGGGGCGAATTACTCGGTTACAACCGTGTGGAGGACCTTGTCGTACTCGAAGTAGACGCGGTAGCCATCGTAATCCCATCGGGTAATTGGTGGGTCACCGACGGCGGGGTGGGTCTTCACGGGCTCGCCAAAGCGGTCACGAACCTTGTCCATGTCCATGCCGCGCTCGGGCACGGGGAAGTCGGCTTCACGTTTCGGGCTGCGGGTGCGCTCGCCCTCGATCTCCTCGACGACCAGGACATCACCCTCGGTCCGGGTTTCCTGGTTCGCGCCATCATCTTCTTCAGCGGCGTGTGCTGGCACCATGGCAAGAACCAGGGCAGCGAGCAGAATGTTCCAGCGGCTATTCATGCCGACATCTCCCATCGAAACGAACACTTCTGGCCCAACTATAGCACCGCGTTTGCGCATAAGACAGCCAGAAATCGCCACGTGGTACAACAACTTGGCCCGTTTCCTTCGCGCCGTGACTCAAGTCACGCCGTGCGTCGTAACAGCGCCCCAAATATGCTTTAATGCCGGGCCGTACACACCGCACCCACCAAGAAGAAAAACGCATGTTCAAGCCCTTCGAATTGTTCGTCGGCCTGCGCTACCTGTGCGCCAAGCGCCGCAACGGCTTCATTTCCGTGATTTCGCTCATCTCGATGCTGGGTATCGCGGTGGGCGTAATGGCACTGATCACGGTGCTTTCCGTGATGAACGGGTTCGAGGAGGAACTGCGCTCGCGCATCCTCAGCATGACCTCGCACGCGACGATCTCCGGCCCGGATGATCGCCTGGATGACTGGCACATGGTCTACGACGCGGCCTTCAAGCATCCCGATGTGGTGGGCGCCGCGCCGTATATCGAGGCTGAAGGGATGCTGTCGAATGCGGGCGAGCTTTCCGGTGCCGGCATCCGGGGCGTGTTGCCGGACAGGGAGCAGGATGTATCGGACATTTCCGGCCACATCCAGCGCGGCAGTTTCGAATCGCTGGAAGGCGGGGAATACAACATCGTTCTCGGTCGTTACCTGGCCTACACACTCGGTGTTGGAGTGGGTGACAAGGTGGTACTGCTCATTTCCGAAGGTAACGTCACGCCGGCCGGTATCGTGCCGCGCATGCGGCGTTTCACCGTCAGTGGCATCTTCGAGGTCGGCATGTACGAGTACGACCGATCCCTGGCGTTCATTCACCTGGATGATGCGCGTCGCCTGTTCAACATGAATGAGGCGGTCACTGGCGTGCGCCTGAAACTGACAGACATGTTCGAGTCGCGCCGCGTTGCGCGCGAGCTCGTGAATTACCTGCCTGGGCAGTATTACCTCAGTGACTGGACGCGTCGCCACGCGAATTTCTTCCGCGCAATCGCGACCGAGAAAACGGTGATGTTTGTCATACTCACGCTGATCGTTGCCGTCGCGGCGTTCAACATCATTTCCACTCTGGTGATGGTTGTGCAGGACAAGCAGTCCGACATTGCGATCCTGCGCACGCTGGGTGTTACACCGGGCTCCATTCTTTCGCTGTTCCTGGTGCAGGGAACCTTCATCGGTCTCCTGGGTACCGCATTCGGTGTAGCGGGCGGAGTCGGGCTTTCGCTGAATGTGGAGAACATCATTCCCGCGCTGGAGAGCTTCCTCACTACGGACCTCTTGCCGGATGACGTGTATTACATCAGTGACCTGCCGTCGAAGATGGAATTGAGTGACGTGATGACCGTGGCAACGACGGCTTTCATGATGTCGTTACTTGCAGGCCTGTATCCGGCATGGCGCGCCGCGCGCACGCAGCCGGCGGAGGCGCTGCGCTATGAATGACGGGAATACGATGAACAAGGCTGCAGAACAGACCGCCGTACTTGCCTGCGAGGGCCTGACGCGACGCTTCAGCGATGCCGGCCATGAACTCGAAGTGCTTAGTGACGTGAGCCTGTCGCTGGCTCGCGGTGATCGTGCGGCGATCGTTGGATCCTCGGGCTCGGGCAAGTCGACCCTGTTGCACCTGCTGGGTGGACTGGACACGCCGACCGAGGGTCATGTCTTCGTTGATGGTCGCGAAATGACCGCGCTGGCAGACGCAGAGCGCGGTCGGCTGCGTAATGCCGCACTCGGTTTCGTTTACCAGTTCCATCACCTGCTGCCGGAATTCACGGCGCTGGAAAACGTGGCGATGCCGCTGCTTGTCCGACGCATGTCGGTCCAGCAAGCCAGTGACCAGGCGGCCGAGTTGTTGCGCCAGGTTGGCCTGGAACAGCGAATGACACACAAGCCGTCAGAGATGTCAGGTGGTGAAAGGCAGCGTGCCGCGATTGCCCGTGCATTGATCACGAAGCCAGCAGTCGTGCTGGCGGACGAACCTACCGGGAACCTGGACAAGAAGAACGGCGAGCAGGTCTTCGACCTGATGATGCAGCTGAACGCCGATCACGGTACCAGCCTGCTGATTGTTACTCACGATCGTGAGCTTGCCGAGCGGATGGAGACGGTGCATACGCTGGAAGACGGGCGGCTCCTGGACTGAACCCTATTTCCTGGAGCCTTCCTTGTCGCGCAATTTCTGCGCGCGGCGTTCGCGGAATCGCTGGATCGGATGAAAGCCGCCGTGGTGTGGCCGTTCGCGGTAGCGCGCAATCGCCGAACGCATCCAGATCCAGTTCAGGATGAAATACCCCAGCGCAGAAAAGGTGACGCTGAAGACCAGTGTGCCGAGCAGCATCGGTTCCCAGATGTACAGCATTCCCTCGCGTAACCACTCCACTGATAACTCGAAGGAAAAATCGCCGGGCGGCATGTCGAGCAGCCAGGCACCCAGCCGGTATTCCGCGTAGAAGATCGGTCCCATCGTGACCGGGTTGGTGATCCACACCGTTGCGATCGCGATCGGCAGGTTCACGCGCAGCCAGAGTGCGACCAGCGCGGATGCTGCCATCTGCAACGGGATTGGCACGAAGGTAAAGAAGAGGCCGATTGCGAATGCACGCGTGGCGGTGCGCCGATTCGGGTAGAGCAGCGCCGGGTCATGCAAGAGCGCACGGAATGGTCGCAGGTACCACTGCTCGCGCAGTGCCTTGTGATCCGGCAGGTGGCGTCTGAGAAATTTTCTCGGCATGATGCTCAAAAGGCACTGCAAGGATTGCAGTGCCGAATTATACACACCGCAGGGAGGCGGGGCATGTTGCGAACGGCACTCGCGTTGATCGCCGGGTCCTTGTCGATTCTCCGGCTACCGGAGCTGCCCGATCCCGACATGTTCGCGCTGGCGATTCCTTTCACTCCACTCTTGTTCCTTTCCTCCCGGTATCGCTGGCTTGCAGCCTTCGTGATTGGCGGCTTGCTGGCATTCCTTGTCGCGGATGCGCGCCTCGCAGACCGCTGGCCTCTGGCGCGTGATGGCGACGTGGTGAGTTTCAGCGGTTGCATTGATGGTTTCGTCGAGCGAGACGGGAAGTTCCAGAGATTCGAGTTCCGTCCCGACGATCCCTTGCTGCCGTCGCTGATGCGACTGGCTTACTATGCAGCAGACCCGCCATTGCAGCCGGGGGAGTGTCGGGCGGTGACCGCGAAACTGCGTAGTCCGCGCGGATTCATGAACCCGTTTGGCTTCGACTACGAAGCATGGTTGTTCCGCCACGGCATTGGCGCGACGGGTTACCTGCGCGATGTGGGTGATGTCGTCCGTCACCAGGCTTCCCCGATCGACCGGCTCCGCCAGGTGATAGCGGAACGACTTCAAGTGATTGTCGACCGGCCTGTTGCGGGATTGCTGGTTGCTCTCGCGGTCGGGGAACGTTTCGCAATTGCTCCCGACCACTGGAATACCTTGCGTGATACCGGCACGGCGCACCTGCTGGCAATCTCCGGCCTGCATGTCGGCCTTGTGGCGGGCCTCGCATGGTGGCTGTGTGGCGTATCGCGACGGCCACAGGTGTGGCGCTGGCTGCCGGGACTTGCGCTGGCAACCGCTTATGCGTTTCTCGCCGGATTTTCCCTGTCTGTGCAGAGAGCGTTGCTGATGCTGGCGGTCGTCGTTGCCTACCGGTTACTGCAGCGGCGGCTCCACTGGGGTCAGGCACTCGGTGTGGCGCTTTGCCTCGTGCTCCTGCGAGACCCGTTGGCCGTCCTGGATGCCGGGTTCTGGCTTTCGTTCGGTGCAGTCGGCGCGATACTGCTGCTGGTAGCCAATCGTCGCGATGCAGGGCGATGGCTCGCAGCGCTGCGGCTGCAGGCAGGTCTTTCCATATTGCTGGCACCGCTGGTGCTATCGCAATTCGGCTTGCTGCCACTCGCCTCGATACCTGCCAACCTGGTGATGATCCCGTTGTTTGCCGTTGCGATCGTGCCCGCCGTGCTGCTCGGGCTCGTATTGTTGCCGAGTGGATTCGCGGTCACCTGGTTCAATTCGCTGGCCTGGCTGCTCGAGTTGCTCGTGGCCACGCTCGACAGCCTTCTCGCGTGGCTGCCGTCGCTGGCGCCACATGCAGATGCCGCGCTCCTGGCACTGGCAGTGCCAGGGCTGGTGTTGCTCGCGTTACCCGTCCCGCTGCGATTCCGCTTCCTGGGCTTGCTGCCGCTGCTGCCGAGCCTGCTACTGGTACCGCAGCGTCCCTTGCTTGGTGTTGCCATGCTCGACGTTGGGCAGGGGCAGGCGGTTGTCGTGCACAGTGCGACGGCGGCGCTGGTGTATGACACAGGGCCGCGGATCGGCAAGGCAGACGCGGCGAGCTGGGTCGTGTTGCCGTACCTGCGTGGCAAGGGCCTGGTCCCGGACATGATCATCGCCAGTCATGGTGACAGTGACCATGCTGGAGGGATCGAAACGCTGGAACG
>JAWWBT010000091.1:0-9868 GCA_033720815.1 Gammaproteobacteria bacterium | reverse complement strand
TGCCGCGAAATTCGGCCATGCAGCCGAACATGAAATGGACGGTTTCATGCTGCTGGATTCCTACCACTGCAGCCGCTACAACACCCAGACGAAGCGCCTCACGCCGGAAATGTTCGACAACGTGATCGGCAGGGCGAGGACGTTGCTCGACTGACGCCATGACGCACGAATTCGACGCCAAGGCATTTCTCAAGACGCTGACGTCTCGCCCCGGCGTGTACCGCATGCTGGACGCCGAGGGGAAGATTCTCTACGTCGGCAAGGCGAAGAACCTCAAGAACCGTGTGTCGACGTATTTCCAGAAAAGCGTCAACACCGCGAAAACCATTGCGATGGTGCAGCAGGTTGCGGATGTCGAGGTCACGGTGACGAACACCGAGACCGAGGCGTTGATCCTCGAGAACAACCTCATCAAGGAACACCGGCCGCGCTATAACATCCTGCTGCGCGACGACAAGAGTTACCCCTTCATTCGCTTGTCGGACCATGAATTTCCGCGCATGCATTTCTATCGCGGCAATCGCACGAAGAAGGGCAAGCTGTTCGGTCCGTTTCCCAGCGCGCATTCGGTGCGCGAAACGCTGAACATCCTGCAGAAGCTGTTCCTGATCCGGCAGTGCAACGACACGTTCTTTTCCAATCGCAGCCGTCCCTGCCTGCAATACCAGATCAAGCGTTGCTCCGCGCCGTGCGTGGATTACATCTCCGAAACCGAATACGCGCGCGATCTTGATAACGCCGTGAAATTCCTCGAAGGGAAGAATCGCGAAGTGATTGACGATCTCGTTGCGCGCATGGAAACGGCATCGGAAAAACTGGAATTCGAGAGGGCCGCTCGACTGCGCGACCAGATCGCTTCACTGCGCAAGGCACAGGAACGCCAGTTCGTCAGCGGTGGTTCGAGCGATGCGGATATCCTGGCCGTGGAAGAGAAGAGTGGCCTGTTCTGTGTCGCCTTGCTGTTCGTGCGCGGTGGTCGGTCGCTCGGGTCGCGAACCTACTTCCCGCAGCACACCAGCGATGCGACGGGCGGTGATGTGCTGGATGCATTCATATCGCAGTATTACGCGGGTCGCGACGTGCCCAACGAATTGATCGTCAGCCACGCGCCGGAAGAATCGGAACTCCTCGAATCCATTCTTACCGAACAGCAGGGCCGCAAGGTTGCGATCCGTCCCCGCGTTCGCGGCGATCGCGCACGCTGGCTGGAGATGGCGGCGAGCAATGCGCGCCATGCATTGGCTGCGCGACTGGCATCGGACCTGACGCTCGGCGAGCGCTTCGAGGCCCTGCAGGAAGCTCTGGGGCTCGACCAGATGCCCGCGCGTATCGAATGCTACGACATCAGTCACACCGGCGGTCGCGAAACGGTGGCATCCTGCGTGGTCTTCGGTCGTGATGGCGCGATCAAGTCGGATTACCGTCGTTTCAATATCGATGACATCACGCCGGGCGATGATTACGCCGCGATGCGCCAGGTGCTGCTGCGCCGATACACGCGGTTGAAGAAAGGCGAGGGCGTATTGCCCGACATCCTGCTGGTCGATGGTGGCAAGGGCCAGGTCACGCAGGCGGTCGAAGTGCTGGAAGAACTGCAGGTGGATGGCGTCCTGGTTGCCGGTGTGGCAAAGGGCCCGACTCGCAGGCCGGGCCTGGAACAGATACTTTTGGCCGGGGAAGAGCGCCCGATTATACTGGCGGCGGATTCGCCGGCATTGCACCTTATCCAGCAGGTTCGCGACGAGGCACATCGCTTCGCCGTAGCCGGTCACCAGCATCGTCGCGGCAAGGCGCGCAAGGAATCCACGCTGGAAAGCATTGAAGGACTGGGCCCGAAACGGCGCCAGCAGTTATTGAAGGAATTCGGCGGCCTGCAGGGGGTATCGCGGGCCGGCATCGAGGACCTCGCAAAGGTCAAGGGCATCAGCAGGGAACTGGCAAGGCGGGTTTATGAGTACTTCCACGGCAGTGAATGACAAACCGCAGGTAAACGGCTGGCTGCGACACCTGCCGATTGCGCTCACCTGGATGCGCGTCATCCTGGTACCGGTCTTCGTCGTGGTGTTCTACATGCCGGAGACCTGGGCACCACTGGTTGCAACGGTGATCTACGGCCTGGCCGGCATAACCGACTGGTTCGATGGCTGGCTCGCGCGCCGCTGGGGCGTGGTGTCGCGATTCGGCGCCTTCCTGGACCCCGTGGCTGACAAGATCATGGTCGCCGTGGCGCTGGTGCTGCTCGTACAGGTTGATGGCACCTTGTGGCTGGCACTGCCGGCAGCCGTGATCATAGGTCGCGAGATTACCGTTTCTGCACTGCGCGAATGGATGGCCGAAAGCGGCATCCGCGGCAAGGTTGCCGTCAGCTGGATAGGGAAGGTGAAGACCACCCTGCAGATGGTTGCGATCGGGTTCCTGATCTTCCGTTACGACGTGCTGATCTGGCCCGTGGATATCGCCGGCTACAGTATCGGCGTTTACGACACGGGCCTGATATTGCTGGTCGCAGCGGCCGCGCTGACGCTGTGGAGCATGCTGGATTACCTCATTGCAGCATGGCGGGCAACGCGCAACGGACAATGACGAGCATTTGACCAAATGCACAAGGAATTCGGCGCAAGGGGTTGACTCCGCCGCCGTTCGCCCTAAAATACGCAGCCTCAACGCGGGAATAGCTCAGTTGGTAGAGCACAACCTTGCCAAGGTTGGGGTCGCGAGTTCGAGTCTCGTTTCCCGCTCCAGAATTCCTGAAAACCCCGGCCACGCCGGGGTTTTTCGTTAGAGAAGCGGCTTCGCAACAGCCGCCTCGAATGAGGTAGAATTCCTGCCTCGAAACAGGTCACCAAAGGCTGGGTGGCAGAGTGGTTATGCAGCGGCCTGCAAAGCCGTGTACGCCGGTTCGATTCCGACCCCAGCCTCCATCTTCGATACGCCGCAGCAGCCGCTGCGGCGTTTTCGTTTCTGCCTCGTAATTTCTCTCCGGATTATCGCCTGCCTGAGCTGCTGCGGGGCGGGACGGGCCGCTTGCTCTCGGTTACAATGGCGACCGCCGCCGGGGTGGTGGAATTGGTATACACAGGAGACTTAAAATCTCCCGGCAGTAATGCCATACGGGTTCAAGTCCCGTCCCCGGCACCACCTGATTTCCAGGCGCGCAAAGCGTGGACTGGCAAAGCGCCTGGCTGACCGTCCGGCCTGGACAACGAAATGGAGCATCGATGCCTGCCGACTCGCGGTTGCTGCAGACCGACAAGCTGGAAATCTGGCGTGGCGATCGACCCCTGATCCGCGATCTCGACATTTCCGCGGCGGCGGGTGAGGTGATTCACCTCTCCGGCCCGAACGGCAGTGGCAAGACCACGTTGCTGCGTTGCCTCGCGGGGCTGACGCTGGCCGACGCCGGTACCGTGAGCTGGTTCGGCAGGCAGTTCGCCGGTCGCCCGGACCCCTCGACCCGCGCCCGGATGCAGTACCTTGGCCACCTCGACGCCCTGAAGGGTGGCCTGACCCCGGTGGAAAACCTTGCAAGCCTGGATGCACTGCGCATGGGCGAGCGACTCATGGATATTGATGCTGCGCTGGATGCGGCCGGTGTAAGCCATCGCCGCAACATACCGTGCCGTTTTCTCTCCGCTGGCCAGAAACGACGCACGGGACTGGCGAGGTTACTGATGCGGCAGGCCCAGGTATGGCTCCTGGATGAACCCTTTACCAGCCTTGACGTGAATGGTGTCGCGATGGTCACCGACTGGATCCGTGCGCATGCCGCAAACGGAGGGCTGGTCATTCTCAGTACCCACCAGCCGATGGCAGAAGGCGTGGTGTCCCGGGAAATCCGCCTGGAGGGGGCACAATGAACATGAACGCGACCGCCGGCAAGCTGCTTCGCCGTGACCTCGTGCTGGCCTGGCGCCGCTGGGGCGACGCCCTGAACCCGTTGATGTTCTTCGTGATGGTCGCGCTGGTATTTCCCCTCGCCGTCACACCCGAGGCGGATTTCATGCGCAAGCTGGCGCCCGGCATCCTGTGGGTCGCGGCGCTGCTTTCAAGCCTGATCGGCCTTTCCGCGCTGTTCGGCCCGGATTTCGAAGACGGCTCCCTCGAACAGCAGGCGCTCAGCCCGGTTCCGTTGTCGTATACCGCATTCGTGCGGGTCGTCGGGCACTGGCTGGTGACCGGCTTGCCGCTCGTTCTCTTGACCCCGGTCATAGCGATACCACTTGGCTTCACGGCAGAATCACTTCCAGCATTGCTGGCATTGCTCGCACCGGGCACCCTGTACTTCAGCTTTCTCGGTGCCATTGGCGCGGCGTTGACAGTAAGCCTGCGCTCAAGTGGGCTGCTGCTACCGGTGCTAATATTGCCGCTGGCGACGCCGGTGCTGATCTTCGGCGCCCGCGGTGCGCAGCTGGCACTGCTTGGAGACTGGCCCGCGGGCCCGCTCTACATGCTGGGTTTCATGCTGATGCTGGCCGCTAGCCTGGGCCCGCTGGCAATAGCCGGCGCATTGCGCATCAGCCTGGACTGATTCTTGATACGCGGCCGGTTTTGGCCGTTGAAGAGGGGAACACGACGATGTGGACCTGGTTCCATAAGCTGGCCTCGCCACCCCATTTCTACCGCATTGGCGGCAAGCTGCTGCCGTGGTTTGGTGTCCTTACCTTGCTGCTGATGGCCTGGGGCCTGTATGGCGGCCTGGTGCTCGCGCCGATGGACTACCAGCAGAAAGATGCCTTCCGCATCATCTACGTACACGGTCCCTCGGCGTGGATGTCCATGTTCACCTACATGATGATGGCGGTTGCTGCCGGTATCGGCCTGATCTGGCGCATGAAGCTGGCCCACGTGGTCGCGCATGCGGTGGCTCCCATTGGTGCGGTATTCACTTTCTGTGCGCTGGTAACGGGTTCCATCTGGGGCAAGCCGATGTGGGGCACCTGGTGGGTATGGGACGCGCGACTGACCTCCGAGCTGCTGCTCCTGTTCCTGTATCTCGGATACATGGCGCTGGCAGGCGCGTTCGATGACCGCAAGCAGGGCGATCGCGCCTCCGCGATCCTGGCCATCGTCGGCGTGGTGAACATCCCGATCATCCATTACTCGGTCGAGTGGTGGAACACGCTGCACCAGGGCCCGACGGTGACGAAATTCGATACGCCGTCCATTTCCTGGGAAATGCTCTGGCCATTGCTGGTGATGGCGCTGGCCTTCAAGCTGTATCTCTTTACTGTTGCAACCTGGCGCGTGCGTGCGGAAATCCTGCAGCGCGAGCAGCGCAGCGCCTGGACGAGGGATCTGAAATGAGCGAATTCTTCGCGATGGGCGGCTATGCCGCCTACGTCTGGTCCGCCTTTGGCATTACTGCTTTCACCATGATCGTGTTGGCCGTGCTGGCCCGGCGCGCGGATCGCCGCGCCCTGGACCGCATTCGTCGACGGGAGGAAAACCGCAAATGACACCGCGCAGACAACGCATGCTGCTGGTCGCCGCCGTAGTGGCTGGCGTGGCTGTTGCCGTAGGCCTCGGCCTGCGCGCGTTCCAGGAGAACCTGCTGTATTTCTACAGTACCTCCGCCGTCCTGAAGGGCGAGGCGCCCACAGACCGCAAGTTCCGCCTCGGCGGCCTGGTCGTGGACGGCAGTGTGGAACGCCAGGAAGGCAGCCTGGAAGTACGATTTGCACTGACCGACACGCAATCGATGATCCCGGTGGTGTACGAGGGCATCCTTCCTGACCTGTTCCGCGAGGGGCAGGGCATCGTCTCCCACGGTCGATTGCGCGATGACGGTGTCTTCGTTGCTGACGAAGTGCTGGCCAAGCATGACGAGAACTACATGCCGCCGGAAGTCGAGGACTCGATCCGCGATGCACACGAGGCGGGCGTCGCACGCAAGCAGGCGGCAGAAACCGGCTATGTGCCCGAGGCTGGAGAAAAAGAGCCTGACACTGACAGTGACGACGGCGGGGACTACTGATGACACCTGAGCTTGGACATTTCGCGCTGTTCCTGGCGCTAGGCGTTGCCGCGCTCCAGGCGTTCTTTGGCCTGGCCGGCGCGCAGCGCGGTCGCGTCGAGTGGATGGCAATGAGCCGCAACCTCGGTGTTGGCCAGTTCGCCTTCGTGCTGGTGAGCTTCGTTGCGCTGGCACTGGCATTCATCAAGAACGATTTCAGCCTGCTTTACGTTGCGCAGAACTCCAACACTGCCTTGCCGTTTGCCTATCGCATCGCGGCGGTGTGGGGCGCGCATGAGGGTTCGCTGCTGTTGTGGATTCTCATCCTTGCCGGCTGGACCATGGCGTTTGCCCTGCGAACGCGCGACCTGCCGCGTGAGTACGTATCGCGCGTCATGGGCGTGCTGGGCCTTGTCAGCATCGGTTTCATGCTGTTCACGCTGTTCACGTCGAACCCGTTCGAGCGCCTGCCGGTGATGCCTGCGGATGGTCGCGACCTGAACCCGATCCTCCAGGACCCTGCGCTGGTGCTGCACCCGCCGATGCTCTACCTCGGTTATGTCGGCCTGGCCATTCCGTTTGCACTGGCCTGTGCGGCATTGCTGGATACCGGCACGACCACCCAGTGGGCCCGGTGGGCGCGCCCCTGGACAACCTGGGCCTGGCTGTTCCTGACGCTCGGCATTTCGCTTGGCAGCTGGTGGGCCTATTACGAGCTCGGCTGGGGTGGCTGGTGGTTCTGGGACCCGGTCGAGAATGCCTCGTTCATGCCGTGGCTTGTGGGTACCGCACTGATGCACTCGCTGGCAGTGACGGAACAGCGCAAGGCGTTCGTGAGCTGGACGGTGTTGCTGGCGATCGCAGCGTTCTCCCTGAGCCTGCTGGGTACGTTCCTCGTGCGCTCGGGCGTCCTTGTGTCCGTGCATGCCTTCGCATCCGATCCGACGCGTGGCATCTTCATCCTGATCTTCCTGCTGACGGTCATCGGTGCCGCGATGTCGCTGTATGCGGCGCGAGCGAGCAGCCTGCCGGCGGGGCCGGGCTTCAAGCCCTGGTCGCGAGAGTCGATGCTGTTGCTGAACAACGTGCTGTTGACGGTTGCCGCGGGCGCGGTCCTGCTTGGAACGCTGTACCCGCTGTTTCTTGACGCACTGGACGCCGGCAAGATTTCCGTCGGCCCTCCGTACTTCAATGCGATATTCGTCCCCTTGATGATCCCGCTGCTGCTGTTCATCGGTATCGGGCCATTGCTTCGCTGGAAGGGTGACGACTGGAAGCGGAACCTTGCTGACCTGAAGATCCCGCTGGTGGCCAGCGTGGTACTGACCATCGCGCTCGTTGCCTTTGCCTACGGGCTCGGAAGCGTGATGGCCGTCGCCGGCATCTGGCTGGGTTGCTGGGCCATCTTTGCCAGCCTGGCTGATCCGCTGCGGACACTGCGCCAGTCGGGAACAGGCGGCCTGAAACGCTGGTCGCGTGCTCGCTGGGGCCAGATGCTTGCCCATGTGGGCATGGGCATCACCGCGCTGGGTATCGCGGTCGTCAGCAGTCACGGCATCGAGCGCGATGTCGCGCTGGCGCCGGGAAAAAGCGCCACGGTGGGGAATTACACCGTCCACCTTGAGCGTGTCGAGCTTGTACAGGGACCGAACTACACGGCCCAGGCCGGCCAGATTCGCCTGCGCGAAGGCGACGAGGACGAGGGCATCCTGCTTGAATCGCAGAAGCGTCGCTATCGCGTCCAGGAATCCGCAATGACCGAGGCCGGTATCCAGCCGCGACTGCATCGCGACCTGTATGTCGCGCTCGGCGAACCCCTGGGCGGGGATGCATGGAGCGCACGCGTGCAGGTCAAGCCACTCGTGCGGTTCATCTGGCTTGGCACCTTGTTCATGGCACTGGGTGGAGTGCTCGCCGCAACCGACCGTCGTTACCGACGCAAGGGCCCGGGCAACGGAAGCGATGAGGCCTCCGCATGAAGTTTCGTTTCTTCATCCCGGTCATCGTTGTCGCGCTGCTGGCCGTCGTGTTCTGGCGGGGGCTCTTCCTAGACCCGACGAAGGTTCCTTCGCCGCTGGTCGGCAAGCCGGTACCGGAATTCTCGTTGCCGACATTGCATGATCCCGAAGCGCGCTTCACGGATGCAAGATTCCGCGAGGGACCAGCACTTTTCAATGTGTTCGGCACCTGGTGTCCGGGTTGCCACACCGAGCATGCACTGCTGGTGGAAATGGCCGGCACGCTCGATGTGCCGATCTATGGCCTGAACTGGAAGGATGATCGCAAGGCGGCGATTGCCTGGCTGCAGGATGACGGTAACCCGTATACCGACATTGCCTTCGACAAGGATGGCGATGTCGCGATTGACTGGGGCGTCTATGGCGCACCGGAAACGTTTGTCGTCGATGGCGACGGGATCATTCGTTACAAGCACATCGGCATACTGACGCGTGACGTGTTGCAGGAAGACATCCTGCCGTTACTGGAAACGCTCAAGGCAGAAACGCAAGGTGGAACACCATGATGCGATCGCTGATGCTCGTCCTGTTACTGGCAATGCCAACGGCCTTTGCGGCAGAAAACCGCTTTGAGGATCCGCAGAAGCAGGAACGCTACACGCAACTCATCAATGAGTTGCGCTGCCTGGTCTGCCAGAACCAGACG
This sequence comes from Gammaproteobacteria bacterium, assembly GCA_033720815.1. Lineage (GTDB taxonomy): Bacteria > Pseudomonadota > Gammaproteobacteria > Natronospirales > JAJUFS01 > JAWWBS01. The sequence continues at coordinate 1,251 of JAWWBT010000091.1, read as the reverse complement.
ATCGCCGATTCGAATGCCGATCTCGCGAATGACCTGAAGGACAAGGTCGCGGGAATGATTCACGACGGCAAGTCGAACGAGGAAATCATCATCTTCCTTACTGATCGATATGGCGACTTCGTGCTGTACCGTCCACCGGTGCAGCCCAACACCTGGCTGTTGTGGGCAGGACCGGCCTTGCTGCTCGGCGCCGGCCTGCTGGTTTTCGGCTTCACGCTGCGCCGCCGCGCCGCCAATGCCGACCGTGAAGAGATCACCGACAACGGGGAGAACACCTGATGCTGCTTTGGTTCGGAATTTTCCTGCTGGCACTGCTTGGCCTGCTGGTTGCGGGTCTCCCGCTGTGGCGAGCACAGCGAAGGGGCGAAGCAGTATTCGCGGGCGGCGTAATGCTGGCCATTGCCTTTGCCGGCTACCTGGCAGTGGGCAACCCGGGCCTGGAGCCGCAGTCGCGCCAGGTAGCCGAGAAGGCACCTAGCGTCGAGAGCCTGGTACAGAAGCTGGCCGACCGTCTGGAAACCGCACCGGATGACATCGAGGGCTGGACCATGCTCGGTCGCGCCTACGTCATGATGGGACGCTTCGCAGATGCAGCAGAAGCCTATCGCGAAGTGATCGAGAGAAAACCCGACCCGGCTCCGGGCGATATCCTGAATTACGCCGAAACACTGGTCCTGTCGAACCCCGATTCGCTGGAAGGCAAGGCTTCAGGCCTCCTTGATCGAGCATTGGAGGCCGCGCCCAACGACCCTCGCGCGCTCTGGTATGGCGGTCTTGCTGCGGAAACCAATGGTAACAATGACCTCGCGGTCGAACGCTGGCAGAGACTGCTGCAACAGGAGCTGCCTGGCAGCTTCCGGCAGATTGCCGAAGAACGCATCCAGCGTGTCAGTCCCGAGGCCCTTGATGTCGAACTCACGGTAACCGTCGATATCGCGGCGGAAGTCAGGGAGCAACTGCCGCCTGAGGGTACCCTGTTCGTTACGCTGAGAAAGCCGGGTGCCGCTGCCGGTACACCGCCGCTTGCTGCCCGACGCCTGGCATCATTTCGATACCCGATCGATGTAAGCTTCCGATCGCAGGACATTTTCCAGGGTGATTCGCTGCCAAGGGAACCGCTGGAAATCCACGCACGCATCAATGCTACCGATGATGCGCTGCGGACAGACGGCGGACTGCAGGGAACAGCCACCTGGGACGGCAATTCTGCGAAAACAGGCGTGACAATCGACCGCTCCGCGCAGTAGTTTG
>JAWWBT010000090.1:0-9882 GCA_033720815.1 Gammaproteobacteria bacterium | reverse complement strand
GGCCGTCGGTGATGGAGATGACGTTGGTCGGCACGTAGGCGGACACGTCACCGGCCTGGGTTTCGATGATCGGCAGCGCCGTCAGCGAACCGGTCTAGCCCTTCACCTCGCCGTTGGTCATCTTCTCGAAGTATTCCTCGTTCACACGCGCGGCACGCTCGAGCAGGCGCGAATGCAGGTAGAAAACGTCACCCGGGTAGGCTTCACGACCCGGCGGACGACGCAGCAGCAGCGAGATCTGGCGGTAGGCGACAGCCTGCTTGGACAGGTCGTCGTAGATGATCAGGGCGTCTTCGCCGCGATCACGGAAGTACTCACCCATCGAGCAACCGGAATACGGAGCGATGTACTGCAGGGCAGCGGACTCGGAGGCGGAGGCCGCGACCACAACGGTGTGGTCCATCGCGCCGTGCTCTTCCAGCTTGCGCACCACGTTGGCGATCGTCGAGGCCTTCTGGCCGATCGCGACGTAGATGCACTTAATGCCGGAGTCCTTCTGGTTGATGATGGCGTCGATTGCCATCGCGGTCTTGCCGGTCTGGCGGTCGCCAATGATCAGCTCACGCTGGCCACGGCCGATCGGCACCATCGCGTCAACCGCGGTGTAACCGGTCTGCACCGGCTGGTCGACGGACTTGCGGGTAATCACGCCCGGCGCAACCTTCTCGATCGGAGAGGTCTGCTTGGCCTTGATTTCACCCTTGCCATCGATCGGACGGCCGAGGGAGTCAACGACGCGACCCAGCAGCTCTTCGCCCACCGGCACTTCGAGAATGCGGCCGGTGGTCTTGACCGTGTCGCCTTCGGAGATGTGCTTGTAATCGCCGAGGACCACCGCGCCGACGGAGTCGCGCTCAAGGTTCAGGGCCATGCCGAAGGTGTCGCCCGGGAATTCCAGCATTTCACCGTACTGCACGGCATTCAGACCGTGGATACGGACGATACCGTCGGTCACGGAGACCACGGTACCGACGTTGCTGGATTCGGCTCCGGCTTCGAAGTTCTCGATCTTGTCTTTGATGATCGAGCTGATTTCCGAAGGATTGAGTTGCATCGTCAATTCCTCAAATTACTGATTCTGGGTGTGCCTGCGCTCAGTGCGAGACGCGGGCAGCGAGACGTTCCAGCTTGCCGCGCACGGAGCTGTCAATCACGAGGTCGCCGGCCTGGATCAGCGCACCGCCGATCAGGGACTCGTCGATCTCGCAGGACAGCTCGACATCACGGCCCAGGCGCTTGGCCAGGGCATCGCGAACGGACTGCTTCTGTTCTTCCGTTGCTTCAACGACCGTGTGCAGCGAGGCCGCAACAGTGTTCTCGGCAGCGGCACGGAGCTCGGTGAAGTCCGCCTCGATGGCCGGCAAAACGGCCAGGCGGCGGTACTTCGCCAGCACCTTCACGAAGTTGCTGCCCTTGTCGTCCAGCACATCCTTCGCGGCAGCGATGACGATCTCGGCCTGCATTTCCGTGCTGACGCGCGGATCCTTCAGCAGTGCCTGAACGTCATCGACCTTCACGATGGCGGCAAGTGTGCCGAGCATTTCCTGCCAGGCATCAAAGCTGCCCTTGGCCTGGGCCAGCTCGAAAACTGCCTTGGCGTAGGGACGTGCGAGCGTCGTGATGTCAGCCATGTCGGTACCTGTCCCTTAGATCTCGTTTGCGACCTTGTCGAGCAGGTCCTTGTGAGCGCTGGCATCGATTTCCTTCGAGAGGATCTTGCCGGCACCCATGACCGCGATCGAAGCGACTTCCTTGCGCAGGTCTTCACGCGCACGCGCAACTTCCTGCTCGATCTGCGCCTTGGCGGAGGCAACCAGTCGGTCACCTTCGGCACGCGCATCCTTCTTCGCTTCTTCGACGATCTCGGTGGAGCGCTTGTTGGCCTGGTTCAGGATTTCGGCAGCCTGGTCCTTTGCCTTGTCGAGCACTTCCTGTGCATCTTCCTTGGCCTTCTCCAGGTCGCGCTGGCCACGTTCGGCAGCCGCAAGGCCGTCAGCAATCTTCTGCTGGCGGTCACGCAGTGCCTGGATCATCGGCGGCCAGACAAATTTCGCGGTCACCCACAGGAAAATCCCGAAGGTGATCATCTGGCCGATCAGAGTCGCGTTGATATTCACGCTGGAACCCCCTGACTAATTACTGGGTTTCGTCTCGTCTGGATAACGCGAGTGCTTACGAGCCGAGAGCGGCCAGCAGCGGGTTACCGAACATCAGCAGGGCGGCGAAGGCCACACCGATGATGGACAGCGCGTCGAGCAGGCCGGCGATGATGAACATGCGAACCTGCAGCATGCCTGCCAGTTCCGGCTGGCGCGCGGCGCCTTCGAGGAACTTGCCACCCAGCAGGCCGAAGCCGATGCCGGTACCCAGTGCGCCAGCGGCGAAGATCAGGCCAATAGCGATGGCCGTGCTGGACTGAATCATTGCGATCATTTCGTTCACTTTGATGCCTCCAAAAAAGTATGAACGTTAGGAAAAATCAGTGGTTTTCGTACGCGAGGCTGAGATACACGATCGTCAGCGTCATGAAAATGAATGCCTGCAGCGGGATGACCAGGATATGGAACAGGGCCCACAGGGAACCCGGCATCCACTGGACATACCACGGAAGCAGCGCGATCAGGATGAAGATCAGCTCTGCCGCGTACAGGTTGCCGAACAGTCGGAGCGCGAGCGAAACGGGCTTCGCGATCAGCTCGACGACGTTCAGGATCAGGTTGAACGGAATCAACAGCGGGAAGGAGCCGAACGGGTGCGTCAGCAGTTCCTTGGAGAAACCACCGAAACCCTTGCCCTTGATGCTGTAGACAAAGATAAGGAGCAGCACGGTCAGCGACAGGCCGAACGTGGCGTTCGGGTCGGCCGACGGCACGATGCGCATGTATTCAAGGCCGAAGACGTGCTTCGCGATTTCCGGGAACAGGTCGACCGGGATCAGGTCGAGCAGGTTCCAGAAGAGTACCCAGACGAAGATCGACAGCGCGAGTGGCGCGACGAAATCGCGCGGACCGTGGAAGGAATCCTTCACGGAGTTGTCGGCCCATTCGACCAGCGTCTCGATCGCGTTCTGGAAGCCACCCGGCGTACCGGACTTCACGCGGCGCGCCACGATCAGCATCGGTACCAGGAACAGCAGGCCCGTAAACCAGCTCCAGAAAAGGGTGTCGACATGGAAGGTCCAGAAACCTTCACCGACGGTAAGGTGCTCGAGGTGGTGAGTAACGTACCCGGTTGCGCTCTGATCGGCCGCCATCAGTCTAGTACCCGTCTCCAGATTTCCAGATCAGCGCGAAGCCATATACTGCCTGGCTCGCAATGAATGTCGTAATCAGCGGAAGCCATACATCCGCCAGAAAAACGGCGACCAGCACGAAAAGCCCGGTCGCCATGACAAGCTTCAGGGCCTCGGCCCGGTAGAAGGCTTGCACGACCGCCTGCGGATCGGCTCCGCGACGGCTGAATGTCTTCATCGCAAAATAGAGGCTGAGAAGGGCTGCAATCGCCCCGCCTGTAAAGGCACCCAGAGCGGCCTTTGCCCCGATCAGGGCGGCGCTGAGGATGGCACCTGCGACGCCAACCATGAGCTGCCAGAAAACGATTCTTGCCGGGATCGACTTGAGCACGCGGCAAACCTCGACAGCCCCTCGGTTGAGCCGCGGAAGTATAAAGATATCTGAATCCCGGTTCAATAACCGGCGGGTGAGAAAGCCGGAATTTCGACGAAAATTCCGGACTTATCGTGAAATTTATCGTGGCAGCTAGCGGATGCGCTCGATGATCCCGTCCAGCTCGTCGAGGCTGTTGTAGGAAATCAGCAGCTTGCCCTTGCCCTTGCCGGTCTGCTGCACGGCAACGCTGGCACCGAGCTTGTCGGAAAGATCCTGCTCGAGGCGGCGGATATCCGGGTCGTCGGTCGGCTTGGCGGCTTTCTTCTTCGGCGAATCGTCGCCGGAAAGCATCTTGCGCACCAGTTTCTCGGTCTCGCGAACCGACAGGCCGCGATCGACCACCTGGCGGGCGGCCGTGACCTGGCCGGCGCCCTTGATTGCGAGCAGCGCACGCGCGTGGCCCTTCTCCAGCTTCCGATGTTCCACGAAATGCTTCACGCCTTCTTCGAGCTCGAGCAGGCGCAGCAGGTTGGTCACCGACGCACGCGAACGACCCACGGCTTCCGCCGCGGACTGGTGGGTCATGTCGAATTCTTCGATCAGGCGGTTCAGCGCCGATGCTTCTTCCAGCGGATTGAGGTTTTCACGCTGGATGTTCTCGATGAGCGCCATTGCGATGGCGGCAGAATCCGGCACGTTGCGAACCACGGCCGGGATCTCGTGCAGGCCGGCGATCTGCGCGGCACGCCAGCGCCGTTCACCGGCGACGATTTCGTAGCGGCCGCCATCAATCGGGCGGATGACGATCGGCTGCACAACACCCTGGGCACGGATGGAGGCGGCGAGCTCTTCCAGGGCTTCCTGCTGGAAATCGTGGCGCGGCTGGTACTTGCCGGCCTGCAGCAGGTCGATGGCGACTTCGCGCAACTCGGCATCCGGCGCGCGCTCGGGATCGATCGGCGCGGCGCTGTCTGCGCTCTTCGGCGTCGGCGCGCTGCCCGAAAGGAGTCCGCTGGTGCGGCGCTTGTTCAGGCCCTTCTTTCTCTGTGCCATGTGTCCATCGTTCCCTGTCGTCTGCGCCGCGGGGCGGCGCGAAATCATTCATCAATAGTCACTGCGCCCGCGGCGCGGCGCGATTCTACACGCTTTTATCAGGCAGTCAGTCGAGACTGCTCTTCGCGCCGGATCATTTCGCCGGCCAGCGCGAGGTACGACAAGGCACCGCGTGATGTCTTGTCATAGGAAAGCGCCGGAATGCCGTAGCTCGGCGCTTCCGCCAGGCGCACGTTGCGCGGGATCATCGTGCGATAGACCTTGTCGCCGAAATGGTCGATCAGTTCAGCCGACACGTCACCGGCAAGGTTGTTGCGCGGGTCGTACATGGTGCGCAGCAGCCCGGTGATTTCCAGTTCCGGGTTCACTGCTTCCTTGATTTCCTCGATGGTCTCGAGCAGCGCGGCAAGGCCCTCCAGCGCGTAGTACTCGCACTGCATCGGGATCAGCACGCCGTCAGCGGCGCAAAGCGAATTCACGGTCAGCATATTCAGCGACGGCGGGCAGTCGATGAGGATGTAATCGTACCCGGCACTGATTTCGGCCAGCGCGCGCTTCAGTCGCGTCTCGCGGCCAAATTCGTTGATGAGCTTCACTTCCGCGTGGGTCAGGTCGCCATTGGCCGGTAACAGGTCATAGCCACCTTCCTTGCAGTGCTGCAGGATTTCCGGCGGCTTGGCGTCACCGAGCAGCACATCGCACATGGTGGTTTCAAGTTCGTCCTTCTCGACCCCGGAACCCATCGTGGCGTTGCCCTGCGGGTCCATGTCCACCAGCAGCACATCGCGCTTGGTGGCGGTCAGCGACGCGGCGAGATTGATCGCCGTGGTCGTCTTGCCGACGCCACCCTTCTGGTTGGTGATTGCAATGATCTTGCCCATGTTCATCCCCTGGCCATTCAGTGGTGGCCAACTCGTTCCGGGCCTGCTTGCCCAGGCGCCGCGAGAGCCCGCGGTCGCAGTTCCATGAGGTGTCGTTCGGCATCCAGCCCGGGAACACGGAGGCGGTGACTCGCTGCCACCTCGACATCCGAGGGCAGGTCAGCCAGTTCCGTTTCCGGGTAGGTCCCCTTCATCGCCAGCATGACTCCCCTTGCGGCGACAAGGTGGCGGCTCGTTTCCACGAAATCCACCAGGGATGCAAACGCACGAGAAATAACCGTAGCAAAGCCCTCTTCGGGGCGGTAGTCCTCAACTCGCGCGTGAACGACATCGATATTGTCGAGACCCAGCTCCGTCGCGGCCTGGCGGCAGAAACGGGTCTTCTTGATATTCGAATCCAGCAGCGTCACCGGGCGATCCCGGTCGACCAGCGCCAACGGAATGCCTGGCAGGCCCGGCCCGGTGCCCACGTCACAGACGGCTCCGGGACCAACGTGTTCGAGCACCGCGAGGCTGTCCAGCAGGTGCCGTGTCACCATTTCCGCCGGGTCGCGAACCGCGGTGAGGTTGAAGGCACGATTCCATTTCACCAGCAGGGCCAGGTAATCGGCGAGCGCGTCCCGGGCGGCCGTGGCGGCAGGGATATCCAGCTCCGCCAGTCCATCGTCGAGTCGCTGCTGCCAGCCCTGCGTCATGCCGTTGCCTGCTCCTTGCCATCTGCCGGCAAACCACCGGTGAACAAAAGAGCGCCAGTATACCGGCGAAGCGTCGGGCAGTCAGTCCCGCAGGACGGCAAGAATGACTGAACAGGGCAGGTTGTCACCGCAAGCACCGCTCATTGCTTCCCGCTTTCAGGCGGCACGACCCGCATTACTTCGGCGGTGGTCGTGATTCCTTCAGCCACCTTCTGCGCGCCCCGCAGCCGCAACGGCCGCATGCCGGATTTCAACGCCGCCTTGCGGAAGGTTTCCAGGTCCGCATCGCGGGTAATCAGTTCCTTGATGGTTTCATCGAAACGCAGCATTTCGTAAATACCTACGCGACCGCGATAACCGGTGTTGCGGCATTCCAGGCAACCCACCGGTTCGAAGACCTTTTTCGGCGGCGTGATGTTGAAGCCGCGCGTCAGCGCCTCCCATTCGGCATCACTGATCTCGGTCGAACGCTTGCAGTTGGGGCAGAGCGTCCGCAGCAGGCGCTGGGCGGTAATCCCGACAAATGCCGAATGAATAAGGTAGGCGGGCACACCAAGGTCAAGAAGGCGGGTAATTGATGACGGAGCATCGTTGGTGTGCAGCGTTGACAGCACGAGGTGACCGGTCAACGCCGCCTGTATCGCCATATCGGCGGTGGCCGCATCGCGGATCTCGCCGATCATGATGATGTCCGGGTCCTGCCGCAGCAGCGTCTTCACCCCTTCAGCGAAACCAAGGCCGATGGCTGAATGCACCTGCATCTGGTTGAACGCCGGCTCCATCAGCTCGATCGGATCCTCGATGGTGCAGACATTCACTTCCGGTTTCGCGAGTCGCCGCAGCGTCGAATACAGGGTGGTGGTCTTGCCGGAACCCGTCGGACCGGTCACAAGCACGATGCCGTGCGACTGCGTGGTCATTTCCTGCCAGAGTGTATCGTCGTGGCTATCGAAGCCAAGCTGGGTGAAATCCTTCAGCAGCACTTCCGGGTCGAAGATGCGCATCACCAGCTTCTCGCCAAATGCCGTCGGCATGGTCGAGAGGCGCATTTCGACTTCCTGTCCTTCCGGCGAGCGCGTCTTCAGGCGGCCGTCCTGGGGCTTGCGCTTCTCGGCAATATCCATGCGCGCGAGAATCTTCAGGCGCGAGGTCACCGGCGCAAGCACGTTCGCAGGAAGCTGGTAGACCGTGTGCAGCACGCCGTCGATGCGGAAACGGACATTACCCATTTCGCGACGCGGTTCGATATGGATATCGGAAGCGCGCTGGTCGAAGGCATATTGCAGCAGCCAGTCGACGATATTGACCACATGCTGGTCGTTCGCTTCCAGCTTGCCCGCCCGACCCAGCTCCATGAGCTGCTCGAGCGACTGGATGCCGCCACTGCGCTGCTTGCCCTGGCGCTCCGCGCCGACCACGGATTTCGACATCGCGTAGAACTCGACGCGATACCTCTCGATGTCATCCGGATTCGCAAAGACGCGACGGAACCGCTTCTGCTGCACGTGGGCCAGCTCGTTTTCCCACTCGCGCAGGTACGGCTGGGCCGTCGCCACCGTGACTTCATTACCCTTCACCTCGACCGGCAGGGCCTCGAATCGCTCGGCATAGGCATAGGGCATCAGCGGCGTCACCGCGGCGACGTCGACCTTGAGTGGATCAATATGGAAATACGGCAGCTCGACTTTCGCGGCGAACCATTTCGCCAGCGCATCACCATCAAGCCGTTGGTGGGGCGGCTGTTCGTTCTGCCAGTTGCGTTCGGCAACCACCATCAAGGGGTGCTTGTCCTTGAACGCGCCACCCCTTGCCAGCGTGCGCAGCATGTCGAGCTTCTCCGCGTCGACCATGCCGTCGGCAGCGAGGGCATCGAGAATTTCGTCCAGTGTCAGCTTGCGTTCCCTGACCATGCATCACACTCCGGCGGAAAGTCCGCCGAGTGTAACGCGCAAGCGTGACTCAAACAGGATTTGCTGAATGAGAAAGCGGGATTTCAGGGCAGGACAACTTCCAGGCGAGAAAGCTTCCCGGTAGCAAGATCGTAAACCTTGATGGCGTGGTTGTTGGTATCGGCAATCCACACCTTGCCGCCATGGACGTCCAGGCCACCTGGCTCGAAGAGGGTACCGTCACCGCCGAGCAGGGTGCGGGCGCTGCGATCAGCCGGGTCAATCACCTTGATCTTGTCGTTGTAGGTGTCAGCGATGTAGAGCAGGCCATCGACATGGTCGATCCCAAGCGGGTGCTGCAGGCGAACCTTCGGGCCCGAGCCATCGACGTCACCGAAATCGAACAGGCCGGTGCCGACGATGGTTCGCAGCCGCCCGTCTTCGGCAAATTCCGCGTAGCGAATCGCACTGGCTTCGGAATCCGCGAAATAGAGTCGCTTGGCATCAGTGGCGAGTCCGCTGGGCTGGTTCAGTGCGGCATCAAGGCGCCGTCCATCAGTCAGCGCTTCTCGCCGCGTGCCGGCAAAGACCTCAATGCGGTCGTGGCCCGGGTCGAGTCGCCAGATCTGGTGCTGGCCGGCCATCGCGATATACACCTGCCCGTCATGCCAGAGTACGTCCCAGGGTGAATTCAGGCCGGTGCCGCTGGCCTCGTAGCGATCTTCACGCAGGTATTCCTGCTCGCCGTTGCCTGCCAGCGTCGTCACCTCTCCTTTCTCGAAATCCACCAGGCGAATCGCGCTGTTCAAGGTGTCGGCAACGATCAGTCGACCCTGCGGGTCCAGGGTCATGCCCTGCGGCTGCTGGAAGGCCGCCTCATCGAAACTGCCGTCGCGCAATGCTGCTTCACCACTGCCCACAAGGTGGATGACCTTCCCGGAGTGGTCGGTAACGACGATGCGGTGGTTGTTCGAGTCAGCAATGTAGAGGCGCTCGTCGTCCACCAGTATCTTGCCGGGAAAGGCGAGGAAGCTGTCGATATCGCCTTCTTCGCTTTTCCAGAACGGCTCGTAGCCGAGCGGTGCGCGATCAAGTTCGCCAGCGTCGGCGAATGTGTCGATCATGCGCCCGATGGCTTCGTCCAGCAGTTCGTAATGACCCTCGCCCGCCACCTTGCCGACCACGTTGCCGGCGGGGTCAATGAGTACCAGCGTGGGCCAGGCACGGGCGCCGTAGCGATTCCAGAATGCGAAGCCGCGATCGTTCACCACCGGGTGTTCGCGTTCGTAACGATGTGTGATCTGCCGGATGCGGCGCGTGTCACCTTCTGCATCGAATTTCGCCGAGTGCACGGCGATCACGACAAGGGCATCCCCGTATTTCTCTTCCAGCTTCTTGAGATCGGGAATGATGTGGTAGCAGTTGATGCAACCGTAGGTCCAGAAATCCAGCAGGACCACCTTGCCCTCCAGGTCCTCCAGCGTAAGTGCCTCGCCCTCGGTGTTGATCCAGTCGAGGCCTTTCGGGAAAGCCGGCGCCGGATTAACGCCCCGCAATGGTTCGCTGTTCGCTGCCAGGGCCAGCTGGGTCTGTGGCAAGGCCAGCCAGGCCACGGCAACGACAGTCGCGAGCGCAAGGGCAAATCCGGTGAGTGCACGAACAGCTCGGTGACGGGGGAGGGACTTGATGACTCCCCGAAGCGACTTGTGAGTTCACTATAGACCGTCAATGCTTCTGCAATATTTCAGTTTCCTCC
>JAWWBT010000089.1:0-10025 GCA_033720815.1 Gammaproteobacteria bacterium | reverse complement strand
GGCAGGGCACAGGCGTTGAACCTGCGCGACGGCGGCTTCGACGTGGTCGTCGGCTTGCCGATTCCTCGCGCAGGCGGAAAGCCTGCCTGTAGCCATTCCGGCAGAGGCCGTGGCGTCCGCCGATATTGTCGTGATGCTGGTGCCGGACACGGTGCAGGCCGAGGTCTACGAGCAGGTCGTCGCGCCGAATCTCAAGGCCGGTGGTGCGCTGATGTTCGCGCACGGATTCGCCATCCGCTACGAGCGATTCACGCCGCGCGAGGATATCGACATCGTGATGGTGGCCCCGATGGGTATCGGCGAGCAGGTACGCGAGGTGTTCGAGCGCGGTGCCGGCGTGCCCGGGCTGGTGGCGGTTGAACAGGATGCCAGCGGTGATGCCTGGAAGATCGCGAAGGCCTACGCCCGTGCGCAGGGCCATGGTCATGCCGGGGTGATCGAAACCACCTTTGCCGAGGAAACCGAAACCGACCTCTTCGCCGAGCAGGCCGTGCTCTGCGGTGGCATGAACCATCTCATTGAAGCGGCGTTCGAAACGCTGGTCGATGCCGGATACCAGCCCGAAGTTGCGTATTTCTGCTGCCTTCACGAGGTGAGTTTCATCGCGAAGATGGTGCAGCAGAAGGGCCTCGCCGGCATGCGCGGGTCCATTTCGGAAATTGCGGAATACGGTGACTACACGCGCGGCGAGCGACTCATTGATGACGCCACGAAATCACGCATGCGTGCGATGTTGAAGGAAATCCAGGACGGTCGCTTCGTGCATGAACTCGATGCCGAACGCGAGAAGGGTCGTCCCGTGCTGAATGCGGGCCGCGAACACGCACAGCGGCATCTCCTCGAAGCTGTCGGCAAGCGCATGCGCCTTGCCATGCCCTGGCTGAGCGGCAAGCCACAGGAGAAGAAATGATGCTGGGTATCGCGCGTGATGGCTGGCTGGTCGTGCTGTTACTGGCAGCGGCGAGTGCCGTGGTACTGCTCACGCCATGGCCCTATACGGCAATCCCGCTCGCAGTGCTCGCTGGCGTGATGCTGGTGAAATTCCAGGACCCGGATATCAACGTGGTGCCGGACCCGAATGGTGTGCTGAGCCCGGTAAGCGGCAAGGTGTCGTCTATCTGCCGTCACGGCGAGGAACTGCGCATCCTGATTCGCGTGGCGCCGTTCGGCCCGTATCTCTTGCGGGCCCCTGTCGAAGGTACGGTGCGTGAATCCGAAAAGGAGCATCTTGGGCATGGCATTAACCTTCGTACCGACGAAGGTGAAGATGTCTACCTGCGGCTTCATGGCCCGCGCTGGTTTGCGCCCGTCGCGACGGTAACGTACGGAAACCGCATCGGGCAGGGCCAGCGTTGTGGCCTTTTGCGCCTCGCCGCAGCAGTCGAGCTGGTCCTTCCGGAGGGCTCCGAATGCAAGGTGGCGGAAGGTAACCGGGTCCTTGCGGCGCGCACCCTGCTGGCCACGCTGTATGAAACATCGGCTGAGCAGGCCGACCGGTCGCGCGTGGAGGGCGTGGCGGATCCGGCTCGCGGGGCCAGTACCTCCGGTGACGGCACGGGTTCCGCCTGACAAGCCGCCTGCCAGCGTGGCATCATGTGCGGCACATTCTTGACGGGAATTTCCGGTGAGTGATTCCACGAAAAAGCCGCGTAATCGCGGCATCTACCTGCTTCCGAACCTGTTCACGACCTCGGCGCTGTTCGCAGGGTTCTACGCCATCATCGCGTCGATGGCGGGGGATTTCGGCCCGGCCGCCGCGGCGATCTTCATCGCCATGGTGCTGGACGGCCTGGATGGTCGCGTCGCGCGCCTGACGAATACCGCCAGCGATTTCGGCAAGGAATACGATTCCCTTTCCGACATGGTGTCCTTCGGCCTGGCGCCTGCGCTGGTCATGTACCTGTGGGGTTTCCAGGGGCTCGCCGATTACGGCTGGCTGTGGGCGAAGGCCGGTTGGGTCGGTGCGTTCTTCTACGCGACCTGCGCCGCGCTGCGCCTGGCGCGCTTCAATTCTCGCGCCGCCACGCAGGACAAGCGCTTCTTCCAGGGCCTGCCGAGCCCGTCGGCAGCTGCCGTGGTTGCCGGTGCCGTGTGGCTGGGTACGGACCTCGGGATCGATGGCGGCACGCTGGCCATACCGGCGCTGTTCCTCACCGTCATCGTGGCTGCACTGATGGTCAGCAACGTGGCGTATTACAGCTTCAAGGATTTCAGCCTGACCCGCCGCGTTCGTTTCACCACGGTGTTGCCGATTCCCATCCTGTTCGTCGCCATTGCGGCGAATCCGCCTGCCGTGCTGTTCGGCGGGTTCCTGGTCTACGCCGCATCCGGCCTGCTGCTTTCCGTCGTTCGCTGGCGTCGCCGTCGCGGATCGCAGGAAGACGACAGCAGCGATACCGAACATTCGGGTGACGACGAAGATGGCCAGGGGGACAATGGATAAGCGCCGCGCCAGCGTATTGCGCGAAATGGGCGTGACCCGCTGGGTCGCGCGCGGATCGCGAGAGGCCGTGACCGCGGAGGCGGTTCCGGTGGAACCTGTTCGCCAGCCCGAAACCCGTATCGCCCATGAACCGCCGGCTGCCGAGCCGTCGGCCAGTGCACGTGATGCGATGGCCGAGGCGCGTGCCGCGCTCCAGGGCGAATCACGTCGCTCGTCGGCAAGGCCCTCGCCGCAACCTGTCCAGGAAGACACACCACCACAGACAATACCTGCCGAACCGGTCGCCGCGGATTCCTGGGAAGCGCTGCGCCAGCGCGTTGCGACCTGCACGAACTGCCGCCTGCACGAGACCCGCACCAACGCGGTGTTCGGCGTGGGTGATGTGCAGGCCGACTGGATGGTGATTGGCGAGGCGCCGGGCCAGGAGGAAGACCGCCGCGGCGAACCGTTCGTCGGTCGCGCGGGACAGTTGCTCGATGCGATGCTGCTGGCCGCCGGATTCCCGCGCGAACAGGTGTTCATCGCGAATATTCTCAAGTGCCGCCCGCCGAACAATCGCGATCCGCGCCCGGACGAGGCGGCAGCCTGCAGCGGTTACCTGAAGAAGCAGGTGGAGTGGGTTGCGCCGAAGATCATTCTCGCCGTCGGGCGTATTTCCGCGCAGAACCTGCTGGGTTCCGATGCACCCATAGGCAAGCTGCGCGGCAGGGTTCATACCCATCCCGACACCGGCACTCCGGTTGTCGTCACCTATCATCCGGCCTACCTGCTGCGCCAGCCTGGCGAGAAGCGCAAGGCCTGGGAAGATCTCAAGCTCGCGCTGCGCGTGGCTTCGGGAGAGGCTGCCTGAGATGAGCGCGGTCCCGGAAACGGCACTTGCCCGCTTTCGCCCGATGCGTGACACGGACCTCCCGGCAGTGATGCAGACCGAGACGGCAGCGTATCCGCACCCCTGGACCGAAGGCATTTTTCGCGACTGCCTGCGCGCGGGTTACAACTGCTGGGTCATCGAGCAGGGTGATCGTCTTGTCGGCCATGCGGTGATGTCCGTTGCCGTGGGCGAGTGCCATATCCTGAATATCTGCGTCCATCCTGACCTGCAGGGGCACGGCCTCGGCCGACGCCTGATGGAGCACCTGTTGCGCCTGGCCCGTGGTTACGGTGCGAAAATGGCGCTGCTTGAAGTGCGGCCAAGCAACATGGCGGCAGTCGCCATGTACGAATCGATGGACTTTTCCGAAGTCGGTCGGCGTCGCAACTACTATCCCGACGGTCCCGGGCACAATGGCGACCGGGAGGACGCGCTGGTCATGGCGCTGGGGCTGGAAGGCGACGAGTAGCGGTATTTACCGGTTTGCGAATCCGGTACAATGCCCGGCCTTTACAGGTGCCAGGGCTGCTGCGCTCGGCGATACGGCGTTGGAATCCGGCTCGAAATGCTCACGTACTGCCGTGTACGCTCCGCTTTCTCGCCGCATTCCGCCTTGTCTCGCCGTCGCTCGCGACGCCCTTGCCTTCCAGCATCTTGCATGAGCTCCGATTGACCATGGCCGAATCCCGACTCGAAAAGGAAATCCGCCGCCGGCGGACGTTCGCGATCATTTCCCACCCCGACGCGGGCAAGACGACGCTGACCGAAAAGCTGCTGCTGTTCGGTGGCGCGATCCAGCTCGCCGGTACGGTGAAGGGTCGCAAGGCGGCGCGTCATGCGACGTCCGACTGGATGAAGCTGGAGCAGCAGCGCGGTATTTCCGTGACCTCGTCGGTGATGCAGTTCCCGTTCAGGGATCGCATCGTCAACCTGCTCGACACGCCGGGCCATGAAGACTTCTCCGAAGACACCTACCGCACGCTGACGGCGGTCGACTCCGCGCTGATGGTCATCGACTGCGCCAAGGGCGTCGAGGAACGCACCATCAAGCTGATGGATGTGTGTCGCCTGCGTGATACGCCGATCTTCACCTTCATCAACAAGCTGGACCGCGAAGGCCGCGAGCCGACCGAGTTGCTCGATGAAGTCGAAGACGTGCTGAAGATCCGCTGCGCACCGATTACCTGGCCGATTGGCATGGGCAAGGGCCTGAAGGGCATCTACCACCTCATTGAAGATCGCATCTTCATCTACGAGGAAAGCCACGAGAAGGGCAAGAAGGGCAAGCTCGGCGAGACGCGCATCATCGAAGGGCTGGAGAGTGACGAGGCGAAGGAATTTCTCGGTTACGACCACCAGGATTACTGCGATGAAATCGAACTCGTACGTGGTGCGTCGAACGAATTCGATCTCGATGAATACCTCAAGGGTGAACTGACGCCGGTATTCTTCGGTTCGGCCATCGCGAATTTCGGTGTGCGCGAACTGCTCGAATCCTTCGTGGAATATGCACCGGCACCGCAGCCGCGTGAATCCACCACGCGCAAGGTCGAGCCGCTTGAAACGAAATGCACCGGCTTCGTGTTCAAGATCCAGGCGAACATGGACCCGCAGCATCGCGATCGCATCGCGTTCATGCGCATCTGCTCCGGTGAATTCCGCAAGGGCATGAAGCTGAAGAGCTCACGCCTGCAGAAGGACCTGAAGATTGCCGATGCCTTGACCTTCATGGCATCCGATCGCGAGTCGGCCGAGACCGCGTACGCCGGTGACATTATCGGCCTGCATAATCACGGCACGATCAATATCGGCGACACGTTCACCGAGGGTGAGGATCTCGTGTACACGGGTATCCCGAGCTTCGCGCCGGAACTGTTCCGCCGCGCCGTGCTGAAGGACCCGCTGCGCATGAAGCAGTTGCAGAAGGGCCTGCAGCAGCTCTGTGAAGAAGGTGCGACGCAGCTGTTCAAACCGCTGCGCAACAACGATCTCATTCTCGGTGCGGTCGGTACGCTGCAGTTCGATGTCGTCGCACATCGCCTGAAGGAAGAATACGGCGTGGAAGCCATCTTCGAGAACGTACAGGTGAATACTGCGCGCTGGATCCAGTCGGATGACGAGAAGCGCCTGAACGAATTCCGTCGCAAGGCCGAAGACAACCTCGCCGTCGACCACGGTGACCAGCTCGTGTACATCGCGCCGACGCGTGTGAACCTGCAGCTTGCCGAAGAGAAATGGCCGGAGATCGAATTCCGTGCCACGCGCGAGATCGTTGCCGAAGCCGGCGGCTGAACCTTCCGGACAGTTGATATCCCTTTCGGTGCGGCGACTTCCGTCGCCGCGCCTTAGCCTTTAGTCTTGTCTCATCCGAAACGGGGAGTCAAGCATGTCCTTCAAGACGCTGCGCGAGCGCCCGGTCTGGTCCTGGTGCCTCTACGACTGGGCCAATTCCGCCTTTGCGACCACGGTAATGGCGGGCTTCTTCCCGATATTCCTCAAGCAGTACTGGTCTGCCGGAACCGATCCCACCGAAAGCACCTTCCAGCTTGGCATGGCGAATGCCGTTGCAGGCCTGATTGTTGCCGCGATGGCACCAGTGCTCGGTGCGATTGCCGACCGTGGTGGCAGGCGCAAGAAATTCCTGATGCTGTTCACGGTGCTGGGTGTGTTGATGACGGCGGGCCTTGCGCTGGTCGGCAAGGGTGACTGGCCGATGGCGATCGCGCTGTTCACCATGGGTACGGTTGGATTTACCGCCGGCGTTGTCTTCTATGATGCACTGATCATGGATGTCACTGATCGCCGTCGGTGGGATTTCGTTTCCGGTGCCGGTTACGCCTACGGTTACCTCGGCGGCGGCATACTGTTCGCGGTGAATGTCTGGATGACACTGCAACCGCAGGTCTTCGGCCTGGCGGATGCTGCAGAAGCCGTGAAGGTTTCCTTCGTCATGGTCGCGATCTGGTGGGCGATCTTTGCCATCCCTCTCTTCCTTTTCGTGGAAGAACGTCCTGCGCCGCGGCCAATGGGCCTGCTCCAGGCAACACGCGAGGGTTGGGCGCAGTTTCTCCAGACATTCCGTCACGTGCGCGAACTGCGCGTCGTCTTCCTGTTCCTGCTGGCCTACTGGTTCTACATCGACGGTGTGAACACGGTGATCAAGATGGCGGTCGATTACGGCCTGTCACTTGGCTTCGAATCGTCCGATCTCATCGTGGCATTGCTGCTGGTGCAGTTCGTCGGCTTTCCTGCCGCACTGGCGTTCGGTTATCTCGGCGAGAAGTGGGGCTCGAAGAAGGGCATCTATCTCGGTATCGGCGTATATACCGCAGTTACCGTGTGGGCGTTTTACCTGGATACCGTGATCGAGTTCTACATGATGGCGGTGGCCATCGGCCTGGTGCAGGGTGGCGTGCAGTCATTGAGCCGGTCGTATTACGCGCGCCTGATCCCGGCGGACAAGTCTGCGGAATTCTTCGGCTTCTATGGAATGCTCGGCAAGTTCGCGACGATCATCGGCCCCTTCCTGATGGGCTGGGTCGGCGTCCTGACGGGGTCGCCGCGCTATGCAATTCTCAGCATCGCCGTGCTCTTCGTAATCGGCGTGGTGCTGTTGATGAAGGTCGATGAAAGCGAGGCGCCGGCCTATACCGCAGCAGACCGCTGAGCTTTCAGCAGTTTCGATACCTGGCGGCGGATCTCGCTGATATCACCGGCATCAGCCTGCGCACCATAGCGCTGCGCAAGATAGATGTTCGTGAACACCGCGAGTCGGGCCGCCTGTGCCGCGGGCAGTTCGCGTTGTGCGCGAGCAAGGAAGTCACGCGGGCCTTCACCGGCCGGTCCACTGCCAATGGATTTCTCCAGTCCTTTCCGCAGCCGCTCGAACTGGCGGCGCAATGCGTCGGCGGGTGGCGGACGGTTCATCCATGCCAAGTAGGCGGTGAGTGCGATGCCGAGCAGCAGGAATGCCCCGCCCAGCATCAGCACGAGATCGACCCAGTTGCCGTTCAACAGGCCAAGGAGGGCAAGCATGGACTGCTGTGCATCAGGGCCGTACGCCAGGAAGAATTCGTTCCAGGCGGCATTGATGGCCTCCCATCGTGCCTCGACTTCCCACAGCCAGTCGGTTGAACTGCGACGCAGGTGTCCGGGTACGTTTTCCCCGTCGCCGAATGCTTCGGATATGCCGTGTTCGATCCGGGAAGGCGACACGGCACCGGTCGGGTCAATGCGCGTCCATCCGGAATCCTCGAACCAGACTTCCGCCCAGGCATGTGCATCAGACTGGCGCACGACGAAGTCACCACTGACCGGATTGAATTCACCGCCGAGATAACCCGTCACGATTCGTGTCGGTATCCCGGCCGCCCGCATCAGGAAAGTGAATGCGCTGGCATAGTGTTCACAGAAACCGCGTTGCGTGTTGAACAGGAAATCATCAACCGTATTGCCGCGCAGTGGTGGCGGCTGCAAGGTATACACAAAGGGTTGCTCGCGGAACATTCTCAGTGCGCGTTCAACGATTGCGCGATTGCTGTCTTCTTCCTCGCGCCACTGTGCCGCAAGCTCCTGTGATTCCGGGTTGAATCGATCCGGAAGCTGCAATGCCCAGCGTTCTTCAAGGTTGGTGAGTTGCGGGCTCATGGTGGTGTCGAGCCACGAGGTTACTTCGTAGCGGCGCCGCTGGTTGATTGGCTTGTCAGCCACGAGTACGTAGTCGCGAGTCAGTACGGCATCACGCGGATGTTCGGAAGGTACTGCGAGTGCGAGCATCCACTGTTGCTCGTTCGGCTCGATGGTGACCTCATAATTCAGTGCGCGTCCGCCGCGCTCATAGCGATCACTCTCCGCAAACTGCAGGAAGCCCTGACTCCAGGTGCGGCCGTTGAACAGGTGCAGCACGGGGCCTCGCCAGTAACGTTCGCTGCGTGGTGGTGCTTCGCCATTGAAGTCCACGCGAAAGGCAATTTCGTCCGAGAGCACGAGGTTGGAAATCGAACCCGGCGTCATGCTGTCACCGAGGCCGCTGACTGCATCACCGCCCGCGGACGGTACGCCCCATAATGGTCCGGGAAGGCGAGGGAAGAGCAGGAAAAGTGCTATCGCGAAAGGAATCGCCTGTGCCAGCAGCTTGCCCGACTGCCTCATCGACGATTTCACATCGATGTCCTGCTGGTTACGCGTCATCACCATCAAAGTGGATGTCAGCGCGAAAGTCGCGATCATCAGCCAGATGGATATCGGTATTTCCTGGCTGTAGATGAAGCCGGCGAAGACCTGGAAATACCCGAGCACGATGACCAGCATCGAGTCGCGCAGCTTGCGAACCTCGGTAAGCTTCAGCGCAATCATGACCATCAGCAGTGCGCTACCCGCCTCCGCACCATTGATGGTTCCATAGGTAAGGAATACCGCTGCGAAAACACCGATGCTGATCGCACTGCGCAGCCACTTACCGGGTAGCTTCCAGCCGCGGTCGGCTACCAGCCAGCGCCAGGCGAGCATGGTGTAGGCGAAGACGGTAATCCATGGCGAAACGTAACTTGCCTGCGCTGCGAACAGGATCGCGAGTGACACGAGCAGGTAGCCCATGCTGGCGCGCGCAGGTGCCTGTTCGAGGCGATCCATCACTGCACCTCCAGCAATGCCAGGGCCTTCAGGCAGGCGTGGTAATGCGATTCGCCATGCCCTTGCGGAATGGTTTCGCCAGGCAGCCGCAGTCCGTATCGATCGCCGTTTTCTTCAGCGTCGATCACCCATCGCGTCAGCAGGCCGATGCGCTTTTCGATATCCGGTTCGTTGTCGAGTGCATCCCAGTCGAGCCAGCGCGTCGTTGCACCGCCCCCTTCGAATTCTTTCACGAGCAGGTCGTTCTGCAGGCGGGCCGACGCCTTCCATGCCACATGACGAGGTGCATCGCCCGCGCGATAGCCGCGCAGGCCGGAAAAATCATCCTGGCCACGCGCATCGGGAAGTGAATGCCCGTAATCACTCGGTACCGGCGGTGGTGTCTTGCCGCGCGGAGCCGGATGCGGATAGACCAGGCAGCGCTGTTCCATTCGTAGCCATGCCCAGGCGCGGAACAGGCCGAAAGGGAAGGTAGTCGACACGCCATAGCGATGCAGTTGCAGCCAGCCGCGTTGCCCGGTGGGCACAACGATATCCAGGCGACGTGTTTCACCGCTGGGTACATCCGTTTCGCCGTGGGCGTGCTTGCGGTACTCAAGCCGGATGCTGCTGCGGTCGGCCTTGGCGTCATTGGCGAACTGGATCGTGAAGCGCGCTTCGCTTCCGGCAAAGACCGGGCGCGTCGGGTTGGCACGAACCACCAGTCCGACAAGGTTGCGATGCGTGTGGTGCATGGCGACGAAGCCAAGCGAGGCAAGCGTGACTGTAAGCACGAAGCCCATGCTGTTGGCGTAATTCAGTGAACCGAGCAGCATTGCGAACAGCAGGGCGGCAAACACCACGCCCTGTTGCGTTGGCAGGATATACACCCGGCGACGTTCCAGCTCGACCGAGCGCGGGTCGAGGCCCTGTCGCCGTTCGGCCCAGGCTTCGGCCTTCGCGCTGATGCGCTGGCGCAATCGATTGATGGGAGTCGCGAACATTGCGCAGCCGTCCTTACGGAATCGGCAATGCCTCGATGACGAGTTGCGCGATCGCGCGGGCGCTCATTTCACCGTCTTCCTCGCGCGGACGAAGGCG
>JAWWBT010000088.1:0-10036 GCA_033720815.1 Gammaproteobacteria bacterium | reverse complement strand
CCTTCCTGGATGAGGTCCAGGAATTGAAGGCCGCGGTTGGTGTACTTTTTGGCGATGGAGATCACCAGACGCAGGTTGGCCTCGACCATTTCCTTCTTGGCGCGACGGGCCTTCGCTTCGCCGATCGACATCTGGCGATTGATTTCCTTGATCTCCGGAATCGTCAGGAAGGTTTCTTCCTCGATGGTGATCAGGCGATTCTGCAGGCGGATGATTTCATCCTTCAGCTCGGCGAGCTTGGAGGAATACTTCTTCTTCGCCTTGATCTGGCGATCCACCCACTTGATGTCGGTTTCGTTGTCCGGGAAGGTCTTGATGAAGTCCTTGCGCGGCATGTCGGCATCT
This sequence comes from Gammaproteobacteria bacterium, assembly GCA_033720815.1. Taxonomy (GTDB): domain Bacteria; phylum Pseudomonadota; class Gammaproteobacteria; order Natronospirales; family JAJUFS01; genus JAWWBS01. The sequence goes on along the minus strand of JAWWBT010000088.1, from coordinate 9,691 downwards.
TCGACGCACATCTGCATGATCGCGCGTTCCTGCCCGCGGATGCGCGTGATGTGCATGCGCAGGTTGCCGACCATCAGGTCGACGACACGCGGCGTCAGCTTCAGCTGCATGAAGATGTCGGACATCTGTTCCTGCAGCTTGACGGTCGTCTTGTGTTCCTGGCCGTTCTTCTGCAGCGACTTGAGGTGCTTGGCGTGCAGCTTGGTCAGCTCGCCGAACAGCTCGGCCGCGAACTCCGGATCCGGACCGTCGTTCGTGTTCGAGTTTTCGTCCTCGTCGTCATCGTCCTTCTTCGAACCGTCGTTCTGCTGGCCGTGCTTGACCGGCTCGTCACTCTGGTTCGGGTCGATGAAGCCCGCGATGATGTCGGCGAGGCGGCCATTGCCGGCCTCGACTTCCGCGTACTCGCGCACGAGGAAGGCAATCGATTCGGGGAATTTCGAGAGGCAGAGGTTGACCTGGTTCAGGCCTTCCTCGATGCGCTTCGCGATGCGGATTTCGCCTTCGCGGGTCAGCAGCTCGACCGTACCCATCTCGCGCATGTACATGCGCACCGGGTCGGTGGTGCGACCGAATTCGGCATCAACGGCTGCCAGCGCCGCAGCGGCTTCTTCCGCCGCGTCGTCGTCAGTCGAGTTGGAATCGGACATCATCAGCGTGTCGGCGTCGGGCGCCTGCTCATGGACGGAGATGCCCATGTCGTTGATCATGTTGATGATGTCTTCGATCTGTTCCGGATCGACGATATCGTCCGGCAGGTGGTCGTTGACCTCCGCGTACGTGAGGTAACCCTTTTCCTTGCCGGCAGCGATCAGCGCCTTGACCTGTGACTGACGATCAGCTTTCATCTTGTCTCACTTTGCCTCGAAATGAGTCGAAACACCCGGCAGGGACGGTGTCCAAGCCGGGCGATTGGAACACACCAGTATATCTGGGATATGGGGTTTTTTCCAGTTAAATCAACTGTTTTGGCCCTGTGTTCTCCCTGATTCGGCACCCAGGAGTGCCCGAAGTTCCGCCTTTTCCGCATCAGAAAGTTCCGACGGCCGGCGCCCCTGCAGGCTGCGAAGGCGCTCGGTGCGCGCCTTTTCGTGCAGCGAACCCAGCAGCTGGCGCTCCAGCACGTGCAGGAATTCCGCTTCCATGCCTTCTTCCGGGATCTCCAGCGTCGCGCTGGCCAGTTTTGCCAGCGCCGGCCCCATCGGGTCGTCACGCCAGGCCTCCAGCAGGCCGGGCAGGGTGATGTCGGGCCGCTCGGTCAGGAATTCAAGCAGCCGCACCAGCACATCCGTGCCGGGAATATCCAGCTCACCCAGGCGCTCCTGGTGCGGTGCCGCATGCTCGACCAGCGACGGTTTCAGCATCAGCAGCAGGATGGCGCGGCGCACCGGCGTCAGTGCCGGGGCCCGCGAATGTCTTGGCGCGGCCTGCCTGCCTTGCGGCGGATTATTGCCGCCCATCAGGCGGCCCAGGCGTTCGGTATCCATGCGCGCGGCCTGGCTGAGCTTCTGCTCCATCAGGTCGCGGAATACCGCATCGGGAATCCTCGCAATCAGCGGCTTGGCGAGATCCACGAGCCGCGCGCGGCCCTCGATGCTGCCGAGGTCCACTTGCGCGGCAAGGCGATCCAGCAGGAATTCGGAGAGCGGCTGCGCAGCATCGAGGCGGGCTTCAAACGCCGCCTTGCCTTCCTTGCGCACCAGGGTGTCAGGGTCCTCGCCCTCGGGCAGGAACAGGAATTTCAGTTGCCGACCATCACGGATCGACTCCAGCGAATTCTCGAGCGCGCGCCATGCAGCGCGTCGGCCCGCCTTGTCGCCGTCAAAGCAGAACACCACTTCGCGGGTCACGCGGAACAGCCGATCGAGATGCTCCGGCGTGGTCGCCGTGCCCAACGTTGCGACGGCGTAACGGATATCCGACTGCGCCAGCGCGACCACATCCATGTATCCCTCGACCACCACCAGCCGCGCGATCTCGCGGTTGGCCTGTTTTGCTTCCCAGAGGCCATACAGTTCGCGGCCCTTGTGGAACAGCGGTGTCTCGGGAGAATTCAGGTATTTCGGTTCGCCCTTGTCGAGCACGCGGCCACCAAAGGCGATTACGCGACCACGGCGATCGCGAATCGGGAACATGATGCGATCACGGAAGCGATCGTAGGGCTTGTCCTGCTTGCCGGGAATGCCCATGCCCGTCGTCGTGATCTGTTCCTTGCGGAAGCCGCGCTGGCGCAGGTGCTCCATCAACCCTTCCCAGGAATCCGGTGCGAAGCCGAGGCCGAATTCCGCGGCGATCTCCCCGGTCAGCCCCCGCCCCTTGAGGTATTCGATGGCGCGCTCGTTGCCCTTCAACGCACCGCGGTAGTAATTCGCGGCCGTTTCCATCAGGTCGTAGAGTTTCTGGTTGTCCTGGCGGTCTTCGCGGCTGCCGGATTCGACCGGCACTTCCATGCCGACGCTTTCGGCCAGCGCGCGGATGGCATCGGGAAATTCCAGGCGGTCGTAATCCATGATGAAGCCGATCGCGGTGCCATGCGCACCACAACCGAAGCAGTGATAGAACTGCTTCTGTGGACTCACGGTGAACGACGGTGTCTTTTCGGTATGGAAGGGGCAACAGGCCTGGTATTCGCGACCGGTCTTCTTCAACGGCACACGCGAATCGATGACATCGACGATGTCTACCTTGTTCATGAGGTCGTTGATGAAGCTTTCAGGTATGAGCGCCATTGCTGCCTAGTGTGTCTCAAACGAATTCGGGGGTGAGGGTGAGAGCCGAGAGCATGTGCCGGGCTCCACGCCTCACCCCCGAAGGATCAGGACGTCAGTTCAAGGATAGCTGACTTGATCAGCCGCCGAGGCGTGCCTTGATCTTCGCGCTGACCGAACCCATGTCGGCCTTGCCCTGGATCTGCGGCTTGAGCTGGCCCATGACCTTGCCCATGTCGCGCATTTCGGCGGCACCGGTGTTCTTGATCGCGTCGTCGATCAGCGAATCGATTTCCTCGTCGCTGAGCTGCTCCGGGAGGAACGGCTCGAGGAAGGCGATTTCCGCTTCTTCCTTCGCGGCGAGCTCGTCGCGACCACCATCCTGGTACTGCTTGATGGATTCGCGACGCTGCTTGATCATTTTCTCGACCACGGCCAGCACCTGGGTGTCGTCGAGCTCGGTGCGCTCGTCGACTTCACGCTGCTTTACTGCAGCGGAGAGCATGCGCAGCACGCCCAGCTTGTCCTTTTCGCCGGCCTTCATGGCGGCCTTGATGTCATCAAGAATCTTCTGCTTCAGAGACATGGTTCCTGCCTGTGTAGGTATCGATGCTTCGTGTTGTTCGGAAATAAACGGGAAAGGCGGAAACTAAAACACCGGATTCGCTCGCGCGAACCCGGTGTCGTAACCGTCCAATTCCGTTTCAGGGAATCAGTAGAGGCGGGTACGCCGTGCCTGTTCGCGCGACAGCTTCTTCATGTGTCGCTTGACGGCGGCAGCCTGCTTCCGCTTGCGTTCCTGGGTCGGCTTTTCATAGAACTCGCGGCGACGGACTTCCGTCAGCACGCCAGCCTTTTCACAGGCACGCTTGAAGCGGCGCAGCGCGACGTCGAACGGTTCGTTTTCCTTGACTCGTACGCTCGGCATGTAAAATCTCACCTCACTTTCTATGGATTTTGCCCAAATGCCGATGGGCAAGGCGGCGAAGAATAGCCATCTTTGCGGAAATTTGCAAGGCTGGCAGGCACTTGAGGCATTTTCGGGCCCGGAATGGCAGAATTCCCGGCCCATCCTGTTGGAGACAAGCGCATGCGCGTGCTGGGACTGGAAACTTCCTGCGACGAAACGGCCGCCGCGGTGTACGACACCGAGGCCGGATTGCTGGGCCATGCGGTCTACAGCCAGGTCGAGCTGCACGCGGAATTCGGGGGTGTGGTGCCGGAACTGGCATCCCGCGACCATATTCGCAAGCTCACGCCGCTGATCCGCGAGGCGCTCTCACAGGCGGGGTCCACGCCGGATGATATAGAAGGAGTCGCCTATACCGCCGGCCCCGGCCTGATTGGCGCGCTGCTGGTTGGCGCCAGCCTCGGCCGCAGCCTGGCCTGGGCGTGGGATGTGCCGGCGCTTGGTGTGCACCACCTTGAGGGCCACCTGCTTGCGCCGATGCTGGAAGACGAGCGACCGGAATTCCCGTTCCTGGCGCTGCTGGTATCCGGTGGCCATACCCAGATGATGCGGGTAGATGGCATCGGTGATTACGAACTGCTGGGCGAAACCATTGACGATGCGGCGGGTGAGGCATTCGACAAGACGGCCAAGCTGATGGGCCTGCCGTACCCGGGCGGCGCGCGCCTCGCGAAGCTGGCGGAATCCGGCGAGGCCGGCAAGTTCGTGTTCCCGCGACCGATGACGCAGGGAAAGAAGGGCCAGCCGCCCGGCCTGGATTTCAGTTTCTCGGGACTGAAGACCGCGGTGGCCCTGGCATTGCAGAAGCTGGGCGAGCCCAGCGAGCAGGAAAAGGCCGACGTGGCACGCGGGTTCGAGGATGCCGTGATCGATACCCTGGTCATCAAGGTCCGCCTTGCACTGGAAGCCACCGGGCTCAACCAGGTCGTGGTTGCCGGGGGTGTTGGTGCCAATCGCCAGCTGCGAGCCCGGCTTCGCGAGTTTCTCGAAGCCCGTGATGGCCGTGTGTACTATCCCCGTACCGAATTCTGCACCGACAATGCGGCAATGATTGCCTATGCCGGCGCACAGCGCCTGGTTGCCGGCGAGCAATCACCGCTGGAAATTGATGCCACGCCGAGGTGGCCGTTGCACGAACTCCAGCCACCTGCCTGAACAGGAGAACTGCTTGGATACCGTATTCATCCGCGACCTGCGCATCCCCACCGTCGTCGGCATCTACGACTGGGAACGCCGAATCCGCCAGGAGATCCGCCTGGATATCGAGATGGGTTTCGACATCTCGAAGGCGGCGAAGAGTGACCACATCGATGACACCCTGAATTACAAGGCAGTCGCAAAGCGCGTCGATGCCTTCGTGCGTGAATCGTCCTTCCAGCTTGTAGAAGCATTGGCAGAAGAAACCTGCCAGCTGATTCTCGCCGAATTCCCGGTGCAGACCGTGAAGCTCACGTTGAACAAGACCGGCGCGGTAAGCATTGCGAAGGATGTCGGTGTCGTCATCGAACGCAGCCGAGCCTGAACGCCTGATGGCAACGATATATATAAGTGTTGGCAGCAACATCGAGCCTGATGTGCACGTGCGGTCGGCACGGGCCGCGCTTGAAGCCAGCTTCGGTCCCGCCGAAGCCTCCCCCGTCTATCGCACTGAAGCGGTCGGCTTTGACGGCGATGACTTCCTGAACCTTGTTCTTGCACTGCACACTGATGAAGCTGTCGAAACCGTCGATGCCGAGCTTGATCGCATCGAGCGGGACAATGGCCGCGATCATGCCGCACCGCGTTTCGCACCTCGCACGCTGGACCTCGACCTGTTGTTGTACGATGAGCTGGTAATGGACGAAGACGGCCTGCGCCTGCCACGCAAGGAAATCATGAAGTACGCCTTCGTGTTGAAGCCATTGGCCGACCTCGCTCCGGACATGCGCCATCCCGTGGATGGCCGATGCTATGCCGAGTTGTTGCGCGAACTGGATCTCGGTTCGCAGCGTTGCGAGGCGATAGCCTTCGACTGGTAAGCCCTTGCTGGAGGTTGCGATGAAACAGGTTTCCCGATTACTGCTGCTGGTCCTTCCCGCCGTATTCCTGGTCGGCTGCAATTACGATGCTGCCGAGGATGGTCCCGGGCTGTTCGATTCCTGCGGCACCTTGCGCCAGAACGACTATGTGCTGACCACCATGCAGGAGTGGTATTACTGGTATGACCGCATGCCGAGCGTCAAGGCGGGGGATTTCGAATCTCCGGACGCACTGTTGCAGGCAGTTCGCTACGAAACCCTCGACTCCACCTTCAGCTACATCACGACGCAGGAAGCGGAAGACGCCTTCTTCAATAATGCGGCGTATATCGGTTTCGGCTTTTCCACGCGTATCGACAATGGCGCAGAACTCTACCTGCGCGAAGTATTCCCGGGTTCGCCGGCCGACCTCGCTGGCATGGCGCGAGGTGACGAGATTCTTGCCATCGATGGCATCGACGTTGCGACCCTGATAGCAGCAGGCACCCTGCAGGATGCCTATGGTCCGCGCGAAATCGGTTTCTCGGTGGATTTCACCATCCGTCATCCGGACAACAGCGAGGAAACCGTAACGGCAGCCAAGGCAGAGGTCGATACGCCGGTGACGCTCAACCCGAGCGTCTTCGACGTCAATGGCACGCCGACCGGTTATGTCTTCTTCCGCAGTTTCAATAACGCGGCCTACGATGCACTTGATGCGGTATTCGCGGATTTCGAGGCGCAGGGTGTGCAGAAGCTGGTCCTGGACCTGCGTTACAACGGCGGTGGCCTGATTTCGGTCGCGGAGTATCTGGGCAGCCTCATTCGTGGCGCAGCGAATTCCGGCGAGATTCTCTCCACGATGAAGTTCAACGACAAGAAACAGGCGAATAACGTCGTGCTGCGCTTCAGCGATGAAGCAAACTCGCTGGCAATTACCGATATCGTCATCATCACCACTGGCGGTACCGCGTCCGCAAGTGAGCTGATCATCAATGGCCTGGAGCCTTACACCAACGTTGCCACGGTTGGTGCCACGAGTTTCGGCAAGCCTGTGGGCCAGTCCGGTTTCCGGTTCTGCGAGAAGGTCTTGCGCCCGGTGACGTTCGAAGTGGTGAATGCCAATGACGTCAGTGGCTACTTCAACGGTATCGTACCGACCTGCGGCGCCCTCGATGATCTCAGCCAGCCGCTGGGAGACCTTGGCGAAGCATCAGTCGCTGAAGCCGTGAATTACCTTGAGACCGGAAGCTGTTCGGCGACGGCTACGAAGGCGAGCAACGAAATTGCCCAGCAGAAGGCGATGTACCCGCCCGAGATGCTGTATCGCGATGGCTGGGATGTGGTGACCGGCGGCGTCCGCTGAAATCTCGCTCGACCTCATGAAAAAGCCCGGCGTCTGCCGGGCTTTTTTTCGTCGACGCTTGCTTACACGCTGCGCCCACCATCCACGGCGATGACCTGGCCGCTGACGTAATCCGCCTGTGCCAGCCAGGCCACGGCATCGGCAATGTCCTCCGGGCGGCCCGTGCGGCCGAGCGGGATCCCGCTGACCACGGCCTGCTGCGCCGCTTCATCCTGCCCATGTTCGGTTTCGGGCCAGAGAATGGCTCCCGGGGCCACGCCGTTCACTCGAATACCAGGGCCGAGGTCTTTTGCCATCGATCGCGTCAACATGTGCAAGCCGGCCTTGGCAGCGAGGTAAGCCGGGTGGTCCGCCAGCGGACGTTGCGCATGGATATCCACGATATTGACGATCGAGCCGTTGCTCTCGCGCAGCGCGGGGAGTGCTGCCTGGGAAAGGAATAGCGGTGCCTTCAGGTTGCTGCCGACCAGGTCGTCGAATTGTTCTTCGCTGATCTCATCCAGCGGTGTCGGGTAGAAACTCGACGCATTGTTCACCAGCAGGTCCAGCCGGCCGAACGCATCGAGAACGGCATTGATGATATGTCGCAGGTTGGCTGTTTCGTTGAGATCCCGCTGCACGACCAGCGCGCTGCCCGGACGGATGTTGTTGAGTGCCTGCGCCAGCGTATCGGCATCGTCGCGGGAATTGCGGCAATGAATGGCGATGCTGTAACCGTCCGCATGCAGGCGACGATTGATCGCCGCGCCGATGCGGCGCGCGGATCCGGTCACGAGGGCAACGGGAGAATCATTCACGGGAAGCCTCCTTGTCATTCGCTGCCATGCTCGCAGAGCTTATGCCATGAATCCAGCAGGAACCGGCAAAGCGGCGATCCAATCCGTATAATCGCGAGCTTGTATCGAGAATTCCTGCAAGGCGACACAGCGTGAGCAACGAAGAATTTCCCCAGCCCGGTCCTGATGCGGTACGCCACTCGACGCGCGTGATCGCGGCCATCCGTGAAGCCATCGAGCAGGCAGGTGGCTGGATTTCCTTCGAGGATTACATGGACCTCGCGCTCTATGCGCCGGGTCTCGGGTACTACGCTGCGGGCGCGCACAAGCTGGGTGAGGCTGGTGACTTCATTACCGCGCCGGAAGTCTCGTCGCTTTTTGGCCGCGTGCTTGCGCGCCAGTTCGGCGAAGTGCTTGAAGAACTTGGTGGCGGCGACATCCTCGAACTTGGCGCGGGATCGGGCCGCCTTGCCGTCGACGTACTGCGCGATCTCGAGAAGCTTGAGTCGCTGCCGGATCACTACCGCATTCTCGAAGTCAGTCCCGACCTGCGCGAGCGCCAGCAGGAACGGATCGAGCAGGAGTTGCCGCATCTCGTGAAGCGCGTGCAGTGGCTGGACATGCCGCCGCGTGAACATCGAGGTGTGATCTTCGGCAATGAAGTGCTTGATGCCCTGCCGGTCTCGCGGTTCCGCCTGGATGAAGGCGGTATCCAGGAAGAAGGGGTCAGCTGGAAGGACGAACGCTTCACCAGCGTCTTCCGTCCAGCGGATGCGGACTATGCTTCAAGCCTGCGCGCCGCCCTCGAAGACGTCGAGGATCCATTGCCCACTCCCTACACATCGGAGTTTTCTCGCCGTGTTCCCGCGCTGGTGGCGACATTGGCGGATTCGTTGAGCGCCGGCCTGATGCTTTTCATCGACTATGGTTACGGTCGTCGCGAGTATTACCTCAACGAGCGCGACATGGGCACCCTGATGTGCCACTACCGCCATCGTGCGCATCCCGACCCGTTTGCCTGGCCTGGCCTGCAGGACATCACGGCCTACGTCGATTTCACGCAGGTTGCGGAAGCCGGTACCGAACACGGCCTGGAACTGATGGCCTATACGACACAGGCGCAGTTCCTGTTGGCGGGCGGCCTCGAACAGTTGATGATGACGGACGATATCGAGAGCGTTGATCACATGAAGCGGGCCCAGGAAGTGCAGCGCCTTACATTGCCTGGCGAGATGGGTGATCGTTTCAAGGTGATCGGTCTCAGTCGCGGCGTTGATCAGGTCATTTCGGGTTTCGGCCTGCGTGACCTTTCCGGAAGCCTTTAAGGAACAGACAGCATGGATTTCCTGCAGACCATCATTCTCGCCATCATCCAGGGGCTGACCGAATTCCTGCCGATCTCGTCATCGGCGCACCTCATCCTGGTGCCGGTGCTGACGGGTTGGAGCGACCAGGGACTTGCCTTCGATGTTGCCGTGCATGTGGGCAGCCTCGCCGCCGTGATGCTGTATTTCCGTCGTGATATCGTCAACGTGACTGTTGCCGGGTTGCGCAGCCTGAAAACACGCCGCGTCGAGGGCGATGCCCGGCTTGCCTGGGCCATCGTGCTCGGCACCATCCCCGTGGGTCTTGCGGGGCTTCTGTTCGCGGATTTCATCGAGGCCAACCTGCGATCTGCGCTGGTCATTGCCACGACCACGATCGTTTTCGGCCTGTTGCTGTGGGTAGCTGATCGTCATGGCGCGACAGGGCGCAACGAACACCAGCTGCGCTGGGTCGATATCCTTGTCATTGGTGTTGCGCAGGCGCTTGCGCTGATCCCCGGTACCTCGCGTTCCGGTATCACGATGACGGCAGGCCTGTTGATGGGGCTG
>JAWWBT010000087.1:0-10056 GCA_033720815.1 Gammaproteobacteria bacterium | reverse complement strand
GCCGCCCGATGCGACCTTTGCCAGTGGCTGGAGTGGCTGGCCGGGGTTGGCCGTGACCCGGAATTCGATCCAGTCGCGGCCGTGCACGGCGTAGCGATCCTTCGGGTCGGCTTCGACGGCAATATCGAATGTCCCGCCCTGCATGCCGAGCTCCTGCATCACGCCCGTCACGTCCTTGCCGAGTGATCCTGCCGTCTTCTTCCTGGCTTTCGTGAGCTCGGCAGCGGCGGCCAGGTAGTCCTTTTCGAGCGACTCGACCTTCTTCTCCAGCTCTGCGATGCGCTCGCCGGCGTTGTCGAGCCCGTCGAGCTCATCGCGAAGCGGGTCGGCCAGCTCGGGCAGTTCGGTGGCTTCAACACGGTGCTTGCGCGCCAGCGACTGGATGCTGGCAAGGCGTGATTCCACGAAATCCCGTCGCTCCGGGTCCATCTCCAGGTGGTCAACGTAGCGACGCAGGTCTTCCGCACCTTCCTGCAGGTTGATCAGCGCGGAATTCAGCGTCTCCGCGACCGGCGCCAGCGTGCTGTCGAGTTCGGCCAGCTCGTTGAGTTCTTCGACGGCACGCGAGAGCAGGGCATAGGCAGACGTGTCGTCGGCATCATAGGCCTGCTCGAGTGCCGCCTGTGTACCTTCGGCGAGGCGACTCGCGTGTGCGAGGCGATGGTGTTCGTTTTCCAGCTCGGGAATTTCGGTCGGCTCGAGCGCAAGCGCATCGAGTTCGCCGACCTGGAAGCGCAGCATGTCACGGCGGTCATCGGAATCCTGCTGCGCGGCGCGCAGTTCGCGCAGGTCCTTTTCGGCCGCCTTCCAGTCACGATACGCGTTGCCGGTCTTCTCCAGCAGCGCATCGTGCTTGCCGAAGGCATCGAGCAGGTGGCGCTGTGCTTCACGGCGCATCAGCGACTGGTGCTCGTGCTGGCCGTGGATATCCACCAGCATTTCGCCCAGCGATTTCAGTTGCGCGATCGGTACGGCGCGGCCGTTGATCCAGGCCTTGCTGCGACCTTCCGCGGTAATGGTGCGGCGGATCAGGCATTCGCCGGACTCGTCATCCAGTTCCTGCTCGGCAAGCCACTCGCGCACGACCGGCTGGTCGGAGAGGTCGAATCCGACGGAAATCTCGGCACGATCAGCGCCGTGGCGCACCGTGGTGGCATCGGCGCGGTCACCGAGGGCGAGGCCCATCGCGTCGATGAGGATGGACTTGCCCGCACCGGTTTCGCCGGTGAGTGATGTCAGTCCCATCTCGAAATCGAGTTCCAGCGAATCGATGATGGCGAAATCCGAAATCTGCGCGTGCGTCAGCATTCCATTTCCGTCCTGTGCAAATTCAGCGCTCGCGACCTGATGCCTGGTCGCGTCCCCAGTGCAGCTTGTCGCGCAGCACATGGTAATAGTCATGGCCTTCCGGGTGCAGCAGTCGCACCGGCTTGACGTGCTTGCGGATGATCACCCGCGTGCCCGGGCCAAGTTCGCGGTGTTCCTGGCCGTCCAGCACGACTTGCGCGTGCGCGCTTTCCGAGTCGCGCATCACGATATCGATGCGCGCATCGCCATTGATCACCAGTGGCCGGTCCGACAGCGTATGCGGGCAGATCGGCACGATGGCAATGGCTTCCATCCCCGGGTGCAGGATCGGTCCGCCCGCCGACAGCGCGTAGGCGGTCGAACCGGTCGGTGTTGCGATCACCACGCCATCGGCGCGGTGGCTGCAGACGTAGGAGTTATTGATGTGCGTTTCGAAGTCGATCATCCGGCCGACATCGCGCTTCTGCACCACCGCGTCGTTCAGTGCCGGGCCAGACCAGATCACCTTGTCGCCCTGGTGCACCTCCACCTGCAGCACGGCGCGCGGCTCTTCGATGTAGTTGCCGGCGAAGACCGCATTCAGGCTTTCCTTCATCTGCGCCGGCGTGATGTCGGCGAGGAAGCCCAGGCGACCGGCATTGATGCCGACCAGAGGCACACCGGGATCGGCCAGCTGCCGTGCGGTGTGCAGCATGGTGCCGTCACCGCCGACCACCAGCACGATATCGGCGGTAGTGATATCGCCGATTTCGACGTCGGTCACGAGGTCGGCCGCGGTGCGCTCGTCGGCAATGAAACGGTGCTCGTTTTTCTGCAATTGCCCGAGTGCCATGTCCAGCACTTCAAGCGCGCGCGGGTCACCGGTCTTCACGGCAAGGCCGACGGTATTGAAGCGGGATTTCGATGCAGTGTTCATGGTTCGCGATGGTAGCAGACCGGATAACGATGCGGTGATGGAATCGATGCCGGCTCGCGGCTTGAAAGTGCGGCGGGTCAACCGGATAATTTGAATCTGGCACTCGGATCAGGAGAGTGCTAAAACATTCGGGTCAAGCAACGCACGGGCTAAACCGCATGCCACGCAAGCAGCAAGCCACAGTCAACGCAGAAGGGCAGCTTTCCGAGCGCGCCCAGCAGCTGCTGAAGACGCTGGTGGAGCGCTATATCGTCGAGGGCGAGCCGGTCGGTTCGCGTCAGCTTTCGCGCGATTCCGGGCTCGACCTGAGCCCGGCGACCGTGCGGAACATCATGGCTGACCTGGAAGAAATCGGCATGGTGCGTTCGCCCCACACCTCGGCAGGTCGCGTGCCCACGGTGCAGGGATATCGCCTGTTCGTCGATGCATTGCTGACGGTTCGTCCGCTGACCTCGCGCGACGTGCGGCAGCTCCAGCACAAGATCCTTGAAGAGGCGGGCGGCGATTCCAAGGCACTGCTGGCTACGACCTCCGACCTGCTTTCCGGCCTGACGCGCATGGCCGGCGTGGTGAGCGTGCCACGCCGTGAGACCTCGCAGTGGAGCCATGTCGAATTCCTGCCGCTCTCTGACCGCCGCGTGCTCGCCATCCTGGTGATGAACGAGCGCGAAGTGCAGAACCGCATCCTGCACCTTGATCGCGATTATTCCCGCGACGAATTGCAGATCGCCGCCAATTACCTCAATGCCGAATTTGCCGGCCGCGATGTCAGCCAGCTCCGCAGCCGCATCCTCAACGAGATGCAGCAGGCGCGGCAGAACATGAACGACATGATGAGTTCGGCGATCCGCATGGCGGATGCTGTCATCCGCAGTTCGGGCGAGAGCGCCGACCCGGACTACCTGCTGGCGGGCGAAACCAACCTGATGGAATTCGAAGAGCTTTCGGATATCGACAAGCTCCGGCAGCTGTTCGATACCTTCAAGCAGAAGCGCGACATCCTGCACCTGCTGGACCGTTGCACCCATGCCGAGGGCGTGCAGATCTACATCGGCGAGGAATCCGGCTACCAGGTGCTTGACGACCTCAGCGTGGTGACCGCGCCCTACGAGGTCAGTGACGACCAGGTTGGCGTGCTCGGGGTGATCGGACCGACGCGCATGGCCTATGAGCGCGTCATCCCCATCGTCGACATGACGGCGAAATTGCTCACTGCGGCCTTGAATCCCCGCAAGTGAGCCCCACTTAAACGGACAACGCCATGCCTGGCGGCCAATCGCCGGGCACAGACCGCTTTTTTGTTGAAAATCGAGAGGACGATCCATGTCGGACAAGACCGCCAACAGCGAGCAGGCCGCCCACGAGCAGGGAAAGGCCGCCGACGAACACGCAGCCCGGCAGGGTGATAACCCTGAAATCGAGGGCAAGGAAGTCGAGAGCGAGGAAGTGGAGACGGAACAGTCGCCCGAGGGCACTGATGCCGATGCGAGCGTCGAAGAGCAGCTCGCCGCCGCCGAGGCTCGCGCCGAGGACAACTGGAACCAGTACCTGCGCGCCGTCGCCGAGCTGGAGAACGCCCGCAAGCGCGCCGAGCGAGATGTGCAGCATGCCCATAAGTTCGCCCTGGAGAAATTCGCCGGCGAACTGCTGAGCGTGAAGGACAGCCTGGAAATGGGCCTCAGTGCCGCGAAGGACGCCACCGACAAGGCGGATGCACTGGTTGAAGGTGCCGAAATGACCCTGAAGCAGCTCGAAGCGGCCTTCGGCAAGTTCGGCATCGAGGAAATCCCGGCAGAAGGCGAGGCCTTCGACCCCGAAGTGCACGAAGCCATGGCGATGCAGCCTTCCGAAGAGGTGCGCCCTGACCACGTGCTGACGGTGGTGCAGAAGGGCTACATGCTGAACGGCCGCGTACTGCGCCCGGCCCGCGTGCTGGTTGCAAAGGCACCGGAGTGACGCGCCGCACTTGAATTACGTCCAGCCGCCCCCAATTAAGGCAGCAGACGCAGATTTTTTGACGCAATTTTCCTGAAATTCAGAGATTTACGGAGATCGAGAACATGGGACGCATCATTGGCATTGACCTGGGTACCACCAACTCCTGTGTCGCCATCATGGAAGGCGGCAAGGCCAAGGTGATCGAGAACGCCGAAGGCGATCGCACCACCCCGTCCATCGTTGCCTTCAACAAGGAAGGCGAGGTGCTCACGGGTGCTTCCGCGAAGCGCCAGGCCGTGACGAACCCGAACAACACCCTCTACGCGATCAAGCGACTGATCGGTCGTGAGTTCAACGACAAGATCGTGCAGAAGGACATCGACATGGTGCCGTACAAGATCGTGAAGGCGGATTCGAGCGAAGACGCCTGGGTCGAGGTGAACGGCAAGAAGATGGCGCCGCCGGAAATTTCCGCGCGCATCCTGCAGAAGATGAAGAAGACCGCCGAAGACTACCTCGGCGAAGAAGTGACCGAAGCGGTCATCACCGTGCCGGCCTACTTCAACGACTCGCAGCGTCAGGCGACCAAGGACGCCGGCAAGATCGCGGGCCTTGAAGTAAAGCGCATCATCAACGAGCCGACCGCGGCAGCGCTCGCCTACGGCATGGACAAGAAGCGTGGCGACACCAAGGTCGCGGTGTATGACCTGGGTGGCGGTACCTTCGATATCTCCATCATCGAAATTGCCGAAGTCGATGGCGAGCACCAGTTCGAAGTGCTGGCCACCAACGGCGATACCTTCCTCGGCGGTGAGGACTTCGACAAGCACATCATCGATTACCTCGCCGAAGAGTTTAAGAAGGAAAACGAGATCGACCTGCGCAAGGACCCGCTGGCGATGCAGCGCCTGAAGGAAGCGGCCGAGAAGGCGAAGATCGAGCTGTCTGCCTCGCAGCAGACCGAAGTGAACCTGCCGTACGTTACGGCGGACGCCTCCGGTCCGAAGCATCTCAACCTGAAGCTGACGCGCGCCAAGCTGGAAGCGCTGGTCGAAGACCTCATCAAGCGCACCATCGAGCCGTGCAAGACCGCGCTGAAGGATGCCGGACTGTCGGTTTCCGACGTGGACGACGTCATCCTGGTTGGCGGCCAGACCCGCATGCCGAAGGTGCAGGAAGCGGTGAAGGATTTCTTCGGCAAGGATCCGCGCAAGGATGTGAACCCGGACGAAGCCGTCGCCATCGGTGCGGCGATCCAGGGTGGCGTGCTCGGCGGCGACGTGAAGGACGTGCTGCTGCTCGACGTGACCCCGCTGTCGCTGGGTATCGAGACGCTGGGTGGCGTGATGACCAAGCTGATCGACAAGAACACGACCATCCCGACCAAGGCATCGCAGGTCTTCTCGACGGCCGAAGACAACCAGGCCGCCGTCACCGTGCACGTGCTGCAGGGTGAGCGTGAGCAGGCCACGGCGAACAAGTCGCTGGGTCGCTTCGACCTGACCGATATTCCGCCGGCGCCGCGTGGCGTGCCGCAGATCGAGGTCACGTTCGACATCGACGCGAACGGCATCCTGAACGTGTCCGCCAAGGACAAGGCGACCGGCAAGGAACAGAAGATCACCATCAAGGCCAGCTCCGGCCTGAGCGACGAGGAAGTCGAGCAGATGGTGAAGGACGCCGAGGCCCATGCCGACGAGGACAAGAAGTTCCAGGAACTGGTCCAGGCCCGCAACCAGGGCGACCAGATGGTCTACTCGGTCGAGAAGTCGCTGAAGGAACTGGGCGACAAGCTTGAAGAGGAAGAGAAGCAGAAGATCGAAGCGGCCAAGGACGAACTCGTCGAAGCGCTGAAGGGCGACGACAAGGAAGCCATCGAAGCCAAGACTCAGGCGCTGGCCGAAGCCTCGCACAAGCTGGCCGAGCAGATGTATGCCCAGGGCCAGGAAGGTGAAGGCGCCGAAGCCGGTGCGGCCGGCGAGGAAGCCGCGGGCAAGGCCGACGAAGATGTCGTCGATGCCGAGTTCGAGGAAGTGAAGGACGACGACAAGAAGTAAGTCCCGCCCTCGGGCTACAACAGGAAGACCGGGCCGGGACGGCGCCGAGAGGCGTCGTCCCGTTCTCGCGAGAGTCACAACGAAGAAGAAACGGATTCGCTGATCGGGAGCAGCAATGTCGAAGCGTGATTATTACGAAATCCTCGGCGTGGACAAGAACGCGACGGATGCCGAACTGAAGAAGGCCTACCGTCGGCTTGCCATGAAATACCATCCGGACCGCAACCCGGATGACGAGGAAGCGATCGAGCGCTTCAAGGAGGCCAAGGAGGCCTACGAAGTGTTGTCCGATGCCCAGAAGCGCTCCGCCTACGACCAGTTCGGTCATGCCGGGGTCGACCCGGCACAGGGTGCCGGCTTCGGTGGTGGCGGCTTCGGCGGCGGTGGTGCCGATTTCGGTGACATCTTCGGCGATATCTTCGGTGACATCTTTGGCGGCGGTGGTGGCCGTCGCGGTGGTCGCCGCGTGTTCCGTGGTGCCGACCTTCGGTACGAACTGCCGCTGACGCTGGAACAGGCTGTCTTCGGTGATGAAGTCGAGATCAAGGTGCCGCGCCTGGCCTCCTGCGAAACCTGTGACGGCTCCGGCGCCAAGCCGGGTACCAAGCCGAAGACCTGCGAAACCTGCGGTGGCCAGGGCCAGGTACGCATGCAGCAGGGCTTCTTCTCCGTGCAGCAGGCCTGCCCGCAGTGCCGCGGCACGGGCCAGGAAATCGACGAGCCGTGTCCGGATTGCGCCGGCGCGGGTCGCCAGCGCGAAACCCGCACGCTGTCGGTGCGCATCCCGGCGGGCGTGGATACCGGCGATCGCATTCGCCTTTCGGGCGAGGGCGAAGCCGGCGAGAACGGCGGGCCTTCGGGCGACCTGTTCGTCGAAGTGCTGGTCAAGCCGCACAAGATCTTCCAGCGCGACGGCGCAAACCTCTCCTGCGAAGTACCCATCAGCTTCACCACGGCGACCCTGGGCGGTTCCATCGAGGTGCCGACGCTGGATGGTCGTGTCACGCTGAAGATTCCGCCGGAAACCCAGTCCGGCAAGCTGTTCCGCATGCGCGGCAAGGGCGTGAAGCCCGTGCGCGGCGGCATGCAGGGTGACCTGCTCTGCAAGGTATCGGTTGAAACGCCGGTCAACCTGACGAAGGAGCAGAAGAAGAAGCTCGAAGAATTCGAGGCCTCGCTGGAAGAGGGCGGCGACCGCCACAATCCGCGCAAGGCGTCGTGGCTCGACGGCGTGCGCCGTTTCTTCGACAATATGAAATCCTGAATTCTCGGAGAGGGGGTAACATGATCCGCATCGGCGTAACCGGCGCAAACGGGCGCATGGGCCAGGCGGTCATTGCCGCCCTCAAGGACCTGGATGAATCACATGGGCTCCGGCTTGCCGGGGCCCATTTGCGTTCCGACGGCGCTCCGGCCGTCGCCGATGACGTGACTGTCTCCCGGGACCTGCCAACCATGCTGGCCGGGGTTGATGTCGTCATCGACTTCACGCTCCCTTCACTGACCAGCGAGCTCGCCGCAGGCTGCCGCGATGCCGGGGTCGCGCTGGTCTGCGGGACGACCGGGCTTGGCGAGGCACAGATGGCGGCCTTGCGCGAACTCAGCAAGACCCAGCCTGTTTTCTACGCCCGCAACATGAGCGTCGGTGTGAACCTCCTGCTCGACCTGGTGGCGCGTGCGTCGAAGGCGCTGGGTGTGGATTACGATGCCGAAATCGTCGAGGCGCACCATCGCCACAAGCAGGATGCGCCCTCCGGAACCGCGCTGGCGATCGGCGAAGCCGTGGCCTCGGCGCGGGGACAGGTGCTGAAGGAAGTGATTGACCACGGACGCGAAGGACGGACCGGTGAGCGCGAGCCGGGGCGCATCGGCATGCATGCCCTGCGAGCCGGGGAGATCGTCGGTGAGCACGACCTGCGCCTGGTCGGTGGTGGCGAAGAACTGCGGCTCGGCCATTCGGCATTCAGCCGCCGGGCCTTTGCGGATGGTGCGTTGCGGGCCGCCGCCTGGGTGTCTGGCCAGTCGCCGGGCTTCTACGGTTACCCGGATATGCTGGGTAACGCTGATTGAGAGCCTTTCGGGACCGGATTTCCGTGGACAGCGTCGAGGCGCTTCAGTAAAATCCCGTGGGTCCAGCGCAATGGTTCCGGTCGGGTCCGGGGCCGACAAGGGCGCTACAGCATAAGTGCCGAACAAGTGTGCAAAGCGGGATGGATCCGGAAGGGTCCCTCCCGCTTTGCGCATGCGCGCCCCGAACACGAAAATCACGCTTCATGGAGGTCAGCCTTGGGCAACGACACGGGTAGGAAAGCCATCCTGGTTCTCGAAGATGGTAGTGTTTTCCGGGGAATTTCCATTGGCGCCGACGGGCAGGCGACCGGCGAAGTCGTTTTCAACACGGCAATGACCGGCTACCAGGAAATCCTCACTGATCCTTCCTATAACGGCCAGCTGGTAACGCTGACCTATCCGCACATCGGCAATACCGGCGCCAACGAAGGTGACGAGGAATCGGATGGCGTGAAGGCTGCGGGCCTGATCATCCGTGACCTGCCGCTGCTGCATTCGAACTGGCGCTCCGCACAGAGCCTGCCGGAATACCTGAAGGCCAATGGCACCGTGGCCATTGCCGATATCGATACGCGTCGCCTGACGCGCCTGTTGCGCACCAAGGGTGCGCAGAACGGCTGCATCATGACGGGCGATATCGATGAAGACGCCGCGCTGGCTGCCGCGAAGGATTTCCCTGGCCTGAAGGGCATGGACCTCGCGAAGGTTGTCAGCACGAAGAAATCCTACGCCTGGAAGGAAGGTAGCTGGGAGCTCGAGACCGACTCGCATCCGGCAAGCAAGGGCTCCGGTTTCCATGTGGTCGCCATGGACTTCGGCGTGAAGCGCAATATCCTGCGCATCCTTGCCGACCTGGGCTGCAAGATCACCGTGGTACCGGCGGAAACGTCTGCCGAGGACGTGCTGAACCTGAAGCCGGATGGCGTGTTCCTTTCGAACGGTCCCGGCGATCCGGAACCCTGCGACTACGCTATTCGCGCCACGAAGAAATTCCTCAGCGATCGCCTGCCGGTATTCGGCATCTGCCTGGGTCACCAGATCCTTGGCCTGGCTGCCGGTGCGAAGACCGAAAAGATGAAGTTCGGCCACCATGGCGCGAACCACCCGGTCCAGGACCTGGAAACCGGTCGCGTGATGATCACCAGCCAGAACCACGGATTCGCGGTGGACGAGAAGACCCTGCCGGAAAACGTCAAGGCAACGCATCGCTCGCTGTTCGACCAGAGCCTGCAGGGCATCGCACTGACCGACCGGCCGGCCTTCAGCTTCCAGGGCCATCCGGAAGCGAGTCCCGGGCCGCACGACATCAAGCCGCTGTTCGAGCGATTCATTCGCGACATGGCGGCGGCACGCGGCTCGACCACGGCCTGAACGACACGAATTCCTGAACGCGAACGACAACGCGCACCGCGCACGGAAAGAACACAATGCCGAAACGCAACGACATTGAAAGCATCCTGATCATCGGCGCCGGTCCCATCGTGATCGGCCAGGCCTGTGAATTCGATTACTCGGGCGCACAGGCCTGCAAGGCGCTACGGGAAGAGGGTTTCCGGGTCATCCTGGTGAACTCCAACCCGGCAACGATCATGACTGACCCGGAGATGGCCGATTCGATCTACATCGAGCCGATCCACTGGCGCCACGTCGCGCAGATCATCGAAAAGGAAAAGCCCGACGCGCTGCTGCCGACCATGGGTGGCCAGACCGCGCTGAACTGCGCGCTCGACCTGTATCGCGAAGGCGTCCTGAAAGAGCACGGTGTCG
>JAWWBT010000086.1:0-10110 GCA_033720815.1 Gammaproteobacteria bacterium | reverse complement strand
CGCAGACGCTGACGCCGGAAATGATCGACGGAGAAATCGAGGAAGAGGGCGACGAGACCGGCGAAAACCCGGACGCCTGAATTGCAACGAAGGGCAGCATCGGGTAAAGTTCCCGCCCTTCGCCGGGCAGGCCTCAGGGGCCTGGGTCGGCAAGATTGCATGGAGAGGGGCCGGAGCGGTCGAACGGGCTCGCCTGGAAAGTGAGTGTACGGTAACCCCGTACCGAGGGTTCGAATCCCTCCCTCTCCGCCAAAAATGAAAGGGCCCGCCGCAGGCGGGCCTCTTCATTTTTGCCGTCGAGCTCGGGTTCGAACCAGCGACCCACCGGGTCGCGTTCGAGACGAGTGCCGGAGGCACGAGTCGACTTCGGCGCGAAGCGACGAAGTCCATCCCTCCCTCTCTTGCTGAGCATGCGGCACGGCGCGGATTCTCCGCGCATGATCAATGGTAACTCGCGTCGGCCTCCTCGCGACGAGCAGCCGTGAACTCCGCCAGGCCCGGAAGGGAGCAACGGTAGCGGTGCGCTCGGGTGCCGAGGGTCGGTCGGCGCGGGTTGCCACCCTACTTCTCCTGGCTCCCTAAGCCGGCACCGGTTCGTGGTAACCTAGCGACCTCGATTCAACCGCAACGAAGCCGGATTCCATGACCTACCAGGCCCTCGCGCGAAAGTACCGTCCCCGCCATTTCGGCGAACTTGTCGGCCAGGAGCACGTGATGCGTGCGCTGGTGAATGCACTCGATAATGACCGCCTGCACCATGCCTTCCTGTTCACGGGAACGCGTGGCGTCGGCAAGACGACCATTGCACGCATTCTTGCCAAGTCGCTGAACTGCGAGAAGGGCGTCAGCTCGAAGCCTTGCGGCGAATGCAGTGCCTGCAACGAGATCGATGAAGGTCGTTTCGTGGACCTGATCGAGGTCGACGCGGCTTCGCGCACCAAGGTCGACGACACCCGCGAGCTGCTCGATAACGTGCAGTACTCCCCGACGCGCGGTCGCTACAAGGTGTACCTCGTCGACGAGGTACACATGCTCTCGAAGAGTTCCTTCAATGCGCTGCTGAAGACGCTGGAAGAACCGCCACCGCATGTGAAATTCCTGTTTGCGACCACGGACCCGCAGAAGGTGCCGGTTACGGTGCTGTCGCGCTGCCTGCAGTTCGGCCTGAAGCGGCTGCCTTTTACCCTGATTGAATCGCACCTGCAGAACGTGCTTGGCCAGGAAGGCGTCGAAGCGGATCCTGCGGCAATCCGTCTTGTCGCGCACGCGGCCGACGGCAGCATGCGGGATGCACTGAGCCTGCTCGACCAGGCGATTGCCTTCGGTGGCGGTGCACTGAAGGAAGCAGAAGTCCGGGCAATGCTGGGCACCATCGAACGCCAGCATGTGTTCGGCCTGCTCGAGGCATTGGCATCAGGTGACGGCAAGGCGCTGCTGGAAGCCGTACACGCACTGGATTCCCAGGCACCGGACTATCGTCTTGTCGCGCAGGAGCTGGCCGTTGCCTTGCAGCGTGTGGCCCGTTTCCAGGCGGTGCCGGCAGGTACCGAGGAATGGGAGGACCGCGACGAAATCGCCGCGATCGCCGAGAAGCTGCCGCGTGAAGATGTGCAGTTGTACTACCAGATCATCATCACCGGCCAGCGTGAGCTCGACTTCGCGCCGGAACCACGCAGTGCCTTTGAAATGCTGCTGCTTCGCCTGCTGGCTTTCCAGCCGGCGGTCGATGCAGGCAATCCTGGGGGTGGTTCGTCGCCGAGCCAGGGCGGCGAACAGGCGTCGGGCAATGCGAAGAAGACCGCCAGCAGCAAGCCTGCCACGTCATCGGCACAAGAGGCGGTGACCGAGTCCCAAGCTGCGCCGCGCGAAGAACATACGGCGCCTGAACGGGCGGCGCCAAGCCCCGCGCAACCGACTCCGAAGGCCACGGAAACTCCCGTGAAGGAACCGGCTCCGAAGGCCACGGAAACTCCCGTGAAGGAACCGGCTCCGAAGGCTTCGGCCGCGCATGCCGAAGGTCCACGCGAATGGCGCGATCCGGACTGGAACGCATTGATCGATGCACTGAACCTGCGGGGCGTAACACGCCAGCTTGCATTGAACTGCGCCTTCGAGCGTCGTGAGGGCAGTGTCATCCACCTGCGCATTGCACCAGCCCATGAACAGATGCTGACGCGTGCGCTGCAGGAACGTCTCGAACAGGCGCTGTCACGCTTCTATCGAGAGGAACTCAAGCTGAAGATTGCCGTCGGCGATGTCGAGGTCGAGACACCGGCGCAGAAGGAGTCACGCCGCCAGGAAGAGCGCATGGTTTCGGCGCGAGCGTCGATGCAGGGCGACCCGAATGTACAGGCGATCCAGCAGATGTTTGATGCCACGCTGGATGAAGACAGTATTCGCCCGCGTACGCATTAAATTGAATCACCGAATTCTCATTGAACGAAAGGTTGGAGGAATCTCATGAAAGGCATGGGTAACCTGATGAAGCAGGCCCAGAAGATGCAGGAAAACATGCAGAAGGCGCAGGAAGAGCTCGCCTCCATGGAAGTCGAAGGCAGTGCCGGTGGCGGCATGGTGAAGGTCGTGATGACCGGTCGCCACGAGCTGAAGCAGGTGCGCATCGACCCGGAAATCCTGCAGGACGATCCCGAGATGGTCGAAGACCTCGTCGCAGCTGCGGTGAATGATGCCACCCGGCGTGTCGAGGAAGCCAGCAAGGAAAAGATGTCCGGTCTCGCAGGTGGCATGGGCCTGCCGCCCGGCATGAAACTGCCGTTCTGATACCGCGATGGCCTTTTCCCGTCTCGTCGACCAGTTGATCGGCGCGCTGCGTGTCATGCCAGGCGTTGGTCCGAAATCCGCGCAACGAATTGCCTTCCAGTTGCTCGAGCGTGATCGCGAGGGTGCGATGCGCCTTGCCGATGCGCTCAAGGAAGCTGTCGAAGGCGTGAAGCGCTGCCAGCGTTGCCGCATGCTTTCCGACGACGAACTGTGCGGCATCTGCGCGTCGAGTTCGCGCGATGCCAGTGTGCTCTGCATCGTCGAAAGCCCGGCTGACGTAATGGCAGTCGAGCAGTACACCGGTTATCGCGGCTACTATTTCGTATTGATGGGTCGCTTGTCGCCACTGGACGGAATCGGCCCGGACGAACTCGGCCTGGACCGACTGGAAGAACGCTTCGCCGAGGGCGAGGTGACCGAGGTGATTCTTGCGACCAACCCGACCGTTGAAGGCGAGGCCACCGCGCATTACATCAGCCAGCTTGCGCATGAACGCGATATCAAGGTGACGCGCATTGCACATGGCGTACCGATCGGTGGCGAGCTGGAGTATGTGGATGGTGGTACGCTGTCGCATGCATTCAGCGGCCGCCAGGAATTCCGCTGAGACATCACCAGGGGGAATCTACCGATGAGTGACTGCCTTTTCTGCAAGATGGTGACTGGCGAAATGGAGCCGGATATCGTTTACGAGAACGACGATGTCATGGCTTTCCGCGATATCAATCCTGCGGCACCTACGCATGTGCTGGTTATTCCTCGCAAGCATATCCCAACCGTCAACGATATCGGCGAAGATGACCGTGAGCTTGTCGGCAAGATGTACGAGGCAGCGGCGGAAGTCGCGCGACGCGAAGATATTGCCGATAACGGTTACCGTTGCGTGATCAATTGCGGCGGCGATGCGCAGCAGAGCGTATTCCACCTGCACCTGCACGTGATGGGGGGGAGGAAAATGAACTGGCCCCCGGGCTGATCCAGGCGCTTCAATAGGAAGAATATTGCCGGTCCATGATCTCGGCCATGCCGAGATAGGCTTCGTAGCGGCGCAGGAGTATTTCCTCTGCTTCCACGGCCTTGCGAATCGCGCAATGCGGTTCGTTACGATGTACGCAGTCCGTGAATCGACAGCCATCGCGTCGTGCAAGAAATTCAGGGAAGCATTCCGCCAGTTCACGCACCGGCATGGGCCACAGCCGGAATTCCCGTACACCCGGTGAATCGATGAGATCGCCGCCCTCGCCATTCGTGGATGGAAGGTGGTAGAGCGTGGTTCTCGTTGTGGTGTGCCTGCCTTCGTTGCGCGCCGTCGAGATTTCTCCTACCTCGATATCGCGTTCCGGCAGCAGGGCGCCGGCAATCGATGACTTGCCGACACCCGATGGTCCGACAAGGATCCCGGTATGCCCGCGCAGGGCATCGCGCAACAGGTCGATACCGTCGCCCTGTTCCGCGCTCATCGGCAGGACCTTGTAGCCGATATCAGCGTATTCCTCGCACAATTCAAGGATCCAGGGACGTACCACGTCATCCGCCATGTCGATCTTGTTGATCACGATGATCGGTTCGGCGTCACTCGCTTCTGCCGCGACGAGGTACTTGTCGACGCTGAAGGTTTCGATCATCGGCTCCAGCGCATGCACGATGATCATGGTGTCGACATTCGCGGCAAGCGTGCTGTGCTTTTTCAGGCTGTCGTATCGACGGATTTCATTGCGGCGCTCGTGAATGGATTCGATGACGCCTTCATCCTGCTCGGTCAGTTCGAATTCCACGATATCGCCGCTGACGGGTTTCAGCTTGCGTCCCTTCACCAGGCACTGGTGCTCTATACCCTGTTCGTCTTCGACGATGACATGGCGCCGGAAGTTGACGATCACGCGTCCGCGCATGTCTTACTTCTCTGCCAGTCGGGTGCGGAGATGCGTGATGCGTACCGGAGCCGGCGGGTGCGAGTCATAGAAGGCCGAATGCACCGGGTCCGGCGTCAAGGTGCTCGCGTTTTCGCGATACAGGTTGACCAGCGCGCCGATCAGGGCATTGCCATCGGCATGCTCGACGGCGAAATCATCCGCCTCGAACTCGTGCTTGCGCGAGTAACGCGACGAGATCGGCGTCAGCGGGTAGGTAAATACCGGCAGCACAAGAAGGAAGACCAGCAAGGCGGCATGATTGGACGGCGTATCGATGCCGAGCGCGGTGTAGAACCATGTCTTGTCGACCAGCCAGCCGAGCAGGGCAAGCGCGGCCAGCGTCGTGATCGCGCTGACCAGCAGGCGCTTGGTGATGTGCTTCAGCTTGAAGTGACCAAGCTCGTGCGCGAGAACGGCTTCGATCTGGTCATGGTCCAGGTCTTCCATCAGCGTGTCGAAGAACACGATGCGCTTCGACTTGCCGATTCCGGTGAAGTAGGCATTACCGTGTGCAGAGCGTTTTGATCCGTCCATCACGTAAACGCCGGAACTCTTGAATCCGCAGCGGTCCAGAAGCTTTTCGATGCGCTCGCGCAGTGCGTCATCTTCAAGGGGTGAAAAGGAATTGAACAGTGGCGCGATGAAGGTCGGATAAGCCCAGGTGAGGAACAGGCTGAATGCCATCCAGAATCCCCACACCCACAGCCACCAGTACTCGCCGGTGGAATCCATGAACCACAGCGTCGCCAGCAGGAAGGGCAGGCCGATCAGCAGTGACACCGCAAGCCCCTTCACCAGGTCGAGTATGAACAGTTTCGCGGTCATGCGATTGAAGCCGAATTTCTGCTCGATGCCGAAGGTGGAGTAGATCGACAGCGGCATTTCGACCAGGGAAGAAAGCAGCATCACGCTGATGACCACGATCGAGCCGTAAAGGTAAGGGTGCAGCTCGAACTGCATCCAGAACTCGTCCAGCCAGTTGATGCCTCCGCCCAGCGTGAAGCCAAGCAGGATGATGGTGCCCAGTAACGCGTCCCAGCGTCCGACCGTGGCCTTCGCAACGGTATAGTCGGCGGCCTTGCGGTGATCCTCGGCAGAGATGCTGTCGGCGAAATCCCGTGGGACATCGTCACGATGCTGCCGTACATGGCTCACCTGGCGAAAATTCAGCCACAGGCGCAATCCGAGGCCTGCGAACAGGACGATAAGGAAGATCAGCGTGAAAGGATGCATTTGAACCCCGATTGATGAAAGCCCGGGTAGCGTAGCGTTTGCTATGATCGCCCTCAAGCAGAAAGGAGTCCTCATGACGCAGAACGCGGAAAACCTCATCTGGATCGACCTGGAAATGACCGGGCTCGACACGCAGAACGACGTCATCATCGAGATCGCCACGATCGTCACCGATCCTTTCCTGACGGTGCTGGCGGAGGGGCCCGTGCTGGCCATTCACCAGCCCGACTCGCTGCTGAATGGCATGGACGAGTGGAACACGAAGCAGCATGGTCAGTCGGGCCTGGTGCAGCGCGTGCGCGACAGCCGCATCGATACGGCAGAAGCCGAGCGACAGACGCTCGAATTCCTCAAGCAGTGGGTTCCCGAGCGCAGTTCGCCGATGTGCGGCAACAGCATCTGTCAGGACCGGCGGTTCATGGCGCGGCTGATGCCGGAACTCGAAGCGTATTTCCACTACCGCAACCTGGATGTCAGCACGCTGAAGGAGCTGGCGAAGCGTTGGGCACCCGAGGCAGCCAATGGCGTGAAGAAGACATCTTCGCACCTCGCCATGGACGATATTCGTGATTCCATCGAGGAGCTGAAGCATTACCGCGAGACGCTCTTCAACCCGGCGGCTCTCACGCGTCATCCCGACGCAAGCTGATCCAGAACATGGAAAAACCCTTTTCACAGGCTTGCGAGAACAACAAGGAGCCGATTCTCGGCCTGATCAGGACCGAGTTCGCATCCTGTCGTTCGGTACTGGAGATCGGCAGCGGGACAGGGCAGCACGCCGTGCATTTCGCGGCGGGCATGCCCTGGCTGGAATGGTGCGCGGCGGATCGTGGCGAAAACCACCCGGGTATCCGCGCCTGGCTGGCCGACGCCGCGTTGCCGAACCTGCATGGGCCGCTGGAGCTCGATGTGAATGAGCGCTGGCCGGAGGGGCCGTTCGATGCCGTGTTTAGCGCGAATACCTTCCACATCATGAGTTGGGAAGAGGTCGAGCGCTGTATCGCCGGCATGGCTGCGGTCACTGGCGAGCGTGCCCGTGTTGCGGTGTACGGTCCCTTCAAGGTGACCGGTGAATTCACGAGCGACAGCAATGCCGCCTTCGATGCAAACCTGCGCGAGCGCGACTCGCGAATGGGCATTCGCGACATCGAACAGGTCGAGCGCGAATTCGAACGCCATGGCCTGGTGTTGCATGGTGATTTCGCGATGCCAGCCAATAATCGCCTGCTGTTCTTCCGTCGCGAGGCTGCGAACCATGAATGAGATGCTTTCCCTGCACGATATCCAGCAGGCTGCCAGGCGCATTGCGCCCCATGTGTCACGCACCCCGCTGCTTGGCAGCGAGGCGCTGAACACGAAATATTCCGCGGAGCTGGCTTACAAGGCAGAGAACCTGCAACGGATCGGCGCGTTCAAGGCGCGCGGTGGTGTCAATGCCGTCTTTGCACTGGATGATGCCGCCGCGGCAAAAGGTGTGGCGACGCATTCCTCCGGCAATCATGGCGCCGCACTGGCGCGCGCGGCAAAATTGCGCGGTATACCGGCGTATATCGTGGTGCCGCAGGGCGCGAACCCGGTAAAGCGCGCGAATATTGCGCGCTTCGGTGCAGAGATCATCGAATGCGAGCCGACAATGGCCGGGCGCGAACAGGCGCTGGAGGATCTTGTTGCGCGTACGGGTGCGACCGTCGTGCATCCCTATGCCGATACGCGTGTGATGGCCGGGCAGGGCACTGTTGCGCTCGAAGTACTCGAGGAGTTTCCCGATCCGGATATCGTGCTTGTACCGCTCGGCGGCGGTGGCCTGATCAGCGGATGCGCGACGGTGTTGAAATCCCTCGCGCCAGGTACACGCGTCATCGGGATCGAGCCTGACGGTGCGGCAGACGCACTGGCGTCGTTCAAGGCAGGCGAGGTGATTCCAGTCGATTCACCGGACACCATCGCCGATGGCTTGCGGGCAACGGTGGGCGAGCCGAACCTGGCAGTGATCCGTGAACGTGTCGATGACATCGTGACGGTGAGCGATGTCGATATCGTGCGCGCCATGCATGAGCTGATGCCGGCGCTGGGTTGCCTGCTCGAGCCGTCTGCCGTGCTGGGTCACGCTGCGATCATGACAGGCGCGGTCGATGTGAAGAACCATCGTGTCGCGGTAATCCTGACCGGCGGTAACGTCGACCTGGCGGCGATGCCGGGGGCATGATCGCGGGGGCATCGTGATGGAGTGGCATGTCTACCTGCTGGATTGTGATGATCGCCTCTATACGGGAATCAGCACCGATCCGGCACGTCGACTGCAGGAGCATGCATCGGGCAAGGCACGCGGTGCAAAGTTCACGCGTACGGCAAGCACGTTGACCCTCAAGTACCAGGTCGCGATCGGTGACCGTTCGCTGGCCTCGAAAGTCGAGGCGCGTATCAAGCGATTACCGCGAACGCGCAAGCTGGATATCATCAACGACGCGCCCGGCAGGGAAGAGCTGCTGGAATTTCTCGACCTGCAATGAAAAAGCCGCGGCAATGCCGCGGCTTTTCCGTGTTACCGGAGTCATGTCAGTTCGCGTTGGCGTTCGCATTTGCCGCGTTTGAATCGTCGTCCAGTATTCTCACCGGCTGTCCGGGACGCAATCGTTCGCCACCGCGGATCACCACGCGATCCCCGGCCTCGATGCCACCTTCCACGGCAACCAGGTCGCCGGCACCGGCACCCGTCAGCACGCTGACCTGTTCCGCACTCCCGTTTTCGTCGACGCGATAGACATGCGCACCTTCGCGACGCAGGACCAGCGCATCACGGGGTACCGCAATCACGCGCTCCGGCGATGCCATCGGCACGGCCACCCGCAGTGCTTCACCAACCGTCCATTCGTTCGCAGGTACATCGATGCGCAGCTCGATGAGGTGGTTCCGTGCATCGCCGAACGGCACGATGCTGCGCACCGTCCCGGTCCGTCGCTCCTCGCCCGTGGTGAGGGCGATGGTATCGCCTTCATTGACGTGGCGGCCCGAGCTCAAGGGCGCACGTGCAATGACTTCCAGGTCATTCGGGTCAACGAGCCGGACAATGATCTCGCCGAGCTGCACGCGCTCGCCGATATTCTTCTCACGCGCCGTCACGATGCCATCGAAAGGCGCAGTCAGTCGTGTCTTCGACAAGCGGTCTTCAAGCTCTGCCAGGTTCGCGCGCGCGGCGGCAAGGTCGGCGCGGGCAACATCGCGTTGCGATTCCGTCTGTTCCTTGGCGCTGATCGCCGCGTTGTTCTGGTCGGCCAGTGACGTCAACCGCTTCAGTTCGCGTTCGAGGAATTTCAGTTGCGCTTCCGCACGCTGCACCTGCGCTCTTGCTGCGTCGCGTTGCAGGCGCAATTGCGTGTCATCGATCCGTGCGACCGGTTCACCGGATGCGAGGCGTGCACCGACATCCGCAACCCATGTAAGTCGACCGGTCGCTTCTGCTGCCAACTGGGCGTCGTTACGGCTGTATACGGTACCCGAGGCACTGGCGGTCGGTGCCAGGTCGGTGCTGACGGCTGTCGCAACGCGTACCGGTGCCGGCGGCGGACCCTGTGGCGCTTCCGCTCCAATGGCTTCTTGCTCACTTGCAATGCTTGCGGTGAGCAACAGCAGCAATGCCGGCAGTGACAGAAGTGCCGTATGCAGCTTGTCCTTCAGCACGGTTGCGTATCTCTTTTCAGGCGATTGCATCAGGTTTTCCTTGGTCATCATTCATTCCCTCGTGGCCCGGCGGGGTTGTCCGGCCCATTGGGTGCCGCCTTCCACGGCAAATTCCGGTTTCTCTTCACCCATGCGCAACAGGCTGGGTAGCAGGATGAGTGTGAATATGGTGCTCACAGCCATGCCGCCGACGATTACCGCAGCCATGCCACGATACAGCTCGGTGCCCGCACCGGGGATGAGCAACAGCGGCAACATGCCGAACAGGCTCGTCATGGTCGACATCAGGATGGGGCGCAGGCGCAGGCGCACTGCCTGTTCCACGGCATCGCGGCGTGGCATGCCCTCACGCTCGGCGGCACGTGTCTGGTGAACCAGCAGGATGGCGTTGTTGACCACCAGGCCAAGCACGGTAATGAAACCGATCATGGTGAGCAGGTCCATGGGCTGGAAGGTGAACAGGTTCACCACGCGCAGCATCAGCACGCCACCGACCGTGGCAAGT
>JAWWBT010000085.1:0-10458 GCA_033720815.1 Gammaproteobacteria bacterium | reverse complement strand
ATCACCATCGAGAAACGTTACGTCTGTGCGGATGATCGAACGATCTGGGCAAACGTCAATGTCGCGCTGGTTCGTGATCGATCGGGTGAGCCGCTTTACTTCGCCTCGGTCATCAACGACATCACGGAATCACATCGCCTGTCCGAGAAACTCTCGCACCAGGCAACGCATGATGCTCTCACCGGGCTGATCAATCGTTACGAGTTCGAACGTCGCATGAAGCAGGCAGTCGAGCGCGCTCGCGTCGAGCACGTGGATAATGCACTGTGCTTCCTGGACCTCGACCAGTTCAAGATCGTCAACGATACCTGTGGGCATGGTGCCGGTGACGCAATGCTTGAACAGTTGAGTGGTCTTCTACGCGGTTGCATTCGCAGTAATGACACGCTGGCACGCCTTGGTGGGGACGAGTTCGCACTGTTGCTCGAGGCATGCCCGCCCGAGTCCGCACTGGCCGTCGCAGAGAAGATCCGGCGTACCGTTCACGACTATGAATTCCATTGGGAAGAACAGAAGTTCAACCTCGGCGCGAGCATCGGCGTCGTGCCCTTTGGCGCAGGCGACATTGATATCGACAAGCTGTTGAGTGCGGCCGATACCGCCTGCTATGCAGCAAAGGAAGCGGGCAGGAACCGTGTTCACCTGGTTGGCGAAGGTGATGATGAAATACACCGCCACCAGGAAGCCATGCGCTGGCAGCAGGAGCTGCGCGAAGCAATGACGATGGACCGGTTCTTCCTCGTGTGGCAACCCATTCATGCTGTAGGCGGCGATCGGGACAGGCCCGAACACTTCGAGGTGCTGCTTCGCCTGCGGGACAGCAAGGGCCATGTGGTTCCGCCGGGCGAATTCATGCCATCCGCTGAACGTTATGGAATGATCCGACGCATGGATCGCTGGGTCCTGGAAGAATCGTTGCGCTGGCTGGCTGAAAACCCGGTCGCGCGCAAGCGGATAGCGAGCCTATCCATCAACCTCAGCGGCCTTACCTTCAGCGAGCGCGGTTTTGCAGACGAAGTGCTGACGTTACTGAAGCAGTACAACCTGGGAGGGGACCAGATCTGCTTCGAGATCACGGAAACCGCCACCATCACGAACATGGCAGCGGCGCGCGAACTGATCGGCACCTTGCAGGCGATGGGCTGCCGCTTCGCGCTTGATGATTTTGGCATGGGCTTCGCATCGTTCGCCTACCTGAATTCCTTCCCGGTCGATTGCGTCAAGATCGATGGCACCTTCGTGCGCGACATGGACACGAACCATGTGCATCGGGCAATGGTTCGCTCCATCAACGACATCGCGCACGCGATGGGCAAGGAAACGGTTGCGGAATTCGTCGAGAACGAGAAGGTCTGGCAAATGCTCTCGGAACTGGGCGTGGATTACGGCCAGGGGTTTGGAGTAGGCCGACCACAAGCGCTTGGCGAAATGACTCCGAAGATTGACGAATGAGGCTTACATCGCAGTGAGGTACTTGTCCTTCAGGCGCACGTAATGGTCAGCGGAGTACTTCAGTGACTCGATTTCCTGCGGCTTGAGCTTGCGCGCCTTCTGCATCGGGTTACCGCGATAGAGGTGGCCGGTTTCGAGCGTCTTGCCTGGTGGCACCAGCGTTCCGGCACCAATGAGCACATCGTCTTCCACCGTCACGCCATCCATGATGATCGCTCCCATACCAACCAGCACGCGGTTGCCGATCGTGCAGGCATGCAGGATGCACTGGTGGCCCACGGTCACGTCTTCACCGATGCGAAGAGGAATACCGCCATCGGGTGTGTAGGGCCCGTCGTGGGTGACGTGCAGCACCGTGTTGTCCTGGATGTTCGAGCGCGCGCCGATGGTCATGAAATTCACGTCACCGCGTGCCGACACATGCGGCCAGATTGAAACGTCATCGGCCAACGTGATGTCGCCAACCAGCACCGCGCTGTCGTCGATGTAAACACGTTCGCCAAGTTGCGGCTTTTTCCCGTCGAAATCACGAATGGTCATTACCTGCTCCTGAAATCGGTTCACTATCATCAATGGATGCCTGCCCGTCGAGAGCGAAGGCAGTGCAAGGCGAAGATCGGCGAGAACCCGGAGTGTATATGTCCATACATGAGGATTTCGAGCCGCTCTTCAACGCAGCAATGCCGAGCGCAACAGGGCAGGCGCCATTGGTCAGCGCATGGTGACGAATTCCTCGGCACTCGTCGGATGAATCGCGACCGTATCGTCGAAATCCTTCTTGGTTGCGCCCATTTTCACTGCTACTGCAAAGCCCTGCAGCATTTCATCGGAACCGGCGCCAATGGTATGCAGCCCTACGATGCGCTCGTCCGGACCGGCGCATACCAGTTTCATGCCGGCCTTCACCTTGTGCTCGGATAGCGCGTACAGCATTGGGTTGAAGGTCGCGGTATAGCACTTCACGTCGTCCGGGTATTTTTCCTGCGCTTCGTATTCCGTCAGTCCTACGGTACCGATCGGCGGATGGCTGAAAACCACAGTCGGAATGCAGTCGTAATCCAGCTTGCGGTCCTGCATGCCGCCGAAGAGCCGGTCCGAGAGGCGTCGGCCTGCCGCAATGGCCACTGGTGTCAGTTCGACGCGACCAATCACGTCGCCCAGGGCGAAAATATTGTCGACGCTGGTGGCCTGGTAGTCATCCACGTTTATGAACCCCCGGTCATCGCACTCGATGCCGACAGCCTCGATGCCGATGTCGGTATTCGGGTCGCGGCCGATTGCCCAGATAACCTGGTCGTAGCCTGCGTGGCGCTCACCGTTCTTCGCCACGAAACACAGGGTGTCATCATCTTCGCGTCGCAGTTCGGCGGGCTCGCAATGCGTGACGATACGGATGCCGTCCGCGTCCATCGCTTCAGTAAGCAGCTCGCGCAGCAGTGGATCAAAATTGCGCAGCACACCATCACGCCGCACGATCAGTGTCACATCACTGCCGAGCGCATTCAGCACGCCAGCCAGTTCGACGGCGATGTAACCCGAACCCGCGATGGCAACACGTTTCGGCGGCTCATGAAGTTCGAAGAAACCATCGCTGCTGATACCCAGTTCGGCATCCGGGATATCCGGGAAGCGCGGGCTGCCGCCGGTCGCGATGATGATGCGCTCGGCGGTATGCGCCTTGCCATCCACCTCGACGGTATGACGGTCCGCAAGAC
Source organism: Gammaproteobacteria bacterium (assembly GCA_033720815.1). Lineage (GTDB taxonomy): Bacteria > Pseudomonadota > Gammaproteobacteria > Natronospirales > JAJUFS01 > JAWWBS01. The sequence goes on along the minus strand of JAWWBT010000085.1, from coordinate 7,291 downwards.
GACCACCCCCTTCAAGCACCGTGACCTTGCGACGCTCGAGGTTGGATGCGTAGATGCCATTGAGGCGGCGGATGTAGGCCTCACGGGACTCGACCAGCGCCTTCCAGTCGTGGCCGTTGCGAGCCAGGTCGAAGCCGAAATCCGCGGCACGGCCGATGCCGTGGGCGAGGTCGGCGGCATACCACATCACCTTTTTCGGCACGCAACCGACGTTCACGCAGGTGCCACCAAGGCGCGAGCGTTCGACGATCGCCACCCGCGCGCCGTATTCCGCAGCCCGCTGCGCGGCAGCCAGCCCGCCGCTGCCGCCACCGATGACGATGAGATCGAAATCATGCTCTGGCATCATGCTTCCTGACTTGTGCAAATGTTCGGTTATAGTAACGTGCTGGGGCTGCACTCATACAGGGGAGCATCATGAGCGTATCCGGATTCATCACTCTCGGCGTCATCGCCGTCCTGGTGATCTACTTCATCACCATCTACAACAATCTCGTCCAGCTGAAGCACAACGTGTCGAAGGCCTGGGCGAACATTGATGTCCTGCTGAAGCAGCGCCATGACGAGCTGCCCAAGCTGATCGAGACCTGCAAGCAGTACATGGGCTACGAGCAGGAAACGCTCGAAAAGGTCATGGAAGCGCGCGCCAAGGTCTTCGCGGCACGCGATGAAGGTGATGTGAAAAAGGTAGGCGAGGCCGAAGGTATGCTGCGCATGGGCCTGGGCAACCTGTTTGCCGTCGCCGAGCAGTATCCGGACCTGAAGGCGAATGAATCCTTCCAGCACCTGCAGGCGCGCATCTCCGGCCTGGAAAACGCCATCGCCGACCGCCGCGAGTTCTACAACGAATCGGTCAACAACCTGAATGTCCGCATCGAGCAGTTCCCCGACGTGATCGTCGCGCGGAACCTCGGCTTCAAGGAAGCCGACCTGCTGGAATTCGCGGAAGAAGAGAAGAAGGACGTCGACGTCAAGGCGTTGTTCGGCGGTTGATGTAACGGGAGTTTTCTTCGATGGAGCAGTCGCTCGTCGAATCCATCAACAACATGGCGACCGACGACTTCTGGTTGTCGGTCGTCGTCGCGTCGCTCCTTTGCCTCGGTGGTTTCTGGTGGTGGTTCCGCTCGATCAAGCGCGTTCGCCTGATCGAGGACACGCCGACCTCGAAGTGTCGCTCGGCCGCGCAAGGCTACTGCGAGCTGATCGGCATCCAGAAACTGATGCCGGGCGACCCGATCAAGGCGCCACTGACCGGCACGACATGCACCTGGTGGTCTTACAGCATCGAGGAAAAACGTCATACCGGTGGCAAGAACAACCGCACGAAATGGGTGACGGTGGAGAGCGAAACCAGCCATTCGATATTCCTGATCAAGGACGACACCGGCGAGGCGGTCATCGACCCTGAAGGTGCTGAAGTCATTCCCTCGGCAACCGACACCTGGCATGGCTCCTCTCGGTTTCCCAGCGGCGGGCCGAAGACATCCAGCTTTTTCGGTGGCCGGTACCGGTATACCGAAAAGCGCATGCACGAGAAGGACATGCTCTACGCCATCGGGCATTTCCAGACGCAATCGAAAATGCATACGGCTATGGACCGTCGCAACGAGACCGCGGCCCTGCTGGCCGAGTGGAAGCGCGACCCGCATTTCATGAAGCAGTTCGACTCGGACCGCGACGGCGAGATCAGCATCGAGGAATGGCAGGGTGCGCGAGACAAGGCAATGAAGATCGTTGCCGAACGCGCCCGCGAATCGGCCCTGGATTCCGAACTGCACCTGATGCTGCGCCCGCCTGACGGCAGGCCGTTCATCCTTTCTGTGCTGCCGGAATCCGAGATGACGAAGCGCTTCCGATGGCACGCGATTGGCGGGCTTGCCGGCTTCTTCCTTGGCGGCGCTGCCGCGGTTTTCCTGCTGACGACCCGTCTCGCACTCTGAGCGCCCCGGCCTGCGAACAGCGAGGCCGAATGCTAGAATTCCTGCCTTGCCAGCCTCACTTTCGTTTATCCGCAGGAGCGCATCCATGAGCAACCCGCTACTCGACGCCGCCAATGAACCGGCCGGTCTTGCCGACTTTGCCGCGATTCGTGCCGAGCACGTCGAAGCCGCGATCGACCAGCTGCTCGCAGAGAATCGCTCTGGTATCGAGAAACTCCTGGAGCGCGGCGGCCCGTTCACCTGGGACAACCTCGTCACGCCGCTGGAGGAAATGGAAGACCGCCTGAATCGCGCCTGGTCGCCGGTGAATCACCTGAACTCGGTGGTCAACGAGGAGAGCCTGCGCAAGGCCTATAACGCCTGCCTGCCGAAACTGGCCGACTACACTGCGGAACTGGGCCAGAACCGGGCACTTTACGATGCCTTTGATGAGGTCCGTGCCAATGCGGACAGCCTCGGGCTGGACGCGGCGCAGGTGAAGATCCTCGATGACGAGCTGCGCGATTTCCGTCTGGCCGGTGTGGCACTTGATGATGCGCCGAAGGCCCGCTATCGGGATATCCAGCAGGCGCTGTCTGCCAAGCAGGCGAAATTCGAGGAAAACCTGATTGATTCGGCGGCGGCCTGGCACCTGAAGATCGACGATGAATCCCGTCTCTCCGGGATCCCGCAGGACGCCATCGATCGCGCGGCTTCGACGGCTGCCGACCAGGGCGGGTCAGGCTGGTGGTTCTCGCTGGATTTCCCGAGCTTCCATGCGGTGATCACGCATGCCGATGACCGCGACATGCGCCGGGAAATGTACACGGCCTGGGTGACGCGTGCCTCGGACCAGGGGCCGACCGCAGGTCGTTTCGACAACAGCGAACTGATGCAGGACATCCTCGGCCTGCGCGCCGAAGAGGCGGAACTGCTCGGCTTCCGGAATTTCGCGGAAGTATCGCTCGAATCGAAGATGGCGAAATCGCCGGACGAGGTGCTCGATTTCCTTGCCGCGCTCGTGAAGCGAATCCGTCCTGTCGCCCAGGCAGAATTCGATGAACTGCAGGGATTCGCGGCTACCGAACTCGACATGGGGAAGCTCGAAGCCTGGGATATCGGCTTCGCAGCGGAAAAGCTGCGCAAGGCCCGCTTCGATATCAGCCAGGAAGAACTGCGACCGTATTTCCCCTTGCCGAAGGTAATGGACGGACTGTTCCGGATCGTGGGCGAGCTCTATGGCCTGGAGGTAAAGGAAGAGAAACCGCCTTCCGCGTGGCATGCGGATGTTCGCTATTTTGCCGTGCGTGACAGCGGAGGAACGCTGCGCGGCCACCTGTTCATGGACCTGTTCGCGCGCCCGCAGAAACGCAGCGGTGCGTGGATGGATGAGGCGCGCAACCGATTCCGCCGCGAGGCTGGAGTACAGACGCCGATTGCACACCTGTGCTGCAACTTCGCACCGCCGGGCAGGGAAAAACCCTCGCTGCTCAGCCACGATGATGTGCAGACCCTGTTCCACGAGTTCGGCCATTGCCTGCACCACCTGCTCACCCAGGTCGACTACCCGGCCGCGGCCGGCATCAACGGTGTGGCATGGGATGCCGTCGAGCTTCCCTCGCAGTTCCACGAGAATTTCACCTGGGACCGCGCGGCGCTGGATCTCATCAGTGGCCACGTGGACACCGGCGCGCCGCTTCCGGACGAGCTGCACGACAAGATGCTGGCCAGCAGGACTTTCCACGCCGGGCTTTTCCTCGTGCGGCAGCTGGAATTTGCCACCTTTGACATGCGCCTGCACACCGGCGACGGCAAGGACGTCATGGGCGCGCTCGCCGAAGTGCGTGATGAGGTAGCGGTGGTTCCCGCGCCGTCGTTCAATCGTTTCCCGCACAGCTTCTCGCACATCTTTGCTGGCGGTTACGCGGCGGGTTATTACAGCTACCTGTGGGCCGAGGTGATGTCGGCCGACGCCTTCGGCGCCTTCGAGGAAGCCGGGCTGTTCGATCGCGCAACCGGCCAGCGATTTCTCGCCAGCATCCTGGAACGAGGAGGCAGTGCGGATCCCGAATCGCTGTTCGTGGAATTCCGCGGGCGCAAGCCGACGCAGGAAGCCTTCCTGCGACAACACGGACTGGAGAATGCTGCATGACTCGGATAACGCTATGCATTGCAGTACTGCTGTTGCTGCCGGTTTCCGCGGTAGCCCAGGATGAGCCGGAACGTTACGTGGCGAAGCGTGCCAGCGTCGCACTGCTGCAGGCTCCCTCGCCAGAGGCCAGTATCCTCATGCGACTGACGCCCGGCGAGCAGGTGGCGGTACTGGGAGAACAGGCCGGTTTCGTGAATGTGCGCACTGTCTCCGGGCTTGAGGGCTGGCTCGCGGCCAGCGATGTCACACCGGAAACACCGGCAGAAGACCAGCTGATAACGGCGAATTCACGCATCGAGGAACTCGAGGCCACCGTCGCAGACCTGCAACGCCAGTTGCGCAATGCGCGCGCCAGTGCGCAGCGGGCAGCACAGCAGCTCGACAATTCACAGGAATCGGCGTCGAGTGAAGTGACCCGGCTGCAGGAAGAGCTGGAACAGGTGGGCTCAGAGCTCTCCGAGCTGCGTGACAGGAATGCCGCACTGGAGGCCGAGATCGCCGAATACGAACTGGCCGAGGAAAGCCGCCGGATGCTCGCACGCACCGAGGCCGAACGCGCAAAAAACAATGTCGAGTGGCGGGATTACTGGCTGGTGATTGCGAGCTCGGCGCTCGCATTCCTGCTCGCGGGTTTTGTGTCCGGTTACGCGCTGAAGACGCGGCGTGTCCGTAGCCGGTTCCGTGGCCTGGATATCTGACCCAACCGCTAGAGCAACAAGGATTTCCAATGAAGATCGCCTCATGGAACGTGAATTCCCTCAAAGTCCGCCTGCCGCAGGTGCTCGACTGGCTGGAGACGGAACAGCCTGATGTGCTCGGCCTGCAGGAAACCAAGCTCACGGACGACAAGTTTCCCGTCGATGAACTGCGCGAAGCGGGCTACCACGTGGATTTTTACGGGCAGAAGACCTACAACGGCGTGGCGCTGCTGAGCCGTGAGCCGGGCGAGGACATCGTGAAGGGCATGCCGGGACTCGAGGACCCCCAGGCGCGGGTGATCATCGGCACGTTTGGCGGGGTCCGGGTGGCGAACCTGTACGTTCCGAACGGCTCGGAAGTCGGTTCGGAGAAATACGACTACAAGCTCGGTTGGCTGGATTACCTTTCAGGCGTCCTGGCGGATGAACGCAAGCAGCACGACAGGATGGTCGTCATGGGTGATTTCAATATCGCCCCGGCTGACGCCGACGTGCACGACCCGGAGGAATGGCGCGGGAAGATCCTGTTCAGCGAACCGGAACACGCAGCACTGAAGAAGATCCTCGACCTCGGGTTCACGGATTCCTATCGCCTCTTCGAGCAGGAACCGGATACCTTCAGCTGGTGGGATTACCGGGCAGCCGGGTTCCGGCGAAACCGCGGATTGCGCATCGACTTGCTGCTCCTGAGTGATGCGTTGCGGGAGAAGTGCGAGGCCAGCTGGATCGACCGGGAGCCGCGCACCTGGGAAAGGCCGTCCGACCATGCACCCGTTTTGGTTAACATAACTATGTGATTCTGGTCACGTTTTCACCAGTTTCCGCTACAGGCAGTTCAGGAAAGCCCCTATTCTGGGGGTGTCATTGTAGTCCTTGGGGGAGGTACGCGATGGCAATTGACTGACTGGAGGGGAGAGGAGATGCGTGAACGACGCAGTGACTTTGATGTCACCAACACGGTGCAGGTGAGTAGCCCGACGGCGGTTCACGATGCCGTGAAGCAGCTCTGGGGGGAGCTGTATCCAGAAGAGGCATTCAAACCGGTTTCCCGGGCGTTCGAGATTTTTGCCGACGCGTTTCGTGGCGATAGCAGCCGCTTCCACGCGATCGAAACCACCTACCATGACCTGCAGCACACCCTGGACGTCACCCTTGCGATGGCGCGGTTGTTGCATGGCTACGAGCTATCGAGCGAAACGGATGACTCCCGGCTTGGTGCAGAGCGTGCAGCCGTCGGGCTGATCAGCGCCCTGTTCCATGATGCGGGCTACCTGCGAAGCCACGGTGATTCCGAGCACCAGCACGGTGCCGAATACACGCGAATTCATGTGGCGCGGAGTGCCGAATTGCTCGCCGAACTGCTGCCTGATCTCGGCTTCGAGGGTGCTGCACCGATAGCACGTGAAATGGTGCATTTCACCGGTTACGAACGCAGCTTCGATTCGCTGGATATCGAAGACCCGCTCTGGCGCAAGACAGGTCACCTGCTCGGCACCGCAGACATGCTGGCGCAGATGGCGGATCGCTGCTATCTCGAGAAATGTCGTGACCGGCTATACGAGGAATTCGTAATGGGCGGCATGGCGCGCATGCGTGCACCGGACGGCTCCATCATCGTGAACTATGAATCTCCGAAGCACCTTCTGCAGAAGACACCGGGGTTTGTCGAGGCCACGCTTGAAGAGCGTATCGGCAAGAAATTCGGCAACGCGCAGCGCTTCCTGGGCCAGCACTTCGGTGGCGAGAATCTCTACATGAAGGAGATTGAACGCAATATCGCCCACCTGAAGCGCGTCATCGAGAAGGACCGCTGGGACCTGTTGCGACGCAAGCCGCCCTGCTTCAACTCGGATTTCTTCCGCCAGAATGAATTTGGCGGAAAGGTCTTCGGGCACCGGAATGGTGACGACAACGGTGCCGCAGGAAGACGCTTGCACTGAGACTGCTTCAGGATGAAAAAAACCGGCCCAGTGGCCGGTTTTTTCTTGGCTCATTCCACCGTAACGGATTTCGCCAGGTTGCGCGGCTTGTCCACGTCGGTGCCCTTGAGTACTGCCACGTGATAGGACAGCAACTGCAACGGGATGGTGTAGAGCACCGGCTGCGTCAACGCGGCCGCATGGCGCGGCAACTCCAGGACTTCGACACCGGGCTCGTTCTTCATCCGGGCATCCGGGTCAGCAAAGACGTACAGCTGGCCACCACGGGCACGGACTTCCTGCAGGTTCGCCTTCACCTTGTCGAGCAGGCTGTCATTCGGCGCAACGGCAATAATCGGCATGTCGTCATCGACAAGTGCGAGCGGACCATGCTTCAACTCACCGGCCGGGTAGGCTTCGGCGTGGATGTAGGAAATTTCCTTCAGCTTCAACGCACCCTCGAGAGCGATCGGGAAGAAGACACCGCGCCCGAGGAAAAGCGCATGGTGCTTTTCCACGAGCTTTTCAGCGAGCTTCCGGATCTCTTCGTCGAGTTCGAGGACGGATTCGATATCGCCCGCAAGCCTGCGCATTGCATCCAGT
>JAWWBT010000084.1:0-10503 GCA_033720815.1 Gammaproteobacteria bacterium | reverse complement strand
TGATCTTCTCGTAGGTGGCCTTGTCGACCAGCTTGTCGCCCGGCACACCCAGCGTACCGAGTCCGAAGCCGTCGTGGCCTTCCGGCAGGTCGCGGTTGTAGGCCGGACGCAGTCCGTCCTTGTACATGTCCGCGATCTTCTTCTCGGCGGCTTCCCACTTGCCCTGTTCCTTCAGGTAACGCTCGACGTTCTGGTCGATCGCCGCATTCATGAACATGGCCAGGATCATCGGCGCCGGGCCGTTGATGGTCATGGACACCGAGGTGGTCGGTGCAGACAGGTCGAAGCCGGAATACAGCTTCTTCATGTCGTCGACCGAGGCAATGGACACACCGGAATTACCGATGCGGCCGTAGATATCCGGGCGCTCGTCCGGGTCTTCGCCGTACAGCGTGACCGAGTCGAAGGCCGTCGACAGGCGCGCGGCCGGGAGGCCCTGCGACACGTAATGGAAGCGACGGTTGGTGCGCTCCGGGGTGCCCTCGCCCGCGAACATGCGCGCCGGGTCTTCGCCGGTACGACGGTACGGGAACACGCCTGCGGTGTACGGATAATGACCTGGCAGGTTTTCTTCCCGACGCCAGCGCAGGATTTCGCCCCAGTCGGAGAATTTCGGCAGGCCGATCTTCGGAATCTGCAGGTGCGACAGCGATTCGGTGTAGTTGTCGCCCTTGATCTCCTTGCCGCGCACTTCATAGGAGAACTGCTCGGTGCGCGCGCCCTGCTTCGCATCATCCCAGCCCTTCAGCAGCTCGATGCTCTCCGGCGACAGCGACTTGATCGCCTCGTTGTAACGCTGGCGAAGGGTGCGGATGGAAAGATCCGCATCCTTGTCCTGCAGGTCGGCCGGCTCGAACAGTTCCAGCGGCTTCGGCAACTTGCTGTCCTCGAGTGCCTGCAGGGCCTGGAAGTAGCCGTGCGCCTCGGAAGCGGCTTCCGCTTCCTTCGCGATGACGGAATGTACCTTGCGGCCGCCTTCGGCGATCTCGGCGAGGTAGCGCTCGCGCTTCGGCGGGATCAGCGCATGCTTCTCGACCTCGAGCTTCGGGAACTCGCCCTCCACCTTCCAGGCGTCGGCCGGCAGGTCCAGCTTCTCGACCATGCCGTCGACCAGGCCCTTGAACATGCGGTTCACACCCGGGTCGTTGAACTGCGAGGCAATAGTCGGATAGACCGGCACCTGGTCATCGGCGAGGTCGAATTTCAGGCGGTTACGCTTCCACTGCTTGCGCACGTCACGCAGCGCGTCCTTCGCGCCGCGCTTCTCGAACTTGTTGATCGCCACGAGATCGGCGAAATCCAGCATGTCGATCTTCTCGAGCTGGCTGGCCGCACCGAAATCCGAGGTCATCACGTAACCGGCGAAGTCCACCAGGTCGACGATCTCGGTGTCGGACTGGCCGATACCGGCGGTCTCGACGATGACCAGGCCGAAGCCCGCATATTTAAGGTATTGAATCGTGTCCTTCAGCGTCGCGCTGGTCGCCAGGTGCTGGCGGCGAGTCGCCATGGAGCGCATGAAGATGCCGTCCTCGTCCAGCGAGTTCATGCGGATGCGGTCACCCAGCAGCGCACCACCCGTGCGGCGGCGGGTCGGGTCGACCGCCAGCACGGCAATATTCAGGTCCGGGAAATGGCGACGGAAGCGGTTCAGCAGTTCGTCGGTCAGGCTGGACTTGCCTGCACCACCGGTGCCGGTAAGGCCCACGACCGGCGGCTGGTTGGTGGTCGCGCGCCACTGCTTGCGCCACTCGGCGACCTGCGGATCGTCCGGGTCGGTGGCTTCCAGCTGCGAAATCACATGGGCGATTTCCTTGTGGTCACCCGGTTTCGCGCCGGTCGAATCGTAATCCGGCTTCTTCCAGGCGCGGACGCGCTTGAAGACGTCCTCGATCATGCCGTTCAGGCCCATTTCCATGCCGTGGTCCGGCGTGTAGATCTTTTCCACGCCCTGGGATTCCAGGGTGCGGATTTCTTCCGGCGAAATGGTGCCACCACCGCCGACGATGACGCGGATGTGCTCGGCGCCCTCTTCGGCCAGCATGTCGACCATGTACTTGAAGTACTCGTTATGGCCGCCCTGGTAAGACGAGCAGGCGATGGCATCGGCATCTTCCTGCAGTGCCGCGCGAACGATCTCGCGCACCGAGCGGTTGTGGCCCAGGTGAATCACCTCGGCGCCATGCTGCTGCAAGAGGCGGCGAATCAGGTTGATGGCGGCGTCGTGGCCGTCGAACAGCGAGGCAGCGGTAATGAAGCGCAGCGGACGTTCGCCCGCGCGGCTGGATTCCTGCTGCATTTCGGTTGCGGCGGTATTCATGCCTGCTCCTGTGTTTTTTCTGCGTGAATCCGGGTCAGCCCAGCATTATAGCGCGACACGCAACGTCACTGTGAGACCTGCTGCAATGCGGGTTTCCGTCCAATTTCGGATTTTTTGATGCTCCCGCAGTGCCGAACGTCTATAATGCGCCCCCCGATGCAGGGGCAGGACTCTGGAATACCTGCCCGTCTGCACGATTCCCGGCGTCGAACATGAGGGTGCGGCACGGGAATAACAGCAGAAGAAATCCGTTGAGGAGGAAGTTATGGAGCTTTTCGCCACCCTGGACACCATGGGTCATGAGCAGGTCGTGTTCTTTCATCACAAGGAAACCGGCCTGAAGGCGATTGTCGCCATTCACAACACCGTCCTGGGCCCGGCGCTCGGCGGTTCCCGCATGTGGAATTACGCAACCGAAGAAGAAGCGCTCAACGACGTGTTGCGCCTGTCGCGCGGCATGACCTACAAGGCCGCCGTTTCCGGCCTGAACCTGGGCGGCGGCAAGTCCGTCATCATCGGCGAGCCGCTGACCGACAAGACGCAGGAAGAAGCCTTCTTCCGCGCCTTCGGTCGCTTCATCGAGTCGCTGAATGGCCGCTACATCACGGCTGAAGACGTGAACACCAGCGTGCAGCTGATGGATTACATCCACATGGAAACCGACCACGTGGTCGGTGTGCACCCGGTGCATGGCGGCGGCGGTGACCCGTCCCCGTTCACGGCCTATGGCACGATCCAGGGCATCAAGGCTTCCCTCAACAAGAAGTACGGTCACACCGACTTGTCGAAGTGCAGCTATGCCGTTCAGGGCGCGGGCCACGTCGGCATCCACGTGATCAAGACGCTGACCGAGGCCGGCGCGAAGGTCTTCGTGACCGACATCAACGAAGAGCGCGTGCAGCAGTGCGTGGACATGGGCGCCGAAGCCGTCAAGGGCGACGACATCTACAAGGCCGATGCCAACGTCTACGTACCGTGCGCACTGGGTGCCACGGTCAACGAGAAGACCATCCCGCAGTTCAAGTTCGACATCATCGCCGGTGCCGCGAACAACCAGCTGGCCGATGACGCCGCAGGTGAAGAGCTGCACAAGAAGGGCATCGTCTACGCGCCGGACTACGCCATCAACGCCGGCGGCCTGATGAACGTCTATGTCGAGCTGCAGGGCTACGACCAGGAACGCGCCTACCGCATGGTCTCGGGTGTCTACGACATCATCGAGAACATCTACAAGATTGCGGATCGCGACGGCATCCCGTCCAACAAGGCTGCCGACCGCATGGCGGAAGAGCGCATCGAGGCCTACGGCAAGGTCAAGATGCCGCACGTCAACCGCTCCAGCGGTCGCTACCGCGGCCGCCTGCTCTGATCGGGCACTTGCGGTAAGCAGGACAAAACCCGCCCACGGCAACGTGGGCGGGTTTTTCAACGTCAGGGGGAACGTGAACCGTGACCCAGGTCGCGGTTATAATCCGCCCTCCCCGACCCGACCACTCGCTTTTCACGCGACCACACAGAGGTAACTCCCGTGAGCGTCATCAAGGCGAACATCAACGAAGACCTGGACATGCTGCGCGACGCCGTGCGTCGTTTTGCTGAAACCGAAATCGCACCGCGTGCCGCGGAAATCGACGAATCCAACGAATTCCCGCAGGAGCTGTGGCCGAAACTCGGCGAGATGGGCCTGCTTGGCATGACGGTACCGGAGGAATACGGCGGTTCGGGCATGGGTTACCTGGCGCATGTCGTCGCGATGGAGGAAATCTCCCGCGCCTCGGCGTCGGTGGGCCTCTCCTACGGCGCGCATTCCAACCTCTGCGTGAACAACCTGTACCTCAACGGCACGGAAGAGCAGCGCAGGAAATTCCTGCCGAAGCTGTGCTCTGGCGAGTTCAAGGGCGCGCTGGCCATGTCCGAGCCGGGTGCCGGTTCCGACGTGGTCGGCTCCATGTCCTGTACTGCCGAGAAGAAGGGTGACGTATGGGTCGCCAACGGCAACAAGATGTGGATCACCAACGGTCCCGAGGCCGACGTGCTGATCGTCTACATGCGTACCGCCGGCAAGGAGGCGGGTAGCAAGTGCATGACTGCCTTCCTGGTCGAGAAGGGCATGAAGGGCTTCTCTACCGCACAGAAGCTGGACAAGCTCGGCATGCGCGGCTCGAACACCTGCGAGCTGGTTTTCGAGGATTGCGAAATCCCGGAAGAAAACGTGCTGGGTAACGTCAACGAAGCGGTCTACATCCTGATGCGCGGCCTGGACTCCGAGCGCCTTGTGCTCTCCGGCGGCCCGATCGGCATCATGCAGGCGGCAATGGATACCGTCCTGCCCTACCTGCACGAGCGCAAGCAGTTCGGCGACCCGATCGGCAAGTTCGGCATCATGCAGGCCAAGGTTGCGGACATGTACACCATGCTGCAGTCGGCGCGCGCCTTCAGCTACCGCATTGCCGAGCAGTTCGACAATGGCGAGCAGGTGCGCACCGATGCCGCTGCCTGCCTGCTGATGGCCTCGGAGAATGCCGTGAAGGTGTCGCTGGAAGCCATCCAGTCGCTGGGCGGCAACGGTTACATCAATGAATACCCGGTGGGTCGCCTGCTGCGCGATGCCAAGCTGTACGACATCGGCGCGGGCACGAACGAGATCCGTCGCATGCTGATCGGTCGCGAGCTGTTCAAGGCCAGCGGCGACAGCGAATAAACTCGAAACCCAGAATCAATCGGAGCTAGCAATGAGCAACGACCCAATCGTCATCGTATCTGCCAAGCGCACGCCGATCGGCGCCTTCCAGGGCGCACTGTCCGGCGCGAAGTCGCGGGAACTCGGCGCGACTGCCATCAAGGCTGCGCTGGAAGCGGCCGGCATCAAGGGCGAAGACGTGAATGAAGTCTTCATGGGCTGCGTGCTGCCGGCCGGTCTCGGCCAGGCACCGGCGCGCCAGGCGGCGCTCGGCGCCGGCCTGCCGAAGGAAACCGGCTGCGTGACCATCAACAAGGTCTGCGGCTCGGGCATGAAGACCACCATGATGGCGGCCGACCTGATTACCGCCGGCTCCGCCGACATCATCGTTGCAGGCGGCATGGAATCCATGACCAACGCACCGTACCTGCTGCCGAACGCACGCGGCGGCATGCGCATGGGCCACCAGCAGGTCATCGACCACATGTTCTTCGACGGCCTGCAGAACCCGTACGACGGCCAGATGATGGGCAATTTCGGCGAGCAGTGCGCGGAGAAGTACAACTTCACCCGCGAGCAGCAGGATGAATTTTCCATCGAATCCATCAAGCGCGCGCAGGCATCGGTTGCGGAAGGCCGCTTTGCCGACGAGCTCGCGCCGGTCACCGTGAAGCACCGCAAGGGCGAAACCGTTGTCGATACCGACGAAGAGCCGGGCCGCGCCAATGTCGAGAAGGTGCCGCAGTTGCGCCCGGCATTCGCCAAGGACGGTACCGTCACTGCCGCATCATCGTCGTCGATTTCCGATGGCGCCGCCGCGCTGGTGCTGATGCGCCAGTCGGAAGCCGAGAAGCGCGGCCTGAAGCCGCTGGCAAAGATCGTCGGCCACGCCGGCCACGCGCAGGAACCGGAGTGGTTCACCACCGCGCCGGTCGGTGCAATCTCCAATGTACTCGCCAAGACCGGCTGGAAGGCGGGCGACGTTGATCTCTACGAAATCAACGAAGCCTTCGCCGTGGTCACCATGGCCGCCATGAAGGAACACGACATTCCGCACGACAAGGTGAACATCAACGGCGGCGCCTGTGCCCTGGGCCACCCCATCGGCGCATCGGGTGCGCGCCTGATCGTCACGCTGGTTCACGCGCTGAAGGCACGCAACCTCAAGAAGGGTGTTGCCTCGCTGTGCATCGGCGGCGGCGAAGCCACCGCCATCGCTGTCGAAATGCTGTAAGCGACAGCGAATGACACGACTTCAAGGCCGGGCGCTGTAGCGATACATCCCGGCCTTGTCGTGTTTAATGCGAGCCCGTCCACTAGAATGACGGCCAGAAGATAAAGCATCGAAGAACAAGCATCAGAGGGAGCAACACCCATGGGTGTGATCAAGAGCCACGTGGACCCGGCCTCGGAAGAATTCCGCGCCAATGCTGCGCACATGCAGTCCATCGTCGATGACCTGCGCGACAAGGTTGCCACGGCCGCACTCGGCGGTTCGGAGAAAGCGCGCAAGAAGCACCTCGACCGCGGCAAGCTGTTGCCGCGCGAACGCATCGAGGCGCTGATCGATGACGGCAGCCCCTTCCTCGAATTCTCACAGCTCGCCGCCTACCAGGTGTACGGCGAAGACTCCCCTGCTGCTGCCGGCATCATTACCGGCATCGGTCGCGTGAACGGTCGCGAGTGCGTCATCGTCGCCAATGACGCCACCGTGAAGGGCGGCACGTATTATCCGCTCACCGTGAAGAAGCATTTGCGCGCGCAGGAAATCGCACAGGAAAATCGCCTGCCCTGCATTTACCTTGTCGATTCCGGCGGCGCCTTCCTGCCGCTGCAGGACGAGGTCTTCCCGGACAAGGAACACTTCGGTCGCATCTTCTATAACCAGGCGCGCCTGTCCGCACTCGGCATTCCGCAGATTGCGGTGGTGATGGGCTCCTGCACCGCCGGTGGCGCCTACGTGCCGGCCATGTGCGACGAAGCCATCATCGTGAAGGAACAGGGCACGATCTTCCTCGGCGGCCCGCCGCTGGTCAAAGCCGCCACGGGCGAGGAAGTCGATGCCGAATCACTCGGTGGTGGTGATGTGCACTCACGCACCTCGGGTGTAACCGACCATCTCGCGGACAACGACCAGCATGCGCTGTCGATTGCCCGCGATATCGTCTCGTACCTGAACATCACGCGCCCGGAGCTTCCCGTGACGCTGCGCGAGCCGATGGAACCGAAATACCCGATCGAGCAGGTCTACGGCATCGTGCCGCAGGAAACGCGTTTCCCGTATGACATCCGCGAAGTGATTGCGCGCATTGTCGACGGTTCGGAATTCCAGGAATTCAAGCAGCTGTATGGGAAAACGCTGGTCTGTGGTTTCGCGCATATCGATGGCTACCCGGTCGGCATCATTGCCAACAACGGCATCCTGTTCTCCGAGTCCGCGCTGAAGGGCGCGCACTTCATCCAGCTGTGCGAACAGCGTCGCATCCCGCTCGTGTTCCTGCAGAACATCACCGGCTTCATGGTCGGACAGAAATACGAGAACGAAGGCATCGCGAAGAACGGCGCGAAGATGGTAAATGCCGTCGCCACCGCATCAGTGCCGAAATTCACCGTGATCATTGGCGGCTCCTTCGGTGCCGGTAACTACGCGATGTGCGGCCGCGCCTATGGTGCACGCATGCTGTGGATGTGGCCGAATTCGCGAATCTCCGTGATGGGCGGCGAGCAGGCAGCTTCTGTGCTGGCTACCGTCAAGCGCGACGGCATGGAAGCACGTGGCCAGGAATGGAGCGACAAGGAAGAAGAGAAGTTCAAGGCGCCGATCCGAGAGAAGTACGAGGAACAGGGTCATCCCTACTACGCCACCGCGCGCCTTTGGGACGACGGCATCATCGACCCGGCTGACACGCGCCGCGTGCTGTCGCTGGCACTCGCCACCTCCATGAACAACTTCAATGCCAATGGCGACGTGGATCGCTACGGCATCTACAGGATGTAACGATGAGCGAAAAGAATTACGTCAACGTGAACATCGACGACCGCGGCATTGCCACGGTCAAGCTCGACCGTGCCGACAAGCACAATGCGTTCAACGCCGAGATCATCGCGGAACTGACCGATGCACTGCTCTCAGTGGGTCGCAATGATGACGTGCGCGTCGTCGTGCTGACGGGCGACGGCAAGTCGTTCTCCGCTGGTGCCGACCTGAACTGGATGAAGTCCATGGCGGATTACACCGAGGAACAGAACCTCGAGGATTCGCTGAAGCTCGCCGAACTGATGCAGGTGCTCGACAACCTGCGCAAGCCGACCATCGCGCGCGTCAACGGCCACGTCTTCGGCGGTGGCGTCGGCCTGGTCGCCTGTTGCGATATCGCGATTGCCGCAGACCACGCTAAATTCGCGCTCTCCGAGGTAAAGCTCGGCCTGGTGCCGGCAGTGATCTCTCCCTACGTGATCGCAGCAATCGGCGAGCGTCACGCACGTCGTTTCTTCCTCACCGCCGAGGCAATGGATTGCGATACCGCAAGGCTCATCGGCCTGGTGCACGAAGCCGTTGCGCTGGATTCGCTGGATGACGCCGTCGAAAAGGAAATCGCGCTGTTGCTCGCCGGTGGCCCGGAAGCCCAGGCCGCGGCAAAGCACCTGGTGCGCCAGGTCTGCCATCACGATGACGATGCCGAAACACATCTCATCAAGAGCACGGCAGAACTGATTGCGCAGATCCGCGTCTCCGATGAAGGACAGGAAGGCCTTGGCGCGTTCCTGGAAAAGCGCAAGCCGCGTTGGCTGAACAAGTAGGCAATAGGAATAAACATGTTCAACAAGATCCTGATCGCCAATCGCGGCGAAATCGCCTGCCGCATCATCGCGACCTGCCGCCGTCTCGGCGTGAAGACGGTTGCCGTGTATTCCGATGCCGATGACGGTGCGCGTCATGTACGTCTCGCCGACGAAGCCGTTCACATTGGTGGCGCCGCGCCGGCGGAGTCCTACCTCAAGGGCGACGTGATCATCGAGGCGGCAAAGGCCACCGGCGCCGAGGCCATTCATCCCGGTTTCGGCTTCCTGTCCGAGCGCTCGTCGTTCGTCAAGGATGTCGAGAAGGCAGGCCTGGTGTTCATCGGCCCGGCTGGCGAGGTCATGGACCAGATGGGTGCCAAGGACCAGGCCAAGGCGATCATGGAAAAGGCCGGCGTGCCGGTTGTTCCGGGCTACCACGGTGACAAGCAGGACGAAAAATTCCTCGCCGGGAAGGCGAAGGAGATTGGCTTTCCGCTGATGATCAAGGCATCCGCCGGTGGTGGTGGCAAGGGCATGCGCATCGTGCATTCCGAAAAGGAATTTGCCGACGCGCTGACTTCCGCAAAGCGTGAAGCCAAATCCGCATTCGGTGACGACAACGTCCTGCTGGAACGTTTCGTCGAGGGCCCACGCCATATCGAGTTCCAGGTCTTCGGCGACAAGCACGGCAATGTCGTGCACCTGTTCGAACGTGAATGCTCGGTGCAGCGCCGCTACCAGAAGATCATCGAGGAAACGCCCTCGCCTTTCCTTGACGACGCGATGCGCGAGGAAATGGGCAAGGCCGCGGTCGCCGCAGCAAAGGCCGTGAATTACGTCAATGCCGGCACGGTGGAGTTCATCGTCGGTAGCGACCGCAATTTCTATTTCATGGAAATGAACACGCGCCTGCAGGTGGAGCACCCGGTGACGGAACTCACCACCGGCATGGATCTCGTCGAGCTGCAGCTGCGCGTGGCCGCCGGCGAAGCGCTGCCCTTCGAGCAGGATGAGCTGGATCGCGATGGCCATGCCATCGAGGTTCGCCTCTATGCCGAGAAACCGAAGCAGGACTTCCTGCCATCGGTCGGCCTGTTGCAGGCCTTCGTGACACCGGAAGAATCCATGCACTTCCGCCTGGATACCGGCGTGGAAACGGGCGACGAAATCACCATTCATTACGACCCGATGATCGCCAAGCTCGTGGTCTGGAACGAAGACCGCGAAACGGCGCTTGGTTCGCTGCGCGACGCGCTGAACGAAACCGCGGTATTTGGTGTGACCACCAACCTGCCACTGCTGCGAAAGATTGCGCAGGAAGAAGCCTTCGTGAAGGGCGATGTCGATACCCGTTACATCGATAACAACCTCGACGCCTTGAACAGGAGCGAAGCCGCGCCGGAACATTTCCTCGATGCTGCTGCGCTGGATATCGTTCTCGATACCATCGACGCCGCTGACTGGGATCGTGGCGACGGCTTCCAGTACAATGCTCTTGGGGGCCGCCGCTTCGTGTTCCGCTATGTGGCCGACGTTGAAACGACCCGCTTTGTTCGACGCCGCGACATGAGCTTCATTGTGCGCACTGATGAAGGCGAGCGCGAACTGACTGCACAGTTGCTCAATGACACCGACATCGCAGTATCCGATGGCAACGTCACCCGCCGCTACACCATCCTGCGGCTCGAAGACGCCATCCAGGTGGCCTGCGATGGCGAAT
>JAWWBT010000083.1:0-10510 GCA_033720815.1 Gammaproteobacteria bacterium | reverse complement strand
CGCCGCCGTACGCTTGCCGAAACCGTTTTCGGTCGCGGTCAGGATGAAATATTCATCATCGACAATGATGAGGTCGGTCACGCGCTCGCCTGCGGCCAGCTTGATGCCGCGGACACCGGCTGCCGTACGACCCATCGCACGCACGTCGTTTTCGTTGAAGCGGATACCCTTGCCGTTCGATGCCTGCAGGAACACGTCCTGCTTGCCATCGGTGATGGCAACGCCCACCAGGCGGTCTTCATCGCGCAGGTCGACGGCGATGATGACGAAATCATGCTGATTTCGGATGGCGGCACCCTGGTTCGTACCAGCGTGGCGGACATCTCGGTCTACGGTCGTAATACCCAGGGCGTGCGCCTGATCCGTCTTTCCGATGACGAGCGACTCACCGGTGTCGAGCGCATCGAGAACCTCGGCGGCGACGACGAGGTCGAAGACGATTCGGAAGAAACCACGGCCGAAACACCTGCTGCCGACGGAAACGCCGACGAATAAGTCGTGAACGGCGGGGCTGCATAGGCCCCGCCAATGTTCCGGATAGCTTCACGGTGCTGCCACGCGGTCGCACTTTCTGGTATTCCTGTCCACCAGGCCGTGCGCGGCCACGAGCGTCGCCACCCGCCAGGGTGGCGGTCGTTTTTCCAGTGTCCAGGAGGGCCGTTTTGCGGCCCGAACAAGCGGGGGGTAACAATGAAGCGCGCCTACAATTTCAGTGCCGGTCCGGCAATGCTGCCTAATGACGTCATGGAACGTGCCCGGGAGGAATTCCTCGACTACCGCGGTACCGGCATGTCGACGATGGAAATCAGCCATCGATCAAAGGAATTCATCGAGATTGCCGAGCGCTCCGAAGCGGATTTCCGCGACCTGCTGAAGATCCCCGACAATTACAAGGTACTGTTCCTGCAAGGCGGTGCCTCCCTCCAGTACAGCATGTCGGCCCTGAACGTAATGAAGGGTGGGAACAACAAGGCGGATTATTTCCGTACCGGTGCGTGGTCGGACAAGGCCATCAAGGAAGTCTCGCGCTTCTGCGACATCAACCTGGTCGCCGACGGCAAGGATGGCAAGTACACCGATATTCCCGATCCAGCGACCTGGCAGTTCAGCGACGATGCCGCCTTCGTGCATTACTGCCCGAATGAAACGATCCACGGTGTCGAGTTCCAGGACGTTCCCGACGTCGGTGACACGCCGCTCATTGCGGACATGTCTTCCTGCATCCTGTCGCGCCCGATCGATGTGTCGAAGTTCGCTGTAATCTATGCCGGTGCGCAGAAGAACATCGGCCCGTCCGGCCTGACGGTCGCCATCGTTCGCGATGATTGCCTCGATAACCTGCCGGATGACATGCCGCAGATGTTGAGCTACCGGGCGCATGCCGATGGCGATTCGATGTTCAACACGCCGCCTACTTATCCCTGGTACCTCGCCGGCCTGGTATTCGACTGGCTGAAGCAGCAGGGCGGGGTAGAAGCCATCGAGAAGGTGAACATCCGCAAGGCGCAGAAACTCTACGACGCGATCGATGCGTCAGGAATCTACTCCAACCCCGTGGCGAAGCCGGTTCGCTCGCGCATGAACGTGCCCTTCGTCCTGGCGGACGAAAAACTGGATGACCTGTTCCTTGAAGAAGCCGAAAAGAACGGCCTCACGTCGCTGAAGGGTCATCGTTCCGTCGGCGGCATGCGTGCGTCGATCTACAACGCCATGCCGGAAGAAGGCGTGGATGCCCTTGTCGACTTCATGCAGGAGTTCGAGAAGCGCCATGGATAATGACAAACGCTTCCGCATTCTCACCCTGAACAATATCGCGACTGTCGGTCTCGATCGCCTGCCGCGCGAGAAATACGAAATTGCCTCTGAAATCGGACACCCGGATGGCATCATCCTGCGCTCGTTCAAGATGCACGACATGGATATTCCCGACACGGTGAAAGCCGTGGCGCGTGCCGGCGCCGGCGTGAACAATATTCCCGTCGAAAGGCTGAGCGAGCGTGGCGTACCGGTCTTCAACGCCCCCGGTGCAAACGCGAACGCGGTGAAGGAACTGGTTCTCGCAGGAATGCTGCTGGCCTCGCGCAATATCGTGCAGGCATGGGATTACGCACGCCAGCTCGATGGTGACGACAAGACCATCAACGAGGCCGTGGAGAAGGGCAAGAAGCAGTATGTCGGCTTCGAACTTCCCGGCAAGACGCTCGGTGTTGTCGGCCTTGGCGCGATCGGTGTGCAGGTGGCGAATTCGGCACTCGACCTTGGCATGAATGTGCTGGGTTTCGATCCGCAGATTACGGTGGAACGTGCCTGGCAGTTGTCTTCGAATGTCGACCAGGCATTGAGCCTGGATGAACTCTGCGCGCATTCGAACCTGATCACGGTTCACGTCCCGCTGGTCGATGCAACGCGCGGCATCATCAATGCCGATCGCATTGGATTGATGCCGAAAGGTAGCGTGATCCTCAATTTCTCCCGCGACGGTATCGTCGACGAAACCGCAGTGGTGAAGGCGCTTGATGATGGGCACCTGCATGCCTACGTTACCGATTTCCCGAGCCGCGAGCTGCTGAAGCATCCGAAGGTCATTGCCTTGCCACATCTCGGCGCGTCCACGCTGGAAGCCGAGGAAAACTGTGCAGTGATGGTGGCGAACCAGCTGCGTGATTTTCTCGAGAACGGCAATATTCGCAACTCGGTGAATTTCCCCGACGTGAAGATGCCGCGTACCGAAGGTGCCTACCGCCTGGCCGTGGCAAATGCGAACGTGCCGAACATGGTCGGCCAGATCACCACGCAGCTCGCCGAGGCGGGATTGAATATCATTGACCTGATCAACAAGTCGCGCGGCAAGGTGGCGTACACCGTTGTCGACGTGGAAGCGCCGATTCCCGCCGCGACGCTGGATACGATTCGCACTATCGAGGGCGTGCTGAACGTGCGCTCGTTGTAGAAAACTGGAGACACAAGTGACTGACAAGCGATTCATCGATCTCGCCGTTCCCGGCGTCCAGGATCTAGCGCCGTACCAGGCGGGCAAGCCGATTTCGGAGCTCAAGCGTGAGCTCGGCATCGACGACATCATCAAGCTCGCTTCGAACGAGAACCCGCTTGGTGCGAGCCCGAAGGCGATTGACGTCGTGAAGAAGCATGCCGCCGAGATTGGTCTCTACCCGGACGGTAACGGTTTCGACCTGAAACGCGTCCTGGCAGATTTTCATGGCATCGGCCTGAATCGCATCACGCTCGGTTCGGGTTCCGATCACCTCATCGAATTGATCGCGCGCGCCTTCCTGCAGGAAGGGCGCAATGCCGTGATCTCGCAGTACGCCTTTGCGGTGTATGCCATTACCACCAAGGCGACCGGAGCAGAACTGCGTGTCGCCGATGCGTTCCCCAAGGGTCATGACAATGCCTATGGTCATGATCTCGAGGCGATGCTGAAACTCATCGATGACAACACGCGAGTCGTGTTCCTTGCCAACCCGAACAACCCCACCGGTACCTGGATCGACGGTGATTCACTGAAGGATTTCATCAATCGCGTGCCGAAGGATGTGCTGGTAGTGCTTGACGAGGCATACACCGAATACGTCGAAGACCCTGCCTATCTCGACGGCAGCGAACTCGTGAAGGACACCGAGAACCTGGTCCTGCTGCGCACGTTTTCCAAGGCCTATGGCCTGGCCGGTGTGCGTGTCGGTTATGCTCTTGCCAACCCGACAGTCACCGACCTGCTGAATCGCGTGCGTCTCGCATTCAACCCGAACCTGCTGGCGCAGGCGGCTGCCATCGCAGCACTCGGTGATACCGAGCACCTGAAAAAGGCCGTTCAGCTTAATCGAGAAGGCCTGCAGCAGATGTCGGATGCCTATACCGACATGGGCCTGGATTTCATTCCCTCGGTGGCGAACTTCATCACGGTGGATGTCGGTGGCGATGCGAAGCCGGTGTTCGATGCCTTGCTCAAGGAGGGTGTCATTACGCGTCCGCTGGCTCCGTATGGGATGCCAAACCACCTGCGCATTTCCATTGGCCTGCCGGAAGAAAACCAGCGCCTGATTTCGGCGCTGCGTCGGATTCTTGGCCGCTGAAGCCCGAGATGCCGCACGACTTCATCGTGACACCTGGCGCCGCCCTGAAGGGCGGCGTCCTGCGTGTGCCCGGGGATAAATCGGTTTCGCATCGGGCGGCGATTCTCGGAGCGCTGAATGAAGGCACCGTGGAGGTCCATGGCTTTCTCGATGGCGAGGATTGCCTGAACACCTTGCGCGCCATCGAGTCACTCGGCATTGAGGTCGAGCGCGAGGCGAACGTGATCCGCATTCATGGGCGCGGCTTGTGTGGCCTGCGAGCGCCATCGGGCCCGATCGACTGCGGTAATTCCGGGACCGGCATGCGACTGCTGGCAGGCGTGCTTGCCGCGCAGCCGTTTGCAAGTGAACTCGTGGGTGATGCCTCGCTGATGCAGCGACCGATGCGGCGAATTGCCGATCCGCTGAATGCCATCGGCGCGGTGGTCGCGACGAGTGAAGACGGAAAGCCGCCGGTCAGGCTGGCGCCGCCTGAAAAGCTCCAGCCGATTCACCATGAACTTCCAGTCGCCTCGGCGCAGGTGAAATCGGCCCTGCTGCTGGCGGGCCTGTGTGCGGGTGTTCCGGTAGAGATTACCGAACCGGATACCAGTCGCGACCACACCGAGCGCATGCTCTCGGCCGGTGGCGTGCCTGTCGAGCGCGATGGTCGCCAGCTGCGAATGCAGCCGGTCCCGGCTTTCCGGCTGGGACGCCTGGATATTCCCGGCGACCTGTCCTCGGCGGCGTTCTGGCTGGTGCTCGCCGCTGTCCAGCCGGGCCTGGAGTTGCAGCTTGGGAACGTCGGTGTGAACCCGACGCGTGACGGTGTGTTGCGACTGCTTGAGCGCATGGGCGCGCGGATACGCCGCGAAAACCGTCGCGAGCAGGGCGGGGAACCGGTGGCGGATATCCACTGTTCGGCAAGTACGCTTGTGGCGATCGATATCGATGCCGCGGACGTGGCACTGGCCATCGACGAAATTCCGGTCATCCTCATTGCGGCGGCCTGCGCAGACGGCACCACGCGACTGCGGGGTGCGGCGGAGCTCCGCGTGAAGGAAAGCGACCGCCTTGCCGCAATGGCGCAAGGCCTGCGGTCGCTTGGCATTGAGGTTGAGGAGTACGATGACGGCCTCGACGTGACGGGCGGCGAGCTGCAGGGCGGCGAGGTGGACAGTCAGGGGGATCACCGCATCGCCATGGCTTTTGCAATTGCAGCAACCCGGGCCCGCGGCCCGGTTCGCATCAGGAATATCGACAATGTGGCGACGAGCTACCCGGCGTTCCGCGAGGACCTGGCCAGGCTCGGCGCCGACATCCAGGAAGTGACGGAATAAGGCATGAACGACACGACTCCGGTAATCACCATCGATGGCCCGAGTGGCTCCGGAAAGGGCACCATTGCCCGCCTGCTGGCCGAGAAGCTGGACTGGCACCTGCTCGATTCCGGCGCGCTGTACCGCCTGCTGGCGCTGGCGGCCGAGGAGCGCGGCCTGGCCGAAGAAGACGAGATTGCCGCCGTTGCGGCCAGCCTCGATATCCGCTTCGAGGTTACCGAAAGTGGGGATGAGCGGATAATTCTTGATGGCAAGGACGTCACGGTGGAGACGCGCCTCGAAACGACGGGTAACAAGGCGTCGAAAGTGGCGGCAATGCCAAAGGTGCGCGCTGCGCTGGTCGACCGCCAGCACGCCTTCCGCAAGCCGCCAGGACTGGTGGCAGACGGGCGCGACATGGGCACGGTGATCTTCCCTGAAGCCCCCCTGAAATTCTTCCTCACGGCGAGCGCCCAGGAGCGCGCCGAGAGACGTCATAAGCAGTTGATCGAAAAGGGAAAGACTGCTAATATCGCCGACCTTTTCCGGGAGATCTCGGAGCGCGACGAGCGCGACGCTTCCCGGGAGGCCTCGCCACTGCGGCCGGCCGACGACGCGGTTGTCATCGACACCACGTCAACGGACATTGCAGTGGTGCTTGATCAGGTACTGCAATACGTGCGGAAAACGTTTCCGAACTGACTACAGCAAGATCGAGCCGAGCAGGCCTCGTGCAGGATGCACGGGCCTTTTTTCGTTAAACCAACCCGGCACTTCAGGATGAAGCTGGCGGCTAACAGTAGCGCCCCAAGGGGCACAGGATATTCAACCCATGTCTGAAACTTTTGCTGAACTTCTCGAACAGAGCATGAACCAGGAAGCGCTGCGTCCTGGCGCGCTCATCAATGCCCAGATCGTCGAAATCAACGACGACGTGGTTATTGTCAACGCCGGCCTGAAATCGGAAGGCGTCATTCCTGTTGAACAGTTCCAGGACGAAAACGGCGAGATGAACATCGCCGTGGGCGACGAAGTCGAAGTCGCGCTGGACGCCGTCGAAGACGGTTTCGGCGAGACCCGCCTGTCGCGTGAAAAGGCGTTGCGTGCACGCAGCTGGAACGCCCTGGAAAAGGCCTTCGATGCCAACGAGATCGTCAACGGTTACATCTCCGGCAAGGTCAAGGGTGGCTTCACCGTCGACATCGACGAAGTCCGCGCATTCCTGCCGGGCTCGCTGGTTGACGTGCGCCCGGTTCGCGACACCGCGTACCTGGAAGGCAAGGAACTGGAATTCAAGGTCATCAAGCTGGACCGCAAGCGCAACAACGTGGTGGTTTCCCGCCGCGCGGTTGTCGAAGAGGAATACAGCGAAGAGCGCGAGAAGCTTCTCGAGAAGCTGCAGGAAGGCATCGTTGTCGAAGGCATCGTCAAGAACCTCACCGATTACGGTGCGTTCGTCGACCTGGGCGGCATCGACGGCCTGCTGCATATCACGGACATGGCGTGGAAGCGCGTCAAGCACCCGAGCGAAGTCGTCAACGTCGGCGACGAGATCGAGGTCAAGGTCCTCAAGTTCGACCGCGAGCGCAACCGTGTTTCGCTCGGCCTCAAGCAGCTGGGTGATGATCCCTGGGAAGATATTTCCCGTCGTTACCCGGTCGGCACCCGTATCTTCGGCAAGGTCACGAACCTGGCCGATTACGGTTCCTTCGTGGAAATCGAGGAAGGCGTCGAAGGCCTGGTCCACGTGTCCGAAATGGACTGGACCAACAAGAACGTCAACCCGGCGAAGGTCGTGCAGATCGGCGACGAAGTCGAAGTCATGGTGCTGGATATCGACGAAGAGCGTCGCCGCATCAGCCTCGGCATGAAGCAGTGCGTTCCGAACCCATGGGACGAGTTTGCCGCCACCTACAACAAGGGCGACAAGATTTCCGGCAAGATCAAGTCGATCACCGACTTCGGTATCTTCGTCGGTCTCGACGGCGGCATCGACGGCCTGGTTCACCTGTCCGACATCGCGTGGGACATGCCGGGTGAAGAAGCCGTTCGCAACTACAAGAAGGGCGACGAAGTCGAAGCCGTGGTCCTGTCGGTCGATCCGGAACGCGAGCGTATTTCGCTTGGCGTGAAGCAGCTCGACCAGGATCCGTTCAGCCTGTTCCTCGGCGAGCACCCGAAGGGTTCGCTGGTGACCGGCAAGGTCCTCGAAGTGGATGCCAAGGGCGCCCGCATCGAGCTGGCTGACGGCATCGAAGGTTACCTCCGTGCCTCCGAGCTGGCCCGCGAGCGCGTCGAAGACGCCCGCACCCAGCTGAACGAAGGTGAGGACGTCGAAGCCCGCATCATCGGCGTGGATCGCAAGAACCGTGCGATCAACCTGTCGGTCAAGGCGAAGGAAATCCACGAGGAGCAGCAGGCGGTTGCCGAGTACTCCAAGTCGGATTCCGGTGGTGCCACCCTTGGTGACCTGCTGAAGGAGCAGATCAACAAGGAGGACTAAAAAGTCCGTGAAAGGGCGGCCGTTCTACTGGAACGGCCGCCTTTTTTCTGCTTTACTGCTGCGTAACGCACTGGATTAAAAGAAAAAATGGCAGGAACGCACAGATGACGAAGTCCGAACTGATCGAAGCGCTGGCGGAAAAACAGGGTCACCTGCCGGCGAAGGATGTGGAACTGGCGGTGAAGTCGTTGCTCGAACAGATGAGCAATGCGCTGGCTGACGGGCGTCGCATCGAGATTCGGGGCTTCGGCAGTTTTTCCCTGCATTTCCGCCCACCGCGCATGGGCCGCAACCCCAAGACCGGGGAGGCGGTGGCGCTGTCGGGCAAGCACGTGCCGCATTTCAAGCCGGGCAAGGACCTGCGCGAACGCGTTAACCAGGGCTTTGCCGAGGAACTGGCCCGCGAGGCCGCTGAAAGGCAGGCCTGACGCGGTTCCCGGACCCGGGCAACCGACTTTCCCGGGCTTAACCTGAATATCCTGGCAGGGGAGCAGCATGTCCCGGATTTTCCTTACAGCACTTATCCTGGTACTTATCCTGCTGGTCGGGATCGGTTTTACCGCATTGAATGCCGGTTCCGTCACCATTGATTATTTCCTTGGAACGGTCACGACGACCTTGCCCTGGGCCCTGCTGGCGACGCTGGCCGTCGGTTTCCTCCTTGGGCTCCTCGTGATGGGGCTGCTTACCCTGAAGAGCCGTCGTGAAAGTCGCCGCTTGCGCCGCGACCTGCGTGGCATGGAAGCGGAACTCAAGAACCTTCGCAACGCACCGATTCGTAACGGCTGACAGCGTCATGCCCGCCAACGATCTCTTCCTGATCGGAATCCTGTTACTGGTCGCCTTGCTGGTCGGCTGGTGGACGGGCCGTCGTGGCCGGAGCAGCAGTCACAGACGCAAGACGGGTGGCAGTATCCCTGCCGACTACTTCAAGGGCCTCAATTTCCTGCTCAACGAGCAGCCCGACAAGGCGCTGGAAGTCTTCATTCACATGGTGGAGGTCGACTCCGAAACCATCGAGACACACTTTGCGCTGGGCAGCCTCTTCCGCCGCCGGGGCGAGGTTGACCGGGCGATTCGTATTCACCAGAACCTCATCGCGCGTCCGAATCTTTCCCGGACTCATCGGACCCAGGCGCTGTTCGAGCTCGGCGAGGATTACCTGAGGGCCGGCCTGCTGGATCGTGCCGAGAGCCTGTTCAGCGAGCTGTCGCGTGAACGTGCCCATGAGCAGGCGTCCCTGGACAGCCTGCTGGTGATCTACGAGCAGCAAAAGGACTGGGACCAGGCCATCGAAGTTGCGCGACGCCTGGAGGCGGTCAGTGGGCGCTCGTGTGGCCAGGAGATTGCCCAGTATTTCTGTGAGCTGGCCGAACCGAGACTGCAGGAGGGCGATCATCGCGCAGTCAGCAAGCTGTTGCGGCGCGCCTTGTCCTACGATCGCGATTGCGTGCGCGCGATGCTGCTGAATGCCCAGTTGTCGGAGCGCAACGACGATGCCCGGTCTGCCGTTCGTCACTATCGCAACGCACTCGTCCGGGACCCGCGTCGGGCCAATGAAATCCTGCCATCCCTCGCGCAACTGGTGGCCCGTGGTGGTTCGAGGGAGTCCCTCGCGAACCAGCTTGAAGCGGTATTGCGGGAGAACCCGCGGGCTGCCGGTTACCTGACGATCGCACTCCTGCGCAATGGCGGGATGCGTGACGCCGAGCTCGAGGAATTCGTCGCGAGGAATGCCGGTCGCGAGGAGCTGCTGGACCAGCTGCGCAGCGTCAGCGACCGAATTGCGACGCTGTGCCGCGGCGGCGGCGACGTGGGTGTTGCCGCCATTGCCCGGGAACTCTTCCATAATGCCCAGGGCGACGCCGAGCATTATTCCTGCTCGAACTGTGGTTATTCCGGACGCCGACTCTATTGGCAGTGTCCGAGCTGCCGCCGCTGGGACACGCTCGAGCCACGCCACGGGATCATCCTGAACGGCGAGTGATGCATTTGGGCCACCATCCCCGAAATATTCCTGCCTTGGCCTGAAACAGTCACAAGCCTTCGTTTCTCCGCTATATCTAGCAATAACTGCCCTGCGGGCAGTTCGTCGACTATTTGAATCCAAGGAAGGAGAAATGACATGAAGGGATTATTCAAGCCGCTTTTTCTTGCGCTGCTTTTCGTTGCCGGTAGCGCCCTTGCCGGCGAGATCAACGTGAACACTGCCGATGCGGCAACGCTGGCCGCAGAGCTTGATGGCGTTGGCCAGGCCCGGGCAGAGGCGATCGTGGCGTACCGCGAGCGGCACGGTGATTTCGAAACGCTGGAGGACCTGCTCAAGGTCAAGGGAATCGGCAAGGCAATCATCGAGAAGAACGCGGAGAACATCCGTTTCAGTGAAGAGGGCGCTGAAGGCGAATAAGCCCGGCAAGTTCGTTTCCAGTGTTTGCGACGCGGCCTTGGGCCGCGTCTTCTTTTTGCAATCCTGCTCGTCTAGACTTGCCCCTCGCTTGAGAGTTCCAGGAGAGATTGATGCCAGCGCCGATTCGAAAGGCCGTATTTCCCGTTGCCGGCATGGGAACCCGATTCCTTCCCGCGACCAAGGCCAGCCCGAAGGAAATGCTTCCGGTGGT
>JAWWBT010000082.1:0-10523 GCA_033720815.1 Gammaproteobacteria bacterium | reverse complement strand
CTGGCACCGAACCGCGGCCTGATATTCGATCGTAACGGGGTGCTGCTCGCCGAGAACGTGCCCAACTACCAGCTCGAAATCATTCCCGAGCAGGTGCCTGACCTCGCCGCCACCCTTGATCGGCTCGGCGACATCATCGATTTGCGTCCGGCAGACATCGAACGCTTCAACAAGCTGCGGCGGACCAAGCGAAGCTTCCAGCCGATTCCGCTGCGCTACAGCCTGACTGACGAGGATGTCGCACGGTTCGCCGTGCATCGCCAGGACTTTCCCGGTGTCGATATCCGGGCGCGACTGACCCGCCGTTACCCGCTCGGTCCGGTCGCCGCACACGCCATTGGCTATATCGGCTCGATCAACGAAAGCGAGCTGGAAGCGCGCGACCCGGCGCGATATTCCGGTACGTCGCAGATCGGCAAGGTCGGCATCGAGGTGGCCTACGAGGAATCCCTGCACGGTTATCCCGGTATCGAGCAGGTGGAAACCAACGCGCAGAACCGCACCCTGCGCACCCTGGAAACCGAAGCGCCAACCCCGGGAACCGACCTTTACCTGAGCATCGATGCCGGACTGCAGAAAGCGGCCTACGAGGCACTTGGCGAATTCAAGGGCGCCGCTGTCGCCATCGACCCGAACAATGGCGAAGTGCTGGCGCTGGTTGCCAAGCCGGCCTACGACCCGAACCTGTTTGTTGATGGCATCGACAGCAGGAATTTCCGCCGCCTCAATGAGGACCCGCGACGTCCGCTGTTCAACCGCGCCGTGGTCGGGACCTATCCACCCGGTTCCACGATCAAGCCGATGCTCGGGCTCGCGGGCCTGCACTACGGGGTGGTGACATCGACGCACTCGACCATGTGCCGCGGTTTCTTCCTGCTGGAAGGCAATCCTCGCCCCTACCGCGACTGGAAGCGCGAAGGCCATGGCCATACTGACATGGACAAGGCCATCGCCGAGTCCTGCGATGTGTATTACTACGAACTGGCCGTCGAGCTCGGCATCGACCGCATCCATGAATTCCTGGAAAGATTTGGCCTGGGTCATGAGACAGGCATCGACCTGATCGGCGAACGTGATGGACTGCTGCCGTCACGCGAATGGAAACGCCGCACGCGGAACATGCCATGGTTCCCGGGCGAAACGGTGAATGTCGGTATCGGCCAGGGCTTCATGCTGACCACGCCATTGCAGCTCGCGCATTCCACGGCGCGACTGGCCATGCGCGGCAAGGCCTTCGAGCCCCGCCTGGTTCACGCAATGCGCGACCCGGAAAGCGGTGAAATCCGCAAGACGGCGGTCGAGCCCCTGCCCACTATGGAAATCCGTGGCGACTGGGCCTGGGAGTTCATCACGAATTCCATGGAACGCGTGCTGCATGATGTGAAGGGCACGGCCTGGAGTGCCGGTCGCGGCCTCAAGTACCGCATGGCCGGCAAGACCGGAACGGCGCAGGTCTACACGCTGGGCGAAGACGAGGAATACGAAGAGGAAGAGGTCGCTGCGAACCTGCGCGACCACGGCCTGTTCATTGCCTACGCTCCGGCCGACGACCCGGAACTCGCACTCGCGGTCGTCGTGGAAAACGGCGGCGGCGGCTCCCGCGCCGCGCCCGTCGCTCGCAAGATCATGGATGCCTGGCTGTTGCGCGAACGCGAGCCGGAATCGAAAACGCCGGAGGTGGCAACGAATGAGTGAGTTTTCGCGAATGGGCGAAGCCACCGAGCCGGGGCCGCTGGCGCAGTTTCTTGATCGCCTGAACCTGGACCTGCCGCTGCTGTTCGGCCTGCTGGCACTGAGCGCGATGAGCATGGTGATCCTGTGGAGCGCCGGCGGCCAGGACCCGGGCATGCTGTTGCGACAGGCGGTTCGCCTCGCTGTCGCCTTCGGCGCGCTTTTCGTGATGGCACAGTTCTCGCCACATTTCATTCGCCTGTGGACACCCTGGGTTTTTGCCATCGGCCTGCTGATGCTGGTCGCCGTGCTGTACGCCGGCGCGACCGGCGGCGGCGCACAGCGCTGGCTGGACCTCGGCATCGTGCGATTCCAGCCGTCGGAGGCGATGAAGCTGGCCGTGCCGATGATGGTGGCCTGGTACCTGCACGAACGCCCGCTGCCACCCCGGTTTGCCGATCTCGTCATCTGTGCCGTGATCATCGTGCTACCCGTGGTCCTGATTGCAAAGCAGCCTGACCTGGGCACGGCCCTCCTTATCGGCAGCGCCGGCGCATTCGCGATCTTCCTCTCCGGCATTCGCTGGCGCTGGATCACGTTGATACTCGGGCTGCTGGCCGTTGCTGCGCCACTGGCGTGGAAATTCGTGCTGCACGATTACCAGAAGCGTCGCGTACTGACCTTCCTCAACCCGGAATCCGACCCGCTGAACTCGGGCTACCACATCATCCAGTCAAAGATTGCCATCGGCTCCGGCGGCCTGTTCGGCAAGGGCTGGCTGAACGGCACGCAGTCGCAGCTGGAATTCCTGCCGGAACGCCACACCGATTTCATCTTCGCCGTCATCGGCGAGGAGTTCGGCCTGCTTGGAATCCTTGTACTGCTCGCGGTGTACCTCTTCGTGATCGCCCGCGGCCTGTATATCGCGCTGCAGGCCGAAAAGACCTACGAGCGGCTCGTCGCCGGCAGCCTGGTACTGACCTTCTTCGTCTACGTGTTCGTGAACATCGGCATGGTCACCGGCCTCTTGCCGGTGGTCGGCGTACCATTGCCACTCATTTCCTATGGCGGCACCTCGATGGTGACGCTGCTGGCGGGCTTCGGTATCCTCATGAGCATCCATTCACATCGCAGGTTCATGTCCCGGTGATTCGACACGCACTGCTGCTCGCCGCCACCCTTCTTGCCACTTCACTGTCTGCCGCCCCGGAAGAAACGCGTGACTACCGCGACCATCCGGAGTTCGCTGCCTTTGCCGAGAAGATGCAGGCAGAGCATGGATACACGGCGGCGGAACTCGATGTTCTGTTCACCAACGTCACGCGACAGCAGAAGATCCTCGATGCCATTTCGTCGCCAGCCGAAGGCAAGGACTGGCACGAATACCGTCCGATATTCATCACCGACGCGCGCATCGAGGCGGGCCGGAAATTCTGGAACGAGCATGAAGCCCTGCTGGCTCGCGCCGAGCGTGAATTCGGCGTGGACCGCGAAATCATCGTCGCCATCATCGGCGTGGAAACCTACTACGGTCGCATTACCGGTAGCTGGCGCGTGATCGATGCCTTGTCGACGCTCGGCTTCGATTACCCGCCGCGCATGAATTTCTTCCGTAGCGAACTCGAGGAATTCCTGCTGCTGGTGCGCGAGGAAGATATCGACACCTCCACCGTGAGCGGGTCCTACGCGGGAGCCATGGGCGGGGGCCAGTTCATACCGAGCAGTTACCGCATGTATGCCGTGGATTTCGACAAGGACGGCAAGCGCGACCTGTGGAACTCATGGCCGGATGTCATTGGCAGCGTGGCGAACTACCTGTCGCGCCATCGCTGGCACGATAACGAGCCGGTAGCCGTACCCGCCGCTGCAGGCGACGACGCGCAGGGCCTGCCCCGGGAACAGGGCATGACCATTACTACTGCTGCAGAATTGCGCAACAAGGGCCTGGTGTTCAGCCGCGACATCAGCGGCGATACCGAAGTGCGGCTGGTTGCCCTGCAGCTTGAAGACGAACTGGTCTACTGGCTCGGCCTGCACAACTTCGGCGTGATCAACCGCTATAACCGCAGTCCGCTGTATGCCATGGCGGTGATGGAACTCGCGACCGCGATCGAGCGCGCCCGCCGCTGATGCGCGCACTGCTCGTCACGCTGCTTGTTGCAATGCTGGCCGCCTGTGCCAGTGTCGAGCGCGACGGCGCTCCCGCCGAGACGCCGGTCGACATCGACAACATTCCCGATGCCGTACCGCGCGACGAACCACCGAGTCGTTACGGCAATCCCGATGAATACGTCGTCTGGGGCAAGCGCTACCAGGTCATGGACAGCGCGCAGGGATTTCGCGAACGCGGTGATGCGAGCTGGTACGGCACCAAGTTCCATGGCCGCCGCACATCCAGCGGCGAACCGTATGACATGTACAAGATGACGGCCGCGCACAAGTCGCTGCCACTACCCACGTACGTAAAGGTCACCAACCTCCGCAACAATCGCAGCATCGTGGTGCGCGTCATCGATCTCTCGTACGTTGCCGCGCTGAAGCTGGGCATCGTCGCCACCGGTACGGCACCGGTGGAAATCGTCGCGCTGCAGCCCGGCACCCCTGCGGGCGATGTCACCGTCAGCCAGGCGCCCGAGCACGAAGAACTCACCGCTGAAGCACTTCCGCCGGAGCATGGCCTCGCCATGACGGCAAGTGGTGCGCAGGACCTGGCGTCGGAATTCTTCATCCAGCTCGGCGCATTCACCGAACGGGGCAACGCGGAAGCACTCAGCACCGAGCTTGGCGCCAAGGGTTTCGTGCCGGTCGGTATCCATCCCGAGCCGCGCGGCGATACAGTGCTGCATCGCGTCCGACTGGGCCCGCTGGCAACGCGAGCCGCCGCCGAAGAGATCACGCTGCGGCTGATCGGCCACGGTATCGAGCATTTCCGCATCGTCGAAGAATCCCGCTAGTCCCGAGCGTGTGACGGCGGCGGGTGCGCCCCCGGCACAACACGGGTAAAATGCCGCCCTTGTTGCAGATTCCAGGAATCGCCGGGGCGGGATTCCTGTGCAGTTTTCACGAATTCTCGAAAATTCGTCTCCAGACGGGAACCAACATGCGAGTATCACTGAAGCAGCTGTTCGTTACGCTTTTCCTTTTTGCCACCGCCAGCGCGCTTGCCGCGCCGACGCCGCTGCCTTCGCCACCGAAGATCGGTGCATCCAGCCACATCCTGATGGATTTCCGTAGCGGCAAGATTCTCGCTGAAGACAATTCCGACGAACGCGTCGAGCCGGCCAGCATCACGAAGATCATGACCGGCTATGCCGTATTCAAGGCCATCGAATCAGGCAGCGTGTCGCTGGACGACATGGTACGCATCAGCGAGAAGGCATGGCGCGCGCCGGGTTCGCGCATGTTCATCGAAGTCGACACGAAGGTTTCGGTCGAGAACCTGCTGAAAGGCATGATCATCCAGTCCGGCAATGACGCATCGATTGCGCTGGCGGAATACGTTGCGGGCACCGAGGAAGCATTCGCCGACCTCATGAACCAGTATGCCGCGCAGCTCGGCATGAACAATTCGAATTTCATGAACGCGACCGGCCTTCCCGCCGAGAACCATTACACCACCGCGCGCGACGTGGCGATCCTGTCGCGTGCCGTGATCGAAGAATTCCCGGAATTCTACGACTGGTACCAGGTCGAGGAATTCACCTGGAATGAAATCCGCCAGTCGAACCGCAACCTGCTGCTGTACCGCGATGAACGCGTTGACGGCATCAAGACCGGTCATACCGAAGCAGCAGGTTACTGCCTCGCATCCTCGGCGGTCGAAGGCGACATGCGACTGGTTTCCGTCGTGATGGGTACCGACAGTGACAAGGCTCGCGCCAACGCCAGCCAGGCACTGCTCAACTACGGCTTCCGTTTCTACGAAACGCATCGCCTCTATGAAGCAGGCAGCGAGTTGACCACCACCCGGGTCTGGAAGGCGCCCACTGACGAAATCGGCCTCGTGCCCTCCGATGACGTTTACGTGACGATCCCGCGTGGACGGTACGACGACCTGGAGGCGGTGATGGACCTGCAGCAGACGCTGATCGCCCCGCTCGGCGACGACCAGACCGTTGGCGTAATCCGCGTTTCGCTGGATGGCGAAGAGCTCGCCGTCGTACCTCTCTCGCCGGCCGCACCGGTGCCGGAAGGCAGCTTCGTGCGACGGATGATCGACAGCATCCTGCTGCTGTTCCAGTAAGCCATGCCGAAGGCGCTGCCGACAGCCTGGCTGGATGGTGAATTCACGGCGATCGAGGAAGCCCGCATCTCGCCGCTGGACCGCGGCTTCCTCTACGGCGATGGCGTCTACGAAGTCATCCCGGTCTATTCCGGTGCGCCCTTCGAAACCGACGCGCACCTCGACCGGCTCGACCGTTCACTTGAGGCCGTCGGCATAGCCAACCCGTTTCCGCGAACGCAATGGCGCGAGATTCTTGACGGCCTGGTCGAGAAGAACGCCATGCGGGATGCCGCGATCTACCTGCA
Source organism: Gammaproteobacteria bacterium (assembly GCA_033720815.1). Classification (GTDB taxonomy): domain Bacteria; phylum Pseudomonadota; class Gammaproteobacteria; order Natronospirales; family JAJUFS01; genus JAWWBS01. The sequence continues at coordinate 4,322 of JAWWBT010000082.1, read as the reverse complement.
GGTTTCTCGTGGCGCCACCCGCGGGCGCGACCATGTGTTTCCGGTTGCTGCCGAACCCACCGTGTTTGCGATGGGCCTGGAACGCCCGGAAGGCACGCGCGATACCGGCAGTGCCATCACGCTGGATGACATTCGCTGGTCGCATAACCACATCAAGGCAACCTCGTTGCTCGGCAACGTGCTGTTGCGCCAGGCCGCTGCCGAAAGTGGTGCCGACGAAGCAATACTGTTGCGTGATGGCCATGCCATCGAGGCCTCCAGCAGCAACCTCTTCATCGTACGAGACGGTGTGCTGGTCACGCCGGAACTGCAGCCGCACATACTCGCGGGGATCACGCGCAAGGTCATCGTCGAGGTTGCGCGGGAGAATGGCGTCCCGGTAGAGGAACGCCCGATTACCGAAGCGGAACTGCGCCAGGCCGACGAGATCTGGATTGCGAGCAGCATGCGCGAAATCCTCTGCATCGCAACGCTGGATGGCGAGCCGGTCGGTGCCGCGGCACAGGTCGAGCAGCCCGGCCCGCTTTACAGCCGGTTGAAACCGGCCTTCGCCGCCCGCACATACTCCTGAGACCGAACAGGACACCACGATGAGCACGAATGACCCGGAACTGCTGAAGTTCCCCTGCGAATTCCCGATCAAGGTCATGGGCCGCGACGATGCCGCGTTCGAGAGCGCGGTCATGGATATCTTCGACCGCCACCTGGAAGACGTGAAGGCAGCGTCGATCAAGACGCGCCCCTCCTCCACGGGCAAGTTCCTGTCCATTACCGTCACATTCACTGCCGAGAGCAAGGCGCAGCTTGATGCGCTCTACACCGAGCTCTCAGGCCACGAACTGGTGCTATTCTGCCTGTGAGTAACGCCATTCCAGCACCTGTCATCCGCGACCTCGGCAGGGTCGACTTCGAACCGACCTGGCAGCGCATGCAGGAATTCACGCAGTCACGCGATGAAGACACGCCGGACGAAATCTGGTTCCTGGAGCACCCGCCGATCTTCACGCTGGGCCTGAACGGCAAGCGCGAACACGTGCTGGCACCGGGTGACATTCCCCTGCTGGACATCGACCGCGGCGGCCAGGTCACCTACCACGGCCCCGGCCAGCTGGTCGTCTACCCGCTGGTCAACCTGCGCCGCCAGAAGCTCGGCGTGCGCGACCTGGTGGACGCCATGGAACGCGCCGTTGTGGATTGCCTGGCGGAATTCGATATTGCTGCAGCGCCAAAACCCGACGCGCCAGGCGTCTACACCGAAGACGGGGCCAAGATCGCCTCGCTGGGCATCCGCGTGCGTCGCGGCTGCAGCTACCACGGGCTCGCCTTCAACGTGAACATGGATCTCGAGCCCTTCCAGCGCATCAACCCCTGCGGCTACGAGGGCCTGCAGATGACGCAGGTGGTCGAGCGCGGCGGTCCGGGGGACATGCAGGCGGTTCGTACCGCCCTGGAGCCCCACTTGATGCGGCACTTGCGTTACAATTCCACTCTTTCCTGAGCAAAGCGCTCAGGAAATTTGCACACATTCTCGCCAACCCCGAGGTTGAGATGACAGACACCACCGCCAAGAGCCAGCGCCCTCGTCCGAAGAAGGTCGTGCAGGGCGAAAAGATGACCGCGCAGGAAAAGATGGCGCGCATCCCGGTGAAGATCGAACCGACCACCACGCGCCAGAAGAAGCCGTCGTGGATCCGTGCGAAATCGCCGGCCACGCCGGAAGTCGCGCGCCTCAAGAAAGTGCTGCGCGACCAGAAACTCGTCACGGTCTGCGAGGAAGCCGCCTGCCCGAACATCGGCGAATGCTTCGGCAAGGGCACCGCGACCTTCATGATCATGGGCGACATCTGCACCCGCCGCTGCACCTTCTGCGATGTGGCGCACGGTCGCCCGAACGCGCTGGACCCGGAAGAGCCGATCCACCTCGCCGAAACCATCGAGGCAATGGGCCTGAAATACGTCGTCGTCACCTCGGTCGATCGCGATGACCTGAAGGATGGCGGCGCACAGCATTTCGTCGACTGCATTTCCGCGACGCGCGAGCGCATCCCGGAAACGAAGATCGAAGTACTGGTGCCGGACTTCCGTGGCCGCATGGATATCGCCATCGAGATCATGGAAAAGGCACCGCCCGATGTGTTCAACCACAACCTGGAAACGGTGAAGCGCCTCTACAAGGAAGTGCGTCCGGGTTCGGATTACCAGCATTCACTGACGCTGCTGAAGCGCTTCAAGGAAGGCCATCCGGAGGTCATCACCAAGTCCGGCATCATGGTCGGCCTTGGCGAGGAAATGGACGAGATCTTCGAGGTCATGCAGGACCTGCGCGACCACGACGTGGACATGCTCACCGTCGGCCAGTACCTGCAGCCGAGCCGCTTCCACCACCCGGTGGTGCGTTTCGTGCATCCGGACGAGTTCAAGGAAATCGAACGCCGCGGTTACGAGATGGGCTTCAAGCACGTCGCATCCGGCCCGATGGTGCGTTCCTCGTACCATGCAGACCTGCAGGCCGATGACCTGTTCGAGCCGGAGAAGAAAACGGCGAGCTGAATGCCGCTAACGGAAACGAGAAAACCGGCCGCCAGGCCGGTTTTTTCATGCCTTGTCCTGGATATCCTGCAAGCGTTCCGGTGTACCCACATCGGACCACACACCCCGATGAATCTCTCCGGTAACGCGCCCATCCGCCATCGCCTCGCGTAGCAATGGAGCCAGTGCCCGCTCACCATCCGGGTAGCCGGCAAACAGGTCGCGATGGTAGGCACCGATGCCCGCGAAGGTGCGCTTCGTTCCATGTTCGCTGACGATGCCGGATTGCAGCAACGCGAAATCCCCGCCGCGATTGTGCTCCGGATTATCGACCAGCACGATGTGCGCAAGGTCGGCGGTATCGGGCAGGCCCCTCAGTCGTGTGAAATCGAAATCAGTCCAGACGTCACCATTCACCACGACGAACCGCTCACCGAGCATCGGCAGTGCGCGAATGATGCCACCCGCTGTTTCCAGCGCGCCGGGCGGCTCCTCGGAAATGTCGATTGCGACATCGAAACGCGAGCCATCGCCGAGAAACTCGATGATCTGTTCGCCCAGCCACGACACGTTCACCACGATCTCGTTGAAACCCGCCTCGCGCAATTTCTCGACCTGCCACTGGATCAGTGGCTTGCCGCGCACTTCCAGTAGCGGCTTCGGCGTTTCGTCCGTCAACGGTCGCATGCGTTCACCGCGACCGGCAGCAAGGATCATTGCCGTCATTGGCGCTGTCACTGTTCCACCTCATATCGCTTGAGAAGATGCACGAGCTCGTCGAATTCCGGGTACTTGCCGGCAATCTCGTAGATGTAGCGATGAAAGCGTGGTGTCTCGGCCAGGTATTTCGCCTTGCCGTCACGGTAATGCAGGCGTGCAAATATGCCGATCACCTTCAGGTGACGCTGGATACCGATGAAATCCATCGCACGCTCCAGGTTGTCCGGCAGCGCGACCCCGGCTGCTTCGGCCTGCTTGTGGTAATCCTCGCGCCACCGCGCAATGTCGTCTTCCGGGAACGAAATGAACGCATCGCGGAACAGCGACAACAGGTCGTAACTCACTGGCCCGCGAACGGCATCCTGGAAATCGATCACACCCGGCTCGTCATCGCTGCCAAGCATCAGGTTTCGCAGCATGTAATCACGATGCACGAAGACCTGCGGCTGCGACAGCGCGGCATCAACCAGGCGTTCGCAATTTGCTTCCCACACCCGCTGCTCGGCCTGGCTCAATGTCGCCCCGGCATGTTTCGCCACATACCACTGCGGGTACAGAGACAGTTCACGCTTCAGCAACGGGGTGTCGTAATCCGGCAGGCCGCTGGCATCGGTGCCCGCCTGCATCCTTGCCAGCGTGGCAATCGCACGCTGCATCAATATTTCGGGATCTTCATCCGCCAGGGCTTCAAGAAATGTGCGGCTGCCGAGGTCCGTCAGCAACAGGAAGCCACGATCAAGGTCGCTCGCCAGGATATCCGGCGCATTGAGCCCGGCAGCGCGCAGGCGGCCAGCAATATCGACGAACGGCCGGCAGTCTTCCTGTTCCGGCGGTGCATCCATGGCAATGCGTGTCGCGGCATCGAGATGAACCCGGAAATAGCGCCGGAAACTGGCGTCCGCGGACGCCACCGAAACGGTGAAAGGCTCGTCGATTACCTCCCGAAGCCAGGCCTCGAGTTGTGTACGGCGTTCATCCATGCGATCTCCGATCAGGATTTGTGGAAGCAACGTGCATCATACCGGCTGGGGCAGCGATGCGGCAGCGCGATGCTGTAGAATGCGCCCGATGCG
>JAWWBT010000081.1:0-10729 GCA_033720815.1 Gammaproteobacteria bacterium | reverse complement strand
TGCCTTCGAAGTCGGCATCGACAACCTCGAATGGATGTCGGAAGAAACCAAGAAGGAAGCGCATGACAAGCTTTCCAAGTTCACGCCGAAGATCGGTTACCCCGACAAGTGGCAGGATTATTCCTCGCTGGAAGTCAGCGCGGATGACCTGTTCGGCAACGTCGTTCGTGCCGCCGAGTTCGGCTACGAGGAACAGGTCGGCAAGCTGGGCGGTCCAATCGACGAGGATGAGTGGTTCATGACCCCGCAGACGGTCAACGCCTACTACAACCCGCCGATGAACGAGATCGTCTTCCCGGCTGCCATCCTGCAGCCGCCGTTCTTCAACATGGAAGCGGATGACGCCGTGAACTACGGCGGTATCGGTGCGGTTATCGGCCACGAAATCAGCCACGGCTTCGATGACCAGGGTCGCAAGTCCGATGGTGATGGTGTGCTGCGTGACTGGTGGAGTGAGGAAGACGCCGCGGCCTTCAACGCCCGTGCGGAAATGCTCGGTGAGCAGTACGACAACTATTGCCCGTTCGAAGATGCCTGCGTGAACGGCGATTTCACCATGGGCGAGAACATCGGTGACCTCTCTGGCCTGAAGGTCGCTTACATGGCCTACAAGATGAGCCTCAATGGCGAGGAAGCACCGGTCATCGACGGACTGACCGGCGACCAGCGCTTCTTCATGGGCTGGGCCCAGGTGTGGCGCCGCCTCTACCGCGATGACAACCTGCGCATGCGTCTTTCCACTGACCCGCATTCGCCGTCGAAGTACCGCACCAACGGCATCGTTCGCAATATCGACGCCTGGTACGACGCCTTTGATGTGAAGGAAGGGGACGAGATGTACCTGCCGCCGGAGCGTCGCGTCGAAATCTGGTAATTCGGGCTATTGCGCTTGCCCGGGCTGTGTTGGGAAACGACTCGGAATCCTCACGTACGGTCCTGTACGCTCCGGTTCCTTGTCCCTTCCCGCCTTGCCCGGACTGCGCTCATGACGCCCGAATGGCCTCGATGAATCGCGAAGCCATTCAGGTATGAGCGAGAAACCGGCATCATGGATGCCGGTTTTCTTTTGTCCGCATGAATTCCTGGAGATGCCGGATGGAACTCACACTCACGACACCTGCCTTGCTGTTCCCCACCATTTCATTGCTGCTGCTGGCCTACACGAACCGCTTCCTGGCGATAGCGAACGTCATCCGCGGCCTGCATGCGAAATTCGAGGATAACCCGACGCCGAAATTGCAGGGCCAGCTGGAAAGCCTCCAGCACCGGGTACGACTGATCCGCAACATGCAGGCACTGGGCATCAGCAGCCTGTTTCTCTGCGTGCTGACGATGATCGTGATCTACCTGGGTTGGGCGGAGACGGCGCGCTGGCTGTTTGGTATTTCGTTGCTGCTGTTGCTGGTGTCGCTGGGGCAGTCGTTCCGCGAAATCCAGCACTCCGTGACGGCGCTGAACATACAGCTGGCGGACATGACGCCTTTGGGACGCGAGGACTGAAAAAACAGGGGCACAAGCTGGACAGCGGGATCGGGGGGGGGAGAACCGAAACGGGTAACCGGCCGTCGGGGGGGATGCCGGTAAATGAGGGCTGCTTCGGTAATCCCGCTGTCGTAGGGCTTGTGCCCCTTAGACCGGTAATTTTGCGTGCCTGCCTTTCGGACAGGTTTGCCTTTGTCGTGCAGGTGGGACTTTACCATAATCCTCGGCTGACGCAAGCGGCACTGCATTTAAACCTTTCGGGGGCAGCCTGCATCAAAAGTGTGTATTCCCGATACTGGAGGAAAGACCATGCGATTCATGAAAATCCTCGCGGCAACCGCGATCCTGGCCGCACCGCTGGCCAGTGCCGATCCCGACAGCCGTGAGATCACGCGCGAGTGGCCTGCAGGCGACTTCAAGACCGTCGATATCGAGGCCAACGTGGGTACCGTGCGTGTCACCGGCAGCGACCGCGATACGATCTCCTTGAAGCTGACCATCGAGCCTGATGACGACTGGAGCTTCAGCAGCAAGGAAGTCGCTGAAGTCATTGCGTCTGCGGAGCTCGATGTTGATGAGTCCGGCGATACCCTGATCCTGGACCTCAAGATCCGTGGTCGGGGCGATAACGATATCGAGGAAAACTGGATTCTCCTCGTGCCCGAGGCAATGGAAACGCGTCTCGAGATGAATGTCGGCGAAGTGGATATCGAGAATACCAGCGGTGGCGTTGAAGCCGAGCTGAACGTCGGCGAGATGGATATCGACGTGCTGGCTGGCGATATCGATGCCGAGACCAATGTTGGCGATCTCGGCATCAGGAGCCGCACCGGTTCCCCGGGGCGTTTCGATCTCGAAGTGAATATCGGTGATGTCGATCTCGACATCGACGGCAAGGATATCGACACCGATCGTGGTTTCCTGGGGGGCAGCATCCGCCACGACGCCGGTGGTGAAGATGATGTCGACGCCACCGTCAACGTGGGCAACCTGACCGTCGACATCGACTGAGCACAGTTCACACGGCAATAAAAAAGCCCCGCAATGCGGGGCTTTTTCGTGCGACAGCGAGTGGGTTTACTCGGTTTCGCGATTCTCTTCCTGCAGGGTCGTCAGCGGACCTTCCTGCGTGGCGAACCAGGCCGCGATGTCCTTCATGTCCTGTTCGCTCAGCGGCGCGACCATGCCGGCCATGACGCCGTTCGTGCGGGCACCGCTCTTGTACTGCTTCAGGGAGTGGACCAGGTAATCGGCATGCTGGCCCGCGAGGATCGGGTACATGGGGTTCGGGCTGTTGCCGTCCGGGCCATGGCAGGCGGCGCAGCTGGCCGACTTTTCCTTGCCGGCAATCGCGTCGCCCGTGCCCGGCAGTGCCGGCTTGCTACCCTTGAAGGTGGCGAAGTAGGCGGCGATGTCCTGCATGTCTTGCTCGGTCATTGACTCGGCCTGTGCCGTCATCGTCGGATGCTGGCGTTCGCCATTCGCGTAGGCCTTCAGCGCGGCAACAACGCGCTCGGCGTACTGGCCACCGACCTTGGGTACCTTGAAGGTCGGGTAGGTGTTCGTGTAATCCGGGATGCCGTGGCAACCCATGCAGGTGTAGGCCTTTACCTTGCCCGCTTCGGCATCGCCTTCCGCCGCCGCCTGTGGGCTGGCCAGCAGGCTCGCCAGGGCGAGGCTCGCAAACAGCGCTCTAACCATCATTTGCTCGTGTCTCCGTGCTTGGATCAGGAATCTCGCAAGGCCGCATAATCTACCAGAATCCTCCCGCGATGCCGAGCAAAATGGCCGCGATTGGAGGAATATACCCTTGCCCTGGCGGGTCCGGGTATCCGGATCGCTGGTGTGCCGCAAGCGCCCGGGACTCTCGCCGGGTCCGGTATGCTGGAACCGTGATGACGCAGGAGTGACCATGACTGACCAGAAGGACCGAGATGCCGAGTGGCGCGAGCGCCTCAGCGAACAGGAATACGCGGTGACGCGCAAGGGTGCGACCGAGCCGCCGTTTACCGGCAAGTATTACGAGCATGACGAGGAAGGTCGGTACCGGTGCATCTGCTGCGGAGCCGAGCTCTTCGCCTCGACCGGGAAATACCATTCGGGCTGCGGCTGGCCGAGCTTCTATGAGCCTCTGGAGGGCGACAATATCCGCACGCTGGAAGACACCAGTCACGGGATGCGGCGCACGGAAATCCGCTGCGCGAACTGCGATGCTCATCTTGGCCACGTGTTCCCGGACGGGCCGGAGCCGACCGGCCTGCGGTATTGTGTCAATTCGGCGGCACTGAATTTCGAGCATGACGATGGCAAAGGGGATTGAGCAATGACCAGGACGGCATGCCTGTTGCTACTACTCCTGAACGCGACGCGCCTTGGCGCAGAGCCTTGCGTGGACGGGGAGTCGGCGGGGTTTGCCTGCCATAACGTCGAATTCGTGGCGCAACTCACGCCGGCCGAACTGGGCGCGTCTGGCGAGAGGCTCAGCGACATCTGGGGCTGGACCGATCCGCAGACCGGCGAGGAATATGTCGTCGTCGGCATGTTCGATGGAACGGCTTTCGTTCGCATTGGCAGCGACGGTACGCCGACTTTCCTGGGTCGTCTCGAATCGACGGACGGCGACTCGCCCGTCACCAAGGGGGCCGCAACCGAGGGTAAGTCCTGCAGTGATGATTGCGATGCTGGCGCGGCGAGCACCTGGCGCGACGTCAAGGTGCTCGGCAATTACGCGCTCGTCGTGAGCGAAGCCAGCGGTTACGGCATGCAGGTTTTCGACCTGACCCAGCTGAAAGACCTGAGCGGCCCGCCGGCAGATGACTTCAAGGCTTCTGCGTACTACGCGGAGATAGGCCATGCCCATAACGTGGTTGTGAACGAGGACTACCAGCGTGCCTATATCGTCGGGTCCGGCTCACGTTCGGCCGGGCAGGGTGGACTTCACATCGTTAACCTGTCGGATCCCCTCAATCCCTCCTTCTTCGCCGAAGTGAATGGCGATGGCTATACCCATGATGCGCAATGTGTTGCCTACGCGGGGCCGGCCGCCGACATCCCGCAAGACAACGATATCTGCTTCGCGGCAAACGAGGATTCGCTGACAATCTGGGATGTCACCGATCCCCGGCAGCCGGAGCTGCTGTCGAAATCCACGTACTCGCAGACCGCCTATACCCACCAGGTCTGGCTCAGCGATGATCACCGGTTTGCCTACCTGAATGACGAACTCGACGAACAGGGTTTCGGCAGTCGCACCAACACGCGGATTTTCGACGTCTCCGATCCGCGTAACCCGGTCTTCATCGGGGAGTACCTGGCGCCGACATGGGCCATCGACCACAACAATTACGTGCAGGGTCGCTTCCTGTACCAGTCGAATTATCTTGCCGGGCTGCGGATACTGGATATCGCGGAACCTGACGCGCCCGTCGAAGCTGCCTATTTTGATGTCTCCGCTTCGGATGCCACGGAATTTTCCGGTACCTGGAGCAACTATCCTTTCTTCAGCAGCGGGTTCATCGCGCTGACGGATATCAGCCAGGGATTGTTCATCGTGAAGCCGGTGCTGGATAACAGCAGCAGCCAGGCCGATGTCGTCGTCACGATCGATGCCAGCGCGTCCATGAACCAGGATTCCACGCAGCCTGTCACGGTGACGGTAAGCAATGTCGGCGGCATTGCGCTGGACGACATGCTGCTGACGCTGCATGTGCCCGCCTTGCCCGACATCTCGCAGCTGGTGGAACCGGTCGGATGGTCGTGCCAGCCGGTGGGGACTCGCGGTAGCGTGGCCGAGTGTCGCGCTGGCAGCATGGCGGCGGGCGAAACGGCTACCTTCGATCTCGTCCTGGCAACCGGCACCGACACCGCAGCCCGGTTCATTGCCTCTGCCTATCCCAGCCAGGTCGATGTCACTCCCGGCGACAATCGCGCCAGCGTGGACGTCAGCCTGGTCGCGGCAGCGCCCGCGGGCAACTCCGGTGGCGGTGGTGGCGGCATTAGCGGAGCCTGGCTGCTTGCCGGCTTATTTGTTGCACTGCGCAGGCGTTTCGCCGTTTCCTGATTTCCGTATTTCGGGAAATTGCTGCTACATTGGGACGCCCCGCACAGCGGGGCGTTTTTACGTTGCAACGAAACTTCTCCGCTGGAGGTCATGATGTCGTTTACCCGCCTGCTGTCGTTCTTCCTGCTCTTGTTCGCCATCCCGGTCTCGGCAGAAACGCTGATTCACGCCGGCACACTGATTGACGGTGTCGATGACGACCCGCAGCGCGAAATGACCATCGTGATCACCGCCGATCGCATCGCGGCAGTCGAAGAGGGTTACCGGGCTCCCGAGGACGGGGACACGGTCATCGACCTGAAGGGACATACGGTGATGCCGGGTTTCGTCGACCTGCACACGCACCTTTCAAGCCAGATGTCGAAAGACAACTACATCCGTGAATTTACCGACGACCCGGGCGACATTGCGTTTCGCATGCCGAAATACGCCGAGCGCACCCTGCTCGCCGGGTTCACGACGGTGCGCGACCTGGGTGATGTGGAAAACCTGACTGTCGCGTTGCGTGACGCGATCAACCGCGGCGATATCGCGGGTCCGCGCATCTTTACCTCGGCCAAGTCCATTGCCACAACGGGTGGCCATGCCGATCCGACCAATTCCTACCGCGAAGACCTGATGGGCAGGCCCGGTCCGCGCGAAGGCGTGATCAACGGACCGTGGGAGGCCTATGAAGCGGTGCGCCAGCGCTACAAGGATGGCGCTGACCTGATCAAGATCACGGCGACCGGTGGCGTGTTGAGTACGGCGAAGAGTGGGCAGAATCCACAATTCTCGGACGAAGAGCTGGCCGCCATCGTCGATGCCGCCAATGATTACGGTTTCCATGTCGCGGCACACGCCCATGGCAAGGAAGGCATGCTGCGTGCGATCAACGCCGGTGTGCGTACCATCGAGCATGGCACTCTCATGGATGAGGACGTGATGCGGGCGATGCGCCGCAACGGTACCTGGTACGTGCCGACCCTTTCGGCCGGCAAGTTTGTTGCCGCAAAGGCCGAGATCCCCGGTTATTTCCCGGAAATCGTGCGCCCGAAGGCCGCTGCCATCGGGCCGCAGATCCAGGATACCTTTCGTCGGGCTTACGAGTATGGTGTGAAGATTGCCTTCGGGACCGACTCTTCCGTGTCGCCGCACGGTGAGAACGCGAAGGAATTCGCATACATGATCGAAGCCGGCATGGAGCCGATGGAAGCCATCTTCTCGGCGACGCGCGATGCCGCAAAGGTGCTGGACGGAAGCGAGAATTTCGGCAGCATTCGCGAGGGCCGCTACGCCGATATCGTGGCGGTGCAGGGTGACCCGCTTGCCGATATCACCGTGCTTGAAGACATCGAATTCGTGATGAAGGAAGGCAAGGTTTACAAGGACTGAACGAGATGACGGAAACACTGTTCCGCGATGATGCATACCAGCGCGAATGCACGGCGCGAGTGATTCGCGTCGAAGATGACGCCGTCGTGCTGGACCGAACCGTGTTCTACCCGCTGGGCGGCGGCCAGCCGGGTGATACCGGTGTGCTGCGCCGCGCAGATGGTTCGGAAATCCGGGTCACCGATACGCGCATGGATCGCGAGACCGGGAACATCCGGCAGCTGTGCGAGCCGGATGGCCTTGGCGAAGGCGAGGAAGTCACGGCAGTCATCGACTGGGAGCCGCGCTACCGCTACATGCGCATGCACACCTGCCTGCACCTGCTGAGTGCCGTGATTACGGCACCGGTAACCGGGGGTAATATCGGTGACGGTTATGGTCGCCTGGATTTCGACCTGCCCGACAGTCCGGACGCTGGTGAGGTTGAAAAGCGCCTGAACGACCTCATCAAGGAAGACAGGGCGGTCGGCTACGAGTGGATTACCGACGACGAGCTGGATGCCCAGCCTGAACTCATCAAGACGATGTCGGTCAAACCCCCGCGTGGCGTCGGCCGCGTCCGCCTGGTGAAGGTGCCGGGTGTTGACCTGCAGCCCTGCGGCGGCACGCATGTCGCGCACACCGGCGAAATCGGCGCAGTCCGCGTCGCGAAGATCGACAAGAAGGGCAAGGCCAATCGCCGTGTCCGCCTCGAACTCCTGGAATAACCACCAAGGCCCGAAAGTGAACGAACCCATCCTCATCCCGCGTACCGGCATTGCCGGCTTCCTTCTCCGCTTCGGCATCAGCCTGGCGGTGGCGACCGTGTTTGTCGTCGGCGTGCTGGCGATCGGTATCGCCTTCTATGGCGAGGAAGAAAAGGACCCTGGCGCGCTGCCTGATCTCGCCGAGGTGAAGATGATCAGCGTGAAGGACAACCCGGACCTGCAGCGCATGATCCGCGAAGCACGCGGCGAACCCGTCGATCCCTTGCGGGAATTGCCCGAGCCGCCGCCGACGCAACCCGAGCGCCAGGTGCAGGGTTTCGTGCAGCTTGAATACACGATTAACCCCGATGGCACGGTCTCCGACGTAAAGGTAGTAGGCGCGGCACCCAGCGGCGTCTTCGAGGAGCGGGCCGTGCAGCGACTCCAGCAAAGCATGCGCGCACCGATTTACGAAGACGGCAAGCCGGTGACCCGCCGCACGACGGAGATCCTCGAGTTCTCGGTTCCAGCCAGCGAACTGCAGTCGCGAGGTCCCGACAGCAACTGATGCGGGCCATGCCTTTCCCGGGCTCCGGCCCGGAGGAGGCAGCATGCAGCGTTTCATCATCGGTTTCATTGCCGCGATTTTCGTCTCGCTGGGCATTTTCGGCCTGGCGCAATCCCTGATCCGCACCGGCCATGCCGCGACCTGCACGGACTGCCCCACCGTGGTGCAGCTGCAGGCCGTCTTTCGCGGCAAGCCACCGGAAGAAAAACCGCGCGAGAAGGAACCGCCGGAAAAACCGTCCGAACCGCAGAAACCCGAAATGCCTGCCATTGCCCAGCCGCCGACGCCGCGTGTGCCCCCGGCACTCGATCGCTCGCTGCTTTCGGTGCCCGGTGCCGGCGTTGCTATTACCGGGGTCGATATCAATGGCGCAGGCGGCAGCAGTGGCCTGGCGGTACTGCATCGTGTCGAACCGCAGTACCCGGCTCACGCCATGCGAAAAGGCATCGAGGGTGAGGTGGAAGTGGAATTCACCGTTCAACCGGATGGGTCGGTGACGGATATCCGGATCATTTCTGCCAGCCCGCGTGGGGTCTTCGAGCAGGCGGTGCGCCGTGCCGTGGCGCGCTGGGGCTTCCAGCCGCGCCAGGCGGACGGACGTGCTGCTGCAACGCGCGTTCGGCAGGTGCTGTTGTTCCGCTTGCCGGATTCCGGCTAGGCGGGTGGACGCGAAAGTGCCCGCGCTTATCGCAAGCGCGGGTTCAGCGTATACGTACCCATCACTTCGGCTACGCCCAGCACATGACCTTCCAGTGCCTGCATCAGGTCCTGGCCGGTGAACGCGCCCTCGACCGGGCAGCGCTCGAAATCGGTCGCGTAGATGCGGAAGTGATAGTGGTGGATGATGCTGTCGTTCCACGGTGGGCATGGGCCGTCGTAACCGAAGTACTGGCCTTCCATGTCCTTGTCGCCGGCAAACCAGTCCGTGTAGTTGTTGATCCCCTGGCGTGAACCGGCCGGGCCTTCCGGATCGTGCTTGCCGTGCGGCGTAATGCCATCGCAGCAACTGCCGGCGGCAATGGACGTGACATCGGCTGGAATGTCGACCATCAGCCAGTGATGGAAATCCATGCGCGGAAGGTCCTCGGGAACTTCGCGATCTTCCTGGTTCACGTCATCCGGTTTCGTTGGCACGTCGGGGTCGACGCAGACCAGCACGAAACTCTTCGTACCGTCCGGTACGTCGGACCAGGCAAGGTCCGGGTTCAGGTTGTTGCTCATCGCCACATGGTCGCTCGCGTCGTACTTGCAGAAGGCGAACTGTTCCGGGATCGGCTGGCCATGCTCGAAGGCGGTAGTAGTGATCTTCATCGTGACTCCTTGCTGAAGGACGTCCTTCGAGTCTAGGAAACGTGGCGGGCAAGCTCAAAGCGGTTCGGCGGGAAATTTCAGTTGGTGCAGGCAACCGGCAGGCTGCGGTATTCCTCGACGATGGTGCGCTCGCCGACAACGCCTGCAACGCGGGTCAGCAGCTCACCACCGGGCAACAGGCGGTAGGTGATCCGGCGGGGAAAATCGTGCTCGGGATTATCGAAACTGGCCTTGTCCGGTTCCAGTTCGACAAGCCGGAAGCTGACGGTTTCAGCCTGGCCATTCGGGTAGGGTGTCAGTAGCACGGCGGGTCCGTCGCGATGGATCCGGATGAATTCGAAGAATACCGTCTCGTCATCGCGAATGGTTTTCAGCGTGCCTAGCAGTGTCGCGCCATCAACGTCCCCGTACTGCTCGACAATGCGACTGCCGTCAGCGCCGATTTCACCACGCCAGCAACCGGAGAGGAATCCCAGCTCGGCGGGTAATTCGGCAGCCATGCCTGATGCATTGACCGGCAATGCAGCCAGGGCAATAAACAGCCATGACGGGATGCGGATACTCATGCGACCAGTTTACACTTCCCCCATGCAGGCCTGAAACGCGAGGACGCCATGACTGAACCGGATATCCAGCTCGTCAACCAGGAACAGCGGACCTGGGTATTGTTCATGTACATCCTGCACCTTTTCGGTGCGGTGCTTGCGATCCCCAGCATCGTCGCGCTGGTCTTCAATTACCTGCTGATGGACCGCGCATTGCCCGAGACGCGCAGCCACCATCGCTGGATGATCCGCACCTTCTGGTGGGCGTTGGCCTGGACGATTCTTGCCTGCGTGCTCTACATCACCCTCATCGGCATTCCGCTGGCCATCCTGCTGTGGGGGCTGATCTGGCTATGGTGGATGTACCGCCAGATCCGCGGCCTTCTGCGGTTGGCTGACTATCGCCCGATGCCGGGCTAGCGTGCCGGGGCCGGTCTCGGGCTGAACCCTGCGGCTCGCGGTGCTAAGGTTCGACTTTCCTTCCTGACTAGCGGAGTCTCGCTTGGAACATCACGCTGCCTATTCGATCGCGATGGTGCTTGCGCTGGGTATCGGCGCACAGTGGCTGGCCTGGCGCCTGCGGCTGCCGGCCATCGTGCTGCTCTCGGTTGCCGGCCTGGTGGCTGGCCCCTGGCTCGGCATCCTCTACCCGACAGCGGATTTCGGCCGCTTCCTGCAACCGGTGATTTCGCTGTGCGTGGCG
>JAWWBT010000080.1:0-10943 GCA_033720815.1 Gammaproteobacteria bacterium | reverse complement strand
TGTTCGAGAACGTGGTTCCTTCCAGATTGTTGAACTTTTCGCTCAATGTCCCGCAAAGGCTCTCGATATGACCGCCGTAGTTCGGCACGCCGACAGGGCGCCACTCCAGGTCGCAGTGATACAGCTTGCATGCCTGGGCTAGCATCTTGCCGCGGAATTCCTTGGCATTGTCTGCGTGCACTTTGGCCGGGAACCCCCATACCGGCCAGCTGCCGGTTACACCGTGGCGGGTCAGCCACGACTGCTTTGGAAGAACCCCTTGAGCGATGCACATACCTACAGAAAGGGCGCTAGGCCGATCAAGTGAGAGATAGAACCCGACGACCATCCTGCTGTAAACATCAATCGCAACGGTGATCCACGGCCGACCGAGGGTTCGTCGATCGACCTCGTCGACCACCATTACATTTACGGGCGTATGATCGATTTGAACCACGCTGAGGGGCGCCTGAGCGACATACTTGCCTGGACGAGGCTCATAGGCATCACGTGCTGCCTTGCTGCCTTCCCGAGCTTTGATGCGCTCGCGTTCATCGATCCACGACATGCGGGTGCGAATAGTTGTCTCAGTCGGTGCGCGTAAGTTGAGTGCACGGCAGCGATCTCTGACTTCCTGAATCACGTAACTCGGTGTGTGCCTCTGCGAGGACAGGTATGCGTCTCGTAGTACTGACTGGAGGACTCGTTCAACGTCTTCATCAAGGCGGCCCTTCTTGCGGCCTCCCGAGGGTTTCTGGGGTAAAAGCGCTGCCTTGTCCCCGGTGCGCTCAAATGCTTCCAGCCAGCGATAGATGGTTGCAATATGCACTCCGGCCTCGGTCGCGGCGGCCTTTACTTCCTCTACGGTTCTCTCATCTCGACCGACCAGTGGCTCGATCGTTGCGTAGCGCGCCTCAATTCGTTCCCATTCTTTGTCGGAAAATTCGGAAATATCCCGACGAGTTACCTGGGAGGCATCTTCTTGGGGACGAATCTGTTCGATAGGGACTTTCGATATTTCTCCCGTTTCCGTGTCTCGCACGAGTACGTGATAAAGCGAGAGAACTGACTCGATCGTGCACTGTCTTCCGTTGATAGCAATCGTTTGGCCCGGGGTAACCTCGAGGTATTTCACTCCTCACCTCCTTGTGACTCCCAAGGTGCTTCGAGATTCGTGAGCGTTGAGCTCATGGTTAATGGCTGACGGAGATCCACGCCGATAAATCCGCTGGCGACGAGGTGCCAAACGACATGCAGCAGATAGGCTTTGCGGGCTAAGTCGCAGCTCAGCTTATCAACGAGTTCCTGGGCAGAGGTCTTATCCATCTCGAAGAGCGCGTCCAGGACGACTCGAGAATCGTGGAATGGCACCTCCGAAGCCCGATAGGGTTTCAAAAACGTTCGGTTCTGGAGCTCCGGTCCACGAATTCGCCGTTCGGTACGGATCACAAATGCCCATCCTCGTGCCTTGGCGTATCGGTGTGCGGCGCGAAACCGACTCTCGAATTCCTCCCATTTCGCTTTGAGGTCGTCGGTGTACTTGATTTCGACCAGTTGAGGCCTGATCGATTCGCCCAAGGCTTCAGGGGGGTGGAATCGGACGAGATAGTCCGGCGTGTAGAAGCGCCCTATGCCCTTTTCGTCCGAATAGGGGATTCGGACCGGTTGAGCTTCAATCGTGGCGACACGCGGGTCTGGCTCCGTCAGGAGCACGAAATCGCGCTCAAGCGACGATTCGAATGGGATCTGCGGCTGGTCTGGATGAACGCTGAGGAGCCCGGTAAGGCTTCGTCGATTTGGAGGAATTTTACGTTCTGCCATCAAAAAACACCCCGCATCTGAAACGTTCGCACCCACTTCTGGTTTCCCTGCATTAATTCGCGCCTTCTTGCCTACTCTTCGCATTCTCTTCTGGCGTTACTGTAACGCAGTCATGCGCTTCCACTCCCTCAGCTTCGCATTTACTTCTAAAAAAAGCATTGGCGGCGGTTCGATTCCGCGGCCGGGAGAGATCTCGCGGGCGCACGGCGGCGTGCTGTTCCTGGACGAGCTTCCGGAATTCGACAGGCGCGTGCTGGATGTGCTGCGTGAACCGCTGGAATCCGGCGTCATTCATATTTCCCGCGCGGCGAGGCAGGCGGAATTCCCGGCGTCATTCCAGCTTGTCGCAGCGATGAACCCCTGCCCCTGCGGGTTTCGTGGCGATCCCGAGCACGCCTGTCGCTGCACGCCGGACCAGGTCGCCCGCTACAGGGGGCGGGTGTCCGGGCCCTTCCTTGATCGCATCGACCTGCACGTGACGGTGCCGCGACTGAAGCCGAGCGAACTGCGGCGGATGAACCCGGGTGAGGAAAGTGCGGCGGTGCGCGAGCGGGTGACCGCCGCGTGGCAACGGCAGCAGGCGCGGCAGGGCAAGTGCAACGCCGCGCTGGGCGGGCGTGAACTGGAATCGGTGTGGCCGCTTGATCCGGGAGTGGAAGCGCTGCTGGAGCAGGCAAGTTCGCGCTTCCGGCTGTCCGCTCGCAGCCATCACCGCATCTGGCGGGTGACTGCGACCATCGCCGACCTGGCAGGTGCGGACGCGATCAGTGCGGCGAACATGGCCGAAGCGCTCGCCTATCGTCCCGGTGGCTGACGGCCTCAGAACGCCGGCCATTCCTCTTCAAGCAGGGCGAACAGGAGTTCGTCGTCCCACTCCTGGCGGCGTGAATCCCAGAAGGATTTCTTCATGTGGCCTTCCTCACGGAAATCCAGTCGCTTGAGCAGGCGCTGCGACGCAGCGTTACGCGGGTCGATTCGCGCCGTGACGCGATGGATGCCGCGACGGAACAGTTCGCTGATCAGCATGCGGCAGGCGATGGTCGCGAAACCGCGACCATGATGCTCCGGCAACACCGCAACACCGATTTCCGTTTGGCGGCCGTTCTCTTCGGTAATCACGCCGAGGTCGCCGATGTACTCGCCGCGCCATTCGATCACGACCTGCTGCACACCAGGGTCGCCCGGTGACTGGCCTTCCTGCAGCCTGGCCAGTTCGCGAACCTCGTCCATGCTACGCGGGAACCAGCCCTGCAGCTCCACGACGTCGGGGTGTGTACGGCAGGCGAACACCTGCTCGGCGTCGGCGGGTTCCATCAGGCGAACGGTGATTTCCTCGCGGTCAATGCGGAATGTCTCGCTCATCTCCCAGCCTCTCCTCGCATATCGGCAACATGGGCAAACGGGTCACTACTCTAACCTGATTGCGCCGATATTTTTCCTTCTCTTCATCGAAAGCCGCAAAAGCCCATCTGAAGCCATGAAAGTGGCGCGCATTTCGCTGCAGTTCGCATATAGTTGGAAGAGACGGGCGCAGTGAGGGCGCTGATGAACAACGAGGCCAGCCGCGACCAGGTCACCCTGATCGAGTCGCGAGTCGAGCAGCAGATGCTGGACCTGGTGTTACGCCAGAACCCGATGGCGCAGCTGGTGAGCCTGGTACTGGGCCTGGTTGCCGCCTGGATACTCTCCTCCCATGCCGTCCCGATGCACTTGCTTGCCTGGTTTTCCGTCCTGGCAGCCTTTTCCCTCTATCGTCTCTGGGTGATTCGTCATCACGGCCGCGCGCCGGTACCACATGACGCCATCGCCACGGTGCGTTGGCGATTCAGCGCGGGGCTCCTGTTGACCGGTCTCACATGGGCCTCGCTCCCATGGGTCGTGAACTCGCCGGATGCACTGCCGACCTATTTCACGGCGATGCTGCTCGTCGGCCTCGTTGCCGGGGCTGTTGCCGCGGTTTCCATGCGGCGGAGCTTCTTCCTGCTGTTCACCGTGCCGATGATGGCGTCGATGCTGTTATTCCTGCTTGTCCGGCCCGTGACCTCGGGCTTGCCTGCAGCCTTCGTGCTGGCCGTCTTCTACGTCGGCCTGTTGCGCGCCGCCGATATTGTCGGCAGCGAGGTGCGGCGTTATCTCAGGCTCAAGATGCGCAGCGAAGAGGCGCGCCGCGAGGCCGAGGACAGCGCCGTGTTGCTCGCGGAAACCAACGACGAACTGATGCAGCGACGCCGACTGATGGAAAACCTGCTCGACATTGCGACCCGGCCGGACTGCAATCTCGACGAGCGTCTCGATGAACTCCTGCTCTTCGGCTCGGAGATCCTGGGCCTGCGCCTGGCCATCATCTCGCGCGTGCGCGGCGACGATTACCAGGTAATGCATGTGGTCGATCGCAGGGCCGGTGAAAAGCCCATCGAGGTCGGAGAACATCGAGCTCTCGGCGAGACCGTCTGTACCCACACCGTGAGGGGCAATTCGCTGTTTCTCTACAACAGCCCGGACGAGGCGCGAAACACACTTCATCCCGCCTATTGGGGCGTGACGCCGTCCGCGTATATCGGGGCCCCTATCGATACCGCAGACGGTCGCTACGGCACGCTGAATTTCAGTGATGCGAAGGAGCGCGAACCTTTCAGTGCCGCGGAGATCGAATTCATTCGCCTGGTTGCCAGCTGGATTGGCGGGGCAATTTCCGAGCAACAGGCGGTCCGCCAGTTGCGCAGCAAGGAACGCCAGCTTTCCAACCTGACCGATGCCATGCCTTGCGGCATGGCTTCGATCAGCAACGACCTGCGTTACCGTTACGTGAACCGCGTGTTCCAGGCCACCTTCAACCCGGACGGTGAGCCACTGGTGGGGCGGTACCTGAAGAACACGCATACGCTCGGCGGATTCACCCTGGTGCAGAACCAGTTCCGGCGTGCCTTGCGCGGCAAGACAGTCGAGTTCGAATACCAGCCACCGGTGGCCAAGGATGAAATCCCCAGCGTCTATCGCGTGAACCTGGTTCCGAATACCAACGAAGAGGGGGAGCAGGACGGCTGTTTCGTGCTGGTGAACGACATCACCGATGACCGCCTCCTGCAGTCCGAGCTGGAGAGGAAGGCTTCGCTGGATCCGTTGACGCTCGCCTTCAACCGCAAGTTCCTCGACGAGACCCTTGAGCGGATCGTGAACGACCGCCGACGCAAGCGCCCTCTGTACCTTGCCCTGGTCGACCTGGACCACTTCAAGCAGGTCAATGATTCTGCCGGCCATGAGGCCGGTGACCTCGTGCTGAAAAAGGTGGCCACCGACCTGAAGGCCGAAATGCGGCGCGGCGATATCCTGGCTCGCTACGGTGGCGATGAATTCGTCCTGCTGCTGCATTGCGTGGACGAGGACGACCTGCGTCTCACCTGTGACAAGCTGCTCCGGACCGTTGCTGACGAGCGCTTCGAGTACGGCGGTCGCCATTTTCCCATCACGCTATCCATCGGCGCGACCCGCGTCGTGTATGGCGAGCCGGTAAAGCAGCTCCTGAAGCGCGCCGACCGCGCGCTATATGCCGCCAAGCACCGCGGCAAGGGGCGGCTGGAAATAGCCGCCCCTGAACTGGTTGATGCGCTGCGCAGGCGCTGAATCACGGAACAGAATAAACGCGCAAAAACAAGACTGTTTCGCGGCGCCCGGGTCGGTAGAATTGCCGCCATGTCCGCAGTGCCTCCACACCTCGCAACACTCAATCCCGGCCAGCGCGATGCCGTCCTCCATGTTGACGGTCCGCTGCTCGTGCTCGCGGGCGCGGGTTCCGGCAAGACGCGCGTAATTACCGAGAAGATCGGCCATCTCATCCGTCATTGCGGATACCAGCCGCAACAGGTTGCGGCCGTGACCTTCACCAACAAGGCGGCGCGCGAAATGAAGGCGCGCGCGAAGAAGATCCTTGGCGAGGAAGGCTCGAAGGGGCTGGCGATTTCCACCTTCCACACGCTGGGCCTGAAGATCCTGCAGCAGGAACATCACGCACTCGGCTACAAGAAGAATTTCACCATCTTCGATGCCGATGACAGCGCCAAGCAGATCACCGACATCCTCAAGAATGAACGCCTCGATACCAGCGAGCTGATCGATCGCATGCAGATGCAGATCTCGGCGTGGAAATCCGATGGCATCACGCCTGAACAGGCGATGAAGGAGGCGGTGGACGCGCGCGACATGCAGGCTGCGCGCGTTTACGAATCCTATGATCGCAACCTGCGCATCTATAACGGATTCGATTTCGACGACCTTATCTCGAAGCCGGTGTGGCTGTTCGAGAACCATCCGGAAGTGCGCGAGCGCTGGCAGAACAGGTTCCGCTACATCCTCGTTGACGAATACCAGGACACCAACGATGCGCAGTACCGCCTGCTGAAACTGCTGACCGGTGTGCGCGCAGCGTTTACCGTTGTCGGTGATGACGACCAGTCCATCTACGCCTGGCGTGGTGCGCGACCGGAAAACCTGGCAAGGCTGAAGGATGATTTCCCGATGCTGGAAATCGTCAAGCTGGAACAGAACTACCGTTCGACTTCACGCATCCTGCGCGTGGCGAACCACCTCATCGCAAACAATCCCCATGTGTTCGACAAGCGCCTGTGGTCCGAGCTGGGCGAGGGCGACGAGATTCGTGTCCTGCGCTGCAAGGACATGATGCACGAGTGCGAACGCGTGGTTGGCGACCTGGTGCACAACAAGTTGCATCGTGGATTGAATTTCAAGGATTTCGCGATCCTTTATCGCAGCAATCACCAGTCGCGTTTCTTCGAGAAGGCGTTGCGCGAACATCACGTGCCGTATCACCTGTCGGGTGGCATGTCGTTCTTCGATCGCGGCGAGGTGAAGGACATCATTGCCTACCTGCGCCTGCTGGTGAACATGGACGACGATTCCGCCTTCCTGCGTATCGTCAACGTGCCGCGTCGCGAGATCGGTGCCGCAACGCTGGAGAAGCTCTCCACCTATGCGAGCGGCCGAGGTATCAGCATGGCCGCTGCCTGTTTCGAGATGGGCCTTGCTGCGACCCTGCCGCCTCGGATGGTCGAGAAGGTGCAGCATTTCGGCAACTGGATCAGCTACTGGGGCGAGCGCCTTGAAGATGACATCAGCATCGAGAAGATCCGCGAGTTCATTGATGACATCGGTTATCGCGACTGGCTCGATGAATCCTCACGCGATCCCGAAAAGGCCAAGCGCCGCTGGGAGAATGTCGAGGAACTGCTGAACTGGATGGGCAACATCGTCAAGGGCGAAGACGGTGACGTCGGTCTTGCGCCGGTGCTGGCGCGCATGAGCCTGATCGATCGCCTCGATCGAAACGGTGACGACGATCCGGGTGACGTGGTGCAGCTGATGACACTGCACGCCGCGAAAGGCCTGGAATTTCCGCGCGTCTATCTCGTCGGTGTCGAAGAGGAAATCCTACCTCACCGCAACAGCATCGAGGGCGATTCCATCGAAGAGGAACGTCGCCTCATGTACGTCGGCATCACCCGTGCCCAGCGTGCGCTGACCATCAGCTGGGCGACGCAACGTCGTCGTTACGGCGAGGATTACGATTGCGAGCCGAGCCGGTTCCTTTCCGAATTGCCCGATGCCGACCTGGTCTGGGAAGGCACTGGCCAGAAGGTCAATCCGGAAGAACAGAAAAAGACCGCAAGCGCGACGCTCGCGGGACTGAAAAGCCTCCTCGCAGACTGAACCCGTCGCCGGTTTTTGTGCTGCTTCATCCTGCTGCTGCAGTTTGCGGGATATGATTTCCACGGGTAGCAGCAATCAGGGATGAGGCGTGGATGAATTCCGGGTGCGGTTCGGTCGCCGGGTCAGGCAATTGCGCGAAGCCCGGGGGCTTTCACAGCAACAACTCGCCGATGCGGTGTCCATCAACCTCACGCATCTCAGCAATATCGAAAATGGCCGTTACGGCATCCGTTTCTCGAGGCTCGAGACACTCGCCAGCGCCTTGTCCTGCGAGCTTGCTGATCTCTTTACCTTCGACCCACCCGAATCCGGCTAGCATCAACTCCGTGTCGTGCCTTCCAGGCCAGCCGCGCCAATGTCTCACCCACCTCTATGCAAGAAAGTCACAGGAGGACGTCTGTCATGGCCCAACCGCGACGTTTCGGTCGTCGCCTGCGTTACCTGCGCCAGCAACTCGGGCTATCCCAGGAACAGGTTGCGGAACGTCTCGGTGTTTCATCCGAGACCATCAGCAACCTGGAGCGAGGGGTGCATGCACCGGTCTTCGATCGACTCGAGGCCCTGGCCATTGCACTTGAAGTAGCTCCGCAGGCCCTTTTCCTCGACGGGCCGGAGCAGGAATCACCGGAATGACGTGAGCCTCGATACCCAATTCAGAGAATTCCGATGCCTTTTCAGGGCAGGGTGAATGTTGGCGGATGGTCCCCTATCACTAAGCTTGCCGCTTGTTCACACGGAGGTATTCCCGATGCACGAAAATGTTCATCGAGAGGCGGCGGCAGACCCGGCGATGTTGCAACTGGCGCAACGCCTTTTCCGGCCCCTTGCGCGCCTCTTCCTGCGTCGCGGCCTGAATTATCATGAGCTGAAGACCATTCTGGCGTGGAGTCTCGTGCGCTCCGCGATGACCGACCCCGAATTTGCCATCAAGGGTCGGCGAGTATTCCGGCACAGTATTTCCCATGCGGCTGCAATGACCGGCATGACCCGTCGCGAGACCGGCAACTTTGCCGACATGCCAGAACCGTTGGTGGCACCGATCAGCGACCGCACGCGCCGCGCCATGCGCGTCATTTTCGCCTGGCGCACAGCGGAGGGTTACCAGGATGACGATGGTGAACCCCTGTGCCTGCCGCTACGCGGGCCCGCGCCGTCCTTCGAAGCCCTGGCCGAAAAGGAGCGCCGCGACGTGCCACCGCGCGCCATCGCTGACTTGCTGGTGGCTGAAGGCCGGGCGGAATGGAGAGGGCGTGACCTGAGCCTGCTTCCGGCCGGGACATCCGGCGCGATGAATGACGTTCGAAACGACATGCAGCTTGCTGGCGCCAGCGAGCGGTTCCTGCAGGCGCTGGACATGGCCTGTAACGATCGTCTTGTCCTGAAACCGCGGGTTCGGGAAGTGTTGGCGCATGACATTCCTGCCGAGTCCCTGGATGAGCTACGGGATGTCCTGCATGCCCGCATGGAGGCGTTCAACGCTGAAATCGAAAGCCTGCTGGGTGGATTCAGCGACCCGGCGGCCAATGAGCGGCTCACCGTCGGCCTTGGCAGCTTCTCGTATTTCGATCGCAACCCGGCAAGGAATGATCGTCAGGCCATGTAATGCCTGCTGCCGGTCACGCATAGAAAAAGCCGCAGCCCGGAGGCTGCGGCTTCTTTCTTTACGGCGTGTCGCGACTGTCGCGGATTACTGCGACTGCGCCACCATGTAATCGATGGCTGCCTTCACTTCCTCGTCGCTCAGGTCGGTGCGGCCACCCTTCGGCGGCATGTAACCGGCCTCGCCCTGGTAGCCCTGGATAGCGTGCTCCAGCAGTACGTCCTCGCCCTGCGCGATGCGATCTGCCCAGGCAGCCGTGTCGCCCGTCTTCGGCGCACCGGCAATACCGGCGCCGTGACAGGCAGTGCACGCCTGGTTGTAGACCTGCTCACCACTCAGGCTCTTCTCCTGGGTGGCGGCCGTCTTGACCGGGGCGGCCTGGCTGGACGGTGCCGGTGCGGGATCATTGGTCGTGCGAACCGAGCCGACCGGCTCGATGCGTTCGCTCGCCGCCGCCACCGCCAGCGGGTTTTCGCTGTTATCGGTGTCGAGGTAGGTATCCGCCAGGTAATTGGCGAGGAAGTACATCGCGACCGTGAAGATCAGCAGCGCGCCGATCACGATCAGGAAGGTGTCGAGAAACTTGCGATCCTGGTCCATTGCTTCACCGTTGCAGGATGCGGAGCCACCGGCTCCGTGGGTGTTTGGGTCGGTTTTCCGTCAGCGGAAAATTTCAGGGCCGCAAGTATAAAGGCTGTCAGTCGCCGGGGGAACCGCCCTGTACGGGCTTTTCGTCCGCTGCGGTAGCTTCCCCGGGTTGGAATTCGAGGATCTGCCCTCCATCGAGCGGCGTGAGTCGCAGCAGCTCACCGTTGGTTTCAGCCAGCCAGGTACCGGTATCAAGGGGCAGCGAGGCATCATCGCAGGCCATGGGCGCTTCCTGCGGTGCCGCGACGAGCAACAGCTCGCCGGGCAGCGAGATCACCGGAAAGGCAACCTTTCCGCAAGCCGCATTCACGATGATGTTCCCGCGCTCGGGGATTTCCATCGCGAAATCGCCCTGCCAGTCACCGGAGATGTTTTCCTGCAGGGTATCGCGAGGCTTCACGGCTTCTGCGAGCCACCGGGAATTCGACCAGTTGTAGACCAGGCGGATGCTGCCTCGGGCCGGGTCCGCGGCACGGTACCGACGCAGCAGTCGTTCACCTTCCACGCGGTACCGGTTGGCGCCACCGAAGCTGGCCTGCTGGGCGGGAGTGAGTTCGCCGAAGGAAATTTCGGTGAAACGCCCATCTTCAATGCGCCAGCCCCGCAGCGATTCACCGCCATTGTTGGCACTGGCAAGCGCGACCAGTAGTTCGACATTGCCGTCCCGGTCAAAATCACGGAGCCAGGCAGCATCCACGCGCCCTGCGCGATCGAATTCATGCAGGCTGCTTCCCTTCGCGGTGCGGGCATAAAGTCGCAATGTGCCGGCATCGCAGCCGTCGCTCACCGGGACAATGACCGTCACCAGCATGGTGCCGGCGCGCAGCGACTTGTTGAAGTCACAGGTGCGCGGTTCGGCCACGACGAGCAACTCTTCGCGCAGCATGCGCGCGCGGGAACGAATGGCGTTGGCTTCACCCGGCGCTACCGGAACAGACTGGCCATCCAGCCACTTCGTGATGCCCAGCGCATCCCCGTTCAGCCCGAATTCGGCCCAGGCGCGCAGGCCATGCGTTGCGCCTTCTGCCTGCCATTCTCCCCGGCTGCGATAGAACACCGGCTCGCCATCATGGAAGAGATACAGGTTCGTTGCCGACACTCCATCATTGCTGATGGTTTCGCGCAGCTCGCGAAGCTGGTCATCAACGAACACGGCATCAACGGTAGTCGGCGG
>JAWWBT010000079.1:0-10996 GCA_033720815.1 Gammaproteobacteria bacterium | reverse complement strand
GGTGCAGGCGGCGGAAGAAGAACTCGCCGATGCCGGCCGCGTCCTGCTCCGGCCTTCGGGCACCGAGCCGGTCATTCGGGTGATGGTCGAAGGCCAGGATGCCGCGCTCGTCGAGCGCCAGGCGAAGCAGATTGCAGCGGCGGTGGAGAAGGCGGCTGCCGATGCCGTCGCGGCGGTTGACGCCATCGGCGATTGATCGCAGCAAAAAACGACCTTGTGGATGCACAAATGGCGTTTTTTGGGCCAGATTCAAATTGATTTCCTGCGGCTCTGCCGTTACCCTTTCGCGCTTTCCGAAACCTGTCGGAGCAAGACATGCGCCAGAAGCTCGTCGCTGGTAACTGGAAAATGAATGGCAGCCGCGATTCCGCCGCCGAACTGATCGGTGCGCTGGTCGAGGGCATGCCGGAATCGACGAACGCCGAAGTGCTCGTCTGCCCGCCGTTTGTGTTCCTGGCCGATGCGCAGCGCCAGTTGCGCGACAGTGGTATCAAGCTCGGTGCGCAGAGCCTTTGCGCGGAAGAGTCGGGTGCCTTTACGGGTGAAGTATCCGCTTCCATGCTCCAGGATTTCGGTTGTGAATACGTCATCGTCGGCCATTCCGAGCGCCGTGCGCTGTATGCCGAGGATGATGCGCTGGTCGCGCGCAAGTTCATGGCCGCCTTCAAGGCCGGCCTGACGCCGATTCTCTGTGTCGGTGAAACGCTGGAAGAGCGTGAGCAGGGCGTGACGGATGAAGTCATCGAGCGGCAGCTTCGCGCCGTGCTCGAAGCCGCGGGCATCAGCGCATTTGCGCAGGCCGTGGTGGCGTACGAACCGGTCTGGGCGATCGGTACTGGCAAGACCGCTTCGCCGGAACAGGCGCAGGAAGTGCATGCAAATATCCGCGCCATCCTGGCGAAGGAAGATGCTACAATAGCCGACTCGATTCGCCTCCTGTACGGCGGTAGCGTAAAAGCATCCAACGCGGCCGAGCTGTTCGCGATGGAAGATATTGATGGCGGCCTGATTGGTGGCGCCTCGCTGGAAGCCGAGCAGTTCCTGAGCATCATCAAGGCAGCCGGCTGACGGATTCAACGGAAACGGATAACGATTTAAATGATTACTACCACTGTAGTCCTGCTGATTCACGTGTTCCTGGCTCTCGGCCTTGTCGGCCTGATCCTGTTGCAGCACGGCAAGGGCGCTGATGCCGGTGCAGCATTCGGCAGCGGCGCTTCCGCGACGGTCTTCGGTTCGCAGGGCTCGGGTTCCTTCCTGAGTCGCGCAACCAAGTGGCTCGCGATTCTCTTCTTTATCACCAGCGGTGCGCTGGCCTACCTGTCGCGCGGTGTTGATGCTCCGTCGACCAGCGTCATGGAAGCGCAGGATTCGGTCATGAGTGCGCCGGCCGAGGATGCGGGCGACATGCCGCCGGTTGGCGACGAGCCGGAATCGGCCACCGAGCAGCAGGGTGATGTCCCGGCAGTGCAGTCTTCGGAAGAGTCGACCGAAGAGCAGCCGCCGGCTGCGAACAGTGATGAAGGTGACGGCGGCAACGGCTGAGTTGGCGCCGCGTCGGCCGGCAGGGTCGGCCAACAGTTTCTTGCGGATGTGGTGGAATTGGTAGACACGCTGTCTTGAGGGGGCAGTGGCGAAAGCCGTGCGAGTTCGAGTCTCGCCATCCGCACCAGACTTTCTCCGAAAGAACCGCGATCGTGCCAGGGAATGGTTCCTTGGGCCTTCAATAGGCTCGAGCCCTCTGCCCGCACGGCATGAGCCGCGAAAACAGAGCGAGGGGACCATGGGAATGGTCCCCGCTTTTACGTTAAAATGCCGGCCTTGTTTTCGGGCCTGACCGGAGTGCCGCCGCGATGCTGCAAAATTACGTCCCGATCCTCGTCTTTCTCGGTGTTGCCACCGCTTTCGGCTTCCTTCTCATCTTCATCGGGCTGACCGTCGGTCGCTGGGCCTCCAAGGGCAAGGCTGACGCAGAGAAGACCTCGCCGTACGAGTGTGGCTTCGAGGCCTTCGAAGACGCCCGAATGAAATTCGACGTGCGTTACTACCTCGTCGCCATCCTGTTCATCATTTTCGATCTCGAAATCGCCTTCCTATTCCCGTGGGCCATCTCGCTGGACAGCATCGGCCTGTTCGGCTTCGTGGCGATGGCGATCTTCCTTGGCGTGCTCGTGATCGGCTTCATTTATGAATGGAAGAAAGGAGCGCTGGAATGGGAGTAGAAGGCAACATCCAGAAGGGCTTCGTTGTTTCCAGCGTCGACTCCGTCGTCAACTGGGCGCGCACCGGCTCGCTGTGGCCGATGACCTTCGGCCTGGCCTGCTGCGCCGTCGAGATGATGCATGCCGGTGCCTCGCGCTATGACATGGACCGCTTCGGCGTGATCTTCCGCCCGAGCCCGCGCCAGTCCGACGTGATGGTCGTTGCCGGCACCCTGGTCAACAAGATGGCTCCCGCGCTGCGCAAGGTCTATGACCAGATGGCTGAGCCGCGGTGGGTGATTTCCATGGGTTCCTGCGCAAACGGCGGCGGTTATTACCACTATTCCTACTCCGTGGTCCGCGGTTGCGACCGTGTGGTCCCGGTGGATGTGTACGTGCCCGGTTGCCCGCCCACGGCGGAGCAGCTGCTGTACGGCATCATCCAGCTCCAGAAGAAGATCCGTCGCACCAACACGATTGCTCGTTAAGAGAGACCGGTCATGTCAGAGAAACTGAAGAAGCTGGCTGCTGCGGTCGAGGAACGCTTCGGCGATACCTTGACGCGACTGCCTTCCAGGAATTCCGAGCTGGCATTCGAAGTGCCGGTGGAGAAGATCCGCGAGGTGATGACGGCGCTGCGTGACGAAGAGCCGTTCAGCTTCGAGCAGGTCATGGATATCTGCGGTATCGACTACCTGACTTACGGCCAGGGCGAGTGGCAGACCGACGATGCGACCGATACCGGCTTCAGCCGCGGCGTCGCGCGTGAGCTGCCGAAGGTCGAGCCGAATTACGACCGTCGTTTTGCGGTGGTCTACCAGCTGCTTTCCGTGTCGAAGAATCACCGCCTGCGTCTCAAGGCCTTCTGTGGACCGGAAGAAGTGCCGGTCGTGCCGAGCGTGGTGGATATCTGGAACGGTGCCAACTGGTTCGAGCGCGAAGCTTTCGACATGTTCGGCATCCTCTTCGAGGGTCACCCGGACATGCGCCGCATCCTTACCGATTACGGTTTCGTCGGTTACCCGTTCCGCAAGGACTTCCCGCTCAGCGGCCACGTGGAAGTGCGTTACGACACCGAGAAGGGTCGCGTTGTCTACCAGCCGGTTTCCATCGAACCGCGCACCCTGGTGCCGAAGGTCATCCGCAAGGATCACCGCTACATGAGCAACCTCAAGTACCAGGACGACCATAAGAACGCGCAGGAGAAGAACTGATGCGTGAGATCCAGTCCTACACCATGAACTTCGGCCCGCAGCATCCTGCGGCGCATGGCGTGCTGCGCATCGTCATGGAAATGGAAGGCGAGGTGATCCGCAACCTGGACCCGCATATCGGCCTGCTGCATCGCGCGACCGAAAAGCTGGCGGAAACCAAGCCGTACAACCAGTCGATCGGTTACATGGACCGTCTCGACTACGTGTCGATGATGGTCAACGAGCACGCCTACGTGATGGCGATCGAGAAGCTGCTCGGTATCCAGCCGACCGAACGTGCATTGTGGATCCGCACGATGTACGACGAACTGACCCGTCTTTCCAATCACCTGCTGTGGATCGGCGCGCACGGGCTGGATATCGGCGCAATGACGATGTTCCTCTATGCCTTCCGTGAGCGCGAGGACATCATGGATATCTACGAGGCGGTGTCCGGTGCGCGCATGCACGCGGCCTACTATCGCCCGGGCGGTGTCTACCGCGACCTGCCGGACCGCATGCCGCAATACCAGCCGTCGAAGTTCCGCAGCAAGAAAGACCTGGAGCGCATGAACGCTGCGCGCCAGGGCTCGCTGCTGGATTTCATCGATGATTTTGCCGACCGCTTCCCGAAATGTGTCGACGAGTACGAAACCCTGCTTACCGATAACCGCATCTGGAAACAGCGCACGGTCGGTATCGGCACGGTGTCGCCGGAGCGTGCGCTCGCGCTTGGCTTTACCGGCCCGATGCTGCGCGGTTCCGGTGTCGAATGGGACCTGCGCAAGAAGCAGCCGTATGCGAAGTATTCCGAAGTGGATTTCGATATCCCGGTCGGTGTGAACGGTGACTGCTACGACCGTTACCTGGTACGCATCGAGGAAATGCGCCAGTCCGCACGCATCATCAAGCAGTGCGTGAAGTGGCTGCGCGAGAACCCGGGCCCGGTCCAGGTTGACGATCACAAGATCGCGGCACCGAAGCGCGCCGAGATGAAAGGCGACATGGAATCGCTCATTCATCACTTCAAGTTGTTCACCGAAGGTTACTGCCCGCCGGAAGGCGAGGTGTATGCCGCGGTCGAGCAGCCGAAGGGCGAGTTCGGTATCTACCTGGTGTCGGATGGCTCGAACAAGCCGTACCGCATGAAGATCCGCGCCGCGGGCTTTGCGCACCTCTCGTCCATTGCAGAAATGTGTGAAGGCCACATGCTGGCCGACCTCGTGTCGATCATCGGCACGCAGGACATCGTGTTCGGGGAGATTGACCGCTGATGTCGAACGAAACGAAACAGAGCCTTCTCTCGGATCACATCCGGGAAGAGATCGATCACGCGCTTGCGAAGTACCCGGCAGAGCAGAAGCGTTCAGCCGTGCTGGCAGCGTTGCACGCCGTGCAGCACGAGCATGGCTATCTCAGCAACGAGCTGATGGATGCCGTGGCGGAATACCTCGAGCTTGAGCCGATCAAGGTCTACGAGGTTGCCACCTTCTACTCCATGTTCGAAACGGAGAAGGTCGGTCGCAACAGCATCTCCATCTGCCGGAACATCTCCTGCATGCTGCGTGGCGCAGACGAGATCGCCGAGCATGTCGAGAAGAAGCTTGGCTGCAAGATCGGCGAAACGACAGAAGACGGCCGCATTTTCCTCAAGCGCGAGGAAGAGTGCCTGGCCGCCTGCCGTAACGCGCCGATGATGATGGTCAATCACAAGTACTACGAAGATCTCACCATCGAAAAGGTGGACGAGATCATCGACGGTCTGGAATGAGGCTCTCCGACGGGGAGAGGAGCAGGTAATGGCTGAACAGATTTTTGTCTGTCTCGAGACGATGGATAAGTTCCCGGACGAACCGTGGAGCTTCGAGAACTACCGCAAGATTGGTGGTTATGAAGCGCTCGAGAAGATCCTGAAGGAAAAGATCTCGCCGGACGAGGTCGTCGAGATGGTGAAGGCCTCCGGCCTGCGCGGTCGTGGCGGTGCCGGTTTCCCGACGGGCCTGAAGTGGAGCTTCATGCCGAAGGGCGACATGCAGAAGTACGTTGTCTGCAACTCCGACGAA
Organism: Gammaproteobacteria bacterium; assembly: GCA_033720815.1. Classification (GTDB taxonomy): domain Bacteria; phylum Pseudomonadota; class Gammaproteobacteria; order Natronospirales; family JAJUFS01; genus JAWWBS01. Next base: position 5,539 of record JAWWBT010000079.1, on the reverse strand, counting down.
TCCGAGCCGGGTACCTGCAAGGATCGCGACATCCTGCGCTACAACCCGCATTCGCTGGTCGAGGGCATGATCATTGCCGGTTATGCGATGGGCGCAACGGTTGGTTACAACTACATCCGCGGCGAGTTCATGGACGAGCCGTTCCCGCGCATGGAGCAGGCCATCAAGGAAGCTCGCGAAGCCGGTTATATCGGCAAGAACATCCTGGGTTCCGGCTTCGATTTCGAGCTGTATAACCACCTCGGCGCCGGTGCCTACATCTGTGGCGAAGAAACCGCGCTTCTTGAATCGCTGGAAGGCAAGAAGGGCCAGCCGCGTTACAAGCCGCCGTTCCCGGCGAACTACGGTGTGTACGGCGCGCCGACCACGATCAACAACACAGAGTCCTACGCGTCGGTGCCGAGCATCGTCCGCAAGGGCGCAGACTGGTTTTCCGGCCTGGGTACCGAGAAGAGTGGTGGCTCGAAGATCTTCTCCGTCTCCGGCCATGTCGAGAAGCCGGGCAACTACGAAGTGAAGATGGGCATGCCGTTCAAGGACCTGCTGGAAATGTCCGGCGGCGTCTGGAAGGGCCGCAAGCTCAAGGCCGTGATTCCGGGCGGTTCATCGGTTCCGGTACTTACCGGTGAAGAGATGATGAACTGCAACATGGATTACGAATCGATCCGGGATGCCGGTTCGATGCTCGGCTCCGGTGCCGTCATCGTCATCGATGACCAGACCTGCATGGTCCGCGCACTCGAACGCATTGCGCGTTTCTATTTCTCGGAATCCTGTGGCCAGTGCACGCCGTGCCGTGAAGGCACCGGTTGGTTGTACCGCGTGATCCAGCGCATCGAGAACGGCCAGGGCCACATGGAAGACATGGACATGCTGGACGATGTCGCCAGCAAGATCGAAGGTCACACGATCTGCGCGCTGGGTGATGCTGCGGCGATGCCGGTGCGCAGCTTTGTAAAGAAGTTCCGTGACGAGTTCGCGTACCACGTCGAGCACGGCTGCTGCATGGTCGGCCCGGGGTCGAAGAAGGCCCAGGAAGACGCCGCCTGATCACAGCGTATGCCGCTGTGCATGGACAATAGCGCGAAAACAGAATTCAAAATCCTTTCCGGCTCCGGCCGGAAACAGCGAGAAGCGAAACGGAAATGAGCGACGATCAGGTCACTATTGAAATCGACGGCAAGCCGGTAAAGGCCAAGAAGGGCGAAATGCTGATCGCGGTTGCCGACCGTGAAAACAGCTATATCCCGCGCTTCTGCTACCACGAGAAACTTTCCGTGGCTGCCAACTGCCGCATGTGCCTCGTGGATATCGAGAATGCGCCAAAGCCGCTGCCGGCCTGTGCCACGCCAGTGAATGACGGCATGAAGGTATTCACCGATTCGCCGCGCGCGCTGTCGGCACAGAAGTCGGTGATGGAATTCCTGCTGATCAATCACCCGCTGGACTGCCCGGTTTGTGACCAGGGTGGCGAGTGCGAGCTGCAGGACCTTGCGATGGGCTTCGGTTCCGATGTGTCGCGCTACACCGAGAAGAAGCGCGTTGTTAAGGACAAGAACATCGGTCCGCTGATTTCCACCGACATGACCCGTTGCATTCACTGCACGCGCTGTGTCCGTTTCGGCCAGGAAATCGCAGGCATCCAAGAACTGGGCGCGACGGGCCGTGGCGAGTTCATGGAAATCGGTACGTACATCGAGAACAGTGTTGACCACGAACTGTCGGGCAACGTCATTGACCTGTGCCCGGTCGGCGCGCTGAATTCCAAGCCGTTCCGCATGCGTGGCCGCAGCTGGGAAATGATCCAGCACAAGATGGTTTCCCCGCATGATGCTGCCGGTTCGAACACCTGGGGCCATACGCTGCGTGGCAAGTTCATGCGCGTGGTGCCGCGGACGAATGAATCCATCAACGAAACCTGGTTGTCGGATCGTGACCGCTTCGGCTACGAAGGCATCCTCAGTGACGAGCGCCTGCTGAAGCCGATGGTGAAGGAAGACGGCCAGTGGCAGGAAGTGACCTGGGAAGTCGCGCTCGAGAAGGCAGCGACACTGCTCAAGTCGGCTGTTGACCAGCACGGTGCCGAGCAGCTTGGTGTCGTGGCATCGCCGTCGTCGACCCTGGAAGAATTCTTCCTTGCGAACCGCATTGCAGAACACCTTGGTACGAACAACATTGACCATCGCCTCCGCCAGGCAGATTTCCGCAACGATGCGATTTCTCCGGCATTCCCGGCCCTGGGTCGCAGCATCGAAAGCATCGACAAGCTTGATGCCGCGCTGGTCGTCGGCAGCAACCTCCGCAAGGACGTGCCGATCGTCGCGCATCGCATCCGCAAGGCCGCGATGGCCGGCGGCAAGGTCAGCTTCATCAATGCGCGCCAGTACGAGTGGCTGTTCCCGGTCAACGTGGAAGAAACCGTTGCATTCGACCAGCTCGCGCTGTCGCTGGCGGGTGTGCTGAAGGCGGTTGCCGACAAGACCGGCAAGAATGTTTCGGCTTCCGCGAAGAAGATTGTTGGCGCGACCGAGATCACCGATGGTGCACGCCGCATCGCCGACTCGCTGGTGGACGGTGATGAAGGTGCAATCATCCTCGGCGATCTCGCCGAAGCGCACGCGCAGTTTGCCGACCTGCAGGCACTGGCCCAGGAAATCGCAGCGCTTTCGGGTGCAACCTGGGGTGTGCTGGCAGGCGGTGCCAACAGCGCCGGTGGCTGGCTCGCAGGCGCGCTGCCGCATCGCACGGCGGGTAACACCGCGCGCGGTGCCACCGGTCGCAATGCACTGGACATGTTTGCCGAGCCGTTGAAGGCCTACTTCCTGCTCAATACCGAGCCGGAGCTGGATGCCTGGAACGGTGCGGCCGCACTCGATGCGCTGACCGCAGCCGAAACGGTCATTGTGCAGACGGCATTCGTGACTGCGCGCATGAAGGAATATGCCGATGTCCTGCTGCCGGCTGGCACGCTGGGCGAAACCTACGGCACCTACGTGAATGCCGAAGGCAAGTGGCAGAGTTTCAATGGTGCCGCGAAGGTACAGGGCGAGGCACGTCCGGGCTGGAAGGTTCTGCGTGTACTCGGCAACCTGGTCGATGCACCGGGTTTCGATTACATGGCTCCGGAAGATGTCACCAATGCCGCGCGTGATGCCATCGGCGACATTGGCATGGACATGAACTTCGAACGCAAGGAAGAGATTGCCGTTCCGTCGAAGGGCGAGGGCATGCTGCGTGTTGCGGAATCCGCAATGTATGCCTGTGATCCGCTCGTACGCCGGGCAACTTCCCTGCAGAAGACTGAAGACGGCCAGCGCCAGCGCGCTGCCGTGCTGTCGCCGGCGGATGCCGCGAAGCTTGGTGTTCATGAAGGTGAGCAGGTCACTGTCAGCGTCGATGGTCGCTCGGTAACCCTGACGCTGCGCGAAGATGACGGCGTGATCGAAGGTGCGGTCTGGATCGCTGCCGGTAACGAGAATGCATTGCCGCTCGGCGCGCGCGTCGGTCGCGTCGACATCAGCAAGGCTTGAGGGGAAATCAAATGATCGACTGGATCGTCAATTTCTGGAACAACCTCTGGCCCGAGGCGCAGCTCGTTCTCGAGTCGCTGATGTGGGTGCTGGTGATCATGTTGCCGCTGGTTGTAGTCGTCGGTTTCTACACCCTGCTTGAACGCAAGGTGATCGGTTACATCCAGGGTCGCAACGGCCCGAATCGCGTCGGTTTTCACGGGACATTCCAGTGGCTCGCCGACGTGGTCAAGCTGCTAGTCAAGGAAGTGGTGATTCCGTCGAATGCCAACCGCTTCCTGTTCCTGATCGCGCCGGTGCTGTCGCTGGGCCCGGCCTTTGCGGCCTGGGCCGTGGTGCCGTTTGACGACGGTTGGGTGCTCGCCGACATCAATGCAGGCCTGCTGTACATTCTCGCGCTGACCGGTATCGCGGTTTACGGCGTGATCATTGCCGGTTGGGCCTCGAACTCGAAATACGCATTCCTCGGTGCCATGCGTTCTGCTGCGCAGATCGTCGCCTACGAAATCGCGATGGGCTTTGCGCTGGTCGGTATCCTGATGGCCGGCGGTTCGCTGAACCTCGGCGATATCATCAGCCAGCAGCAGGGTGGGCTGTGGCACTGGTTCTGGCTGCCGCTGTTCCCGCTGTTCCTGGTGTTCTTCATTTCCGGCGTTGCGGAAACCAACCGTGCCCCGTTTGACGTGGCGGAAGGCGAATCCGAAATTGTTGCCGGTTTCCACGTGGAATATTCCGGCACGGCGTTTGCGGTGTTCTTCCTTGCCGAATACGCCAACATGATCATGGTCTCCGGCCTGACGGCGATCTTCTTCTTCGGTGGCTGGCTGAACCCGTTCCAGGGTATCCCTGGCCTTGAGCAGCTCACCGAGCCGGTGCCGGGCATCATCTGGTTCCTGTTGAAGACGGCCTTCTTCATGTACGTCTTCCTGTGGCTGCGTGCCACCTTCCCGCGTTACCGCTATGACCAGATCATGCGTCTCGGCTGGAAAGTATTCATCCCGGTCACCATCGTGTGGCTGATGGTAGAAGGCCTGTGGGTCGTCATGGGCTGGGAGTGGTGGAAGCTCGGCGTTGTCGTGCTCATCGGCACGGTGATCCTGCTGCTCCTCAAGCATTTCATTTCATCTTCTTCCAGGAGCGTGGCCACGTCATGAGTGCACTGACCAGCTGGATCAAGACCTGGTACCTCTCGGAGCTGTGGGCTGGCCTGCGGCTTACGGGACGCTATTTCTTCAAGCCGAAGATCACCATCCAGTACCCGGAAGAAAAGACGCCGAAGTCGCCTCGCTTCCGTGGCCTGCATGCGCAGCGCCGCTACCCGAACGGCGAGGAGCGTTGCATCGCGTGCAAGCTGTGTGAAGCGGTGTGTCCGGCACTGGCGATCACGATTGACTCTGAAATGCGCGAGGACGGTACGCGCCGTACCACGCGTTACGACATCGATCTGTTCAAGTGCATCTACTGCGGTTTCTGCGAGGAAGCCTGCCCGGTGGATGCCATCGTTGAAACCCGCGTCTCGGATTTCCATTTCGAGAAGCGAGGCGAGCAGATCATGACCAAGGAAAAGCTGCTGGCGGTGGGCGACAAGTACGAGGCGCAGATTGCTGCCGACCGTGCCGTCCAGGCCCCGTACCGGTAAGGAGAAAACGCGAATGCCATTCTCTGCAGAAGCATTGATTTTCTGGCCGACGGCGACGCTGGTGGTCTTCGCCGCGCTGTCGGTCGTGCTCGTGCGCAACCCGGTGCACGCGGCGCTGTTCCTGGTGCTCAGCTTCTTTTCCAGCGCCATCCTGTGGCTGCTGCTTGAAGCCGAATTCCTGGGTATTGCACTGGTGCTCGTTTACGTCGGTGCCGTCATGGTGCTGTTCCTGTTCGTGGTGATGATGCTCGACATCAACACCACGGTGATGCGCCAGGGCTTCGTGAAGTTTGCGCCGATTGCGGCAGCAGTCGCGCTGCTGATGGCCGGCCAGCTTGCCTACGTCATCTGGGTTGACCAGCTCGGCATT
>JAWWBT010000078.1:0-11025 GCA_033720815.1 Gammaproteobacteria bacterium | reverse complement strand
CTTCAGCGGGATGCGGTCCTGCGGGCGCTTCGGGCCGGCGATCGACGGCACCACGTCGCCCATGTCCAGCGACAGGGTGTCGGTGTAGTCGGCGGCCTTCGCGCCTTCTTCGCGCCACATGCCCTGCGCCTTGGCGTATTCCTCGACCAGCTTGCAATGCTCTTCAGTACGGCCGGACAGCTTCATGTAACGAATGGTTTCGCCATCGATCGGGAAAATCGCGACCGTGGAACCGAATTCCGGCGACATGTTGCCCAGCGTGGCGCGGTCGGCCAGCGGCAGGTGGGCGAGGCCATCGCCGTAGAATTCGACGAACTTGCCGACCACACCCTTCTCGCGAAGCATTTCGGTGACTGTCAGTACCAGGTCGGTCGCGGTTGCGCCTTCCGGCAGCTTGCCCTTCAGCTCGAAGCCGATGACCTGCGGGATCAGCATGGAAACCGCCTGGCCGAGCATCGCGGCTTCGGCCTCGATGCCGCCGACGCCCCAGCCGAGAACGCCGAGGCCGTTGACCATGGTAGTGTGTGAATCGGTGCCAACCAGCGTATCCGGGTAGGCAACGCCTTCGTTGTCGAATACCACGCGCGCCAGGTGCTCGATGTTCACCTGGTGGACGATGCCGGTGTTCGGCGGCACGACCTTGAAATTGTTGAACGAGGTCTGGCCCCAGCGCAGGAATTCGTAGCGTTCCTGGTTGCGCTCGAACTCGATCTTGTTGTTCTTCGCCAGCGAATCGGCGGAACCGTAGGAATCGACCTGCACGGAGTGGTCGATGACCAGCTCGGCCGGGGACAGCGGGTTGATCTTCGTGGCGTCGCCGCCGAGGTTCTTCACGGCATCGCGCATCGCGGCGAGGTCGACCACGGCCGGAACGCCGGTGAAGTCCTGCATGATCACGCGCGCCGGGGTGAAGGCGATCTCGGTGGACGGCTTCGCCTTGGCATCCCAGTTGGCCAGTGCTTCGATATCACTCGTCGTGATGTCCTTGCCGTCTTCATGGCGCAGCAGGTTCTCGAGCAGCACCTTGTGCGTGAAGGGCAGGCGCGAGACGCCGTACTTTTCTTCCAGCGCCTTCAGGCTATAGATGCTGTATTCCTTGTCACCCACCTTGAGGGTGGTGCGCGAATTGAAGCTGTCCGACATTGAAGCCTCCGCTTGGACCGGTCGATGAGGATGGGTTGCGTCCGTATTCAGCGTGGAATCCGGTTAACGCAACAACCCGTGTGAAAGCCCAACATTATACGGATTTCGAGCGGGGTTCTCCATCGCGACCAAGGTCGAATCCGGCCCGTGAACCGGCCATGGCGGCGGGGTAGCTCAATCGCTGGCGAGGAGTTCGTCGGCGGTTTCGAGGATGCGGCGGCGGCCGAGCAGGAGTTGCCAGCGCCGACCACCCAGCTGGCGCCACAGGACTGCTGCCCGGATTCCGCCAAGGAGGGATGCACGCACGCCATCAACCACGCGCGGGTCCTGCAGCCGCTGCGGATCACCCTTGACCATGATGCGTGGCTCCAGCGTGCCGATAGTCTGCACATAGGCATCGGCAAGACCGGCCACCACCGGCTGGTCCCAGCCCTCGAAGTGTGATTTCTGCTGCTGGCTGCGCTCCAGTCGGCGTCGCAGCTGGTCGGCGAGCTCTCCATTCTTCAGTAGCCGGTTGGCATGACCGATCAGGCTGACGAGGTAACGCGTCAGGCGCAGGTCACTTTCCTTGCCCCGGTTCCCCAGTACGCGCTTGAGAATTTCCAGCCCGGGCTTCAGGTGGCCCACGCCACAGAAGATCTCCGGGGTCGTGGCGGCATCGAATTCGAGGAGGCTGCCGAGCGTGGCATCCAGTGCCGCCTCGTCTGCCTGGCCCGTGTGGGCGTACTGGTCCGTCAGCCAGGCGGCTTGGAACATGGCGGCCAGGGCAATTACGCGATCTCGGGTTCGATTATCCATGCGTGCATTCTCGCCCGTGGGCGACAAATTTCAAAGGTTGACGCCGCAAGACTCAGGCCTGCACCGATAGGGCTGATTGCAACTCCGGGCAAGAATTCGCCATTTGCTGCCTGCGCGGATGATTCCAATGCCCAAGCCACGCCTGTTCTCCTTGCTTGCCATGACCCTGTCTCTGCCATTGCTCTTGATCCCGGCGCCATCGCTTGCGGACGAACGGCCGAACATCGACTACCTCGAGGCAATTGTCGGCACCTATGAAGCGCGCGAAACGGGTCTCGTGTTTGAGGGTGAGAGCATCGGTTTCGAAGGGAACGTTGATCTTGGAAAATGGCGCGTGCTTCGATTGGCAGGGTACAGGAACGAAGCCGATGGTCCGGCGGGACTGAAGCACCGATCGGAGCACTACGAGCTGGGGCTGATGATGGACGCGCAGGTCTCAGCGAAATCGTCGCTGCTGTTCGAAGCGGGCGTGCAGCATGATTCCGTGAACCGCGGGCGCGCGACCCAGGTCGATGGCCGTGTCGACGGTGAAAACAGCAATTCGCTCTACGGCGCGGTGGAGTATCGGGTGTTGTGGGGCAGTTCGGTCGAGTTCGGGCTGCGTGGGCAGGCGCAGAACGTTCTCGCAGAGCGTCGACGCGTCATGTCCGGGCAGCTGGTGTTCAATTTCACCGACAGGTTCGCGATGGCGTTGCGCCATGAGCAATGGCAGCGGGGAGAAGACGACTACGCGGTGGGCGAGGATCGAAGCCAGGTCACGATCCGCTGGAAATTCTGAAAGATCATCAATCGCGCGAAGTGATTACACCGCCACCCAGGCAGACCTCGCCGTCGTAGAACACCACGTACTGTCCGGGCGTTACCGCGCGTTGCGGTTCGTCGAATTCAACGACACATGTCTCACCGTCCATCGCCGTGATTCGGCAGGCCTGGTCCGCCTGCCGGTAACGGGTCTTTGCCGCCAGCGGCGCGCCAACTTCGGGTACCGTCGATATCCAGTGCAGCTTTGCGGCACGAAGTGAACGGCTGAGCAGCAACGGGTGGTCGTGCCCCTGCGCCACGACCAGCACGTTTTTCTCGGGCTGCTTGGCAACGACATACCAGGGCGCTTCCGAACCGCCGGCCTTGCCGCCGATCATCAGGCCCTTGCGTTGCCCGAGCGTGTAATACGAAAGGCCCTCGTGCTCCCCGACCACTTCGCCTTCCGGCGTACGCATCTCGCCCGGTTTTACAGGCAGGTATTTCTGCAGGAAATCGCGGAAATCGCGTTCGCCAATGAAGCAGATGCCGGTCGAATCCTTCTTCTCTGCGTTGACGAAGCCCGCCTCATCCGCAATGTCGCGCACTTCCGATTTCGGTAGCTCGCCAACCGGGAAAAGCGTCCTGTCCAGCGCGTCCGCATGGACGCCATGCAGGAAGTAGGTCTGGTCCTTGTTGTCGTCCAGTCCTTTCAATAATCGTGTCGGTGAATCGGCAGACGAGTGAATCACGCGTGCGTAATGGCCGGTCGCAATGTATTCCGCACCGAGGCGCAATGCGTGATCCAGGAAAGCCTTGAACTTGATCTCGGTATTGCAGAGCACATCCGGGTTCGGCGTGCGGCCGGCTTCGTACTCTTCGAGGAAGTACGCGAAGACGCGATCACGATATTCCTTGGCGAAATTCACCTTGGTAATGGGGATGCCGATGGTCTCGGCGACAGCACGCGCGTCCTGGAAATCCTCGGCAGCCGTGCAGTAGGTGTCGTCCTCGTCGTCTTCCCAGTTATCCATGAACAGGCCATGAACGTCGTAACCCTGTTCCTTGAGGAGAAGGGCGGAGACGGAGGAGTCAACGCCGCCGGACAGGCCGACGATGACGCGCTTGCTGGTAGTGGAATTCGACATGTCGTGAAATTGTAACGTGCTGTTGGGCGTCAGTTCCTGCCAGGGAGCAGGTCGGCAATTGCTTCGAGCGGGAAGTGACGGCCTCCAAGGTAATCCTCGATGCAGCGGGTCACCATCGGGCTGCGCAACCGCCAGTCACCGTTGTCGGCACCAGCGTGTAATTCCTCGGGCGTCAACCAGAGTACGCGCTCGATACCGTCATCAAGTTCGGGTTCGTCGTCTTCATCAACGCAATGCCCGAAGAAGTTCACCCGCAGGAAGGTGAGGGTGGGTTTGCCCGGTTTCGGCGGTGTCTGCCAGAGGTAAATGCCGGTAATGCCCTCCGGTTCGAAATGGCAACCGGTTTCCTCGTGCACTTCGCGCCTGACTGCATCCACCAGGCTTTCGTTTTCTTCCAGGTGACCAGCGGGCTGGTTGATGCGCATCTTGCCGCGCACTGCTTCCTCGACGAACACGAAGCGTCCGTCGCGTTCGATCACGGCGGAGACCGTGACGCGCGGCTTGAACTGGCTCATGAGTGCTCGTCCATGTCATCGGGGAAGCGGTTCTCGAAGAACACTTCTTCCAGTGGCAGCTGGCCGCCGCGCTCGAAAGGCTCCTCGGTCGCCTTGCCGATCGCGATCATCATGCAGATGGCGTGGTCTTCCGGCAGCTTGATGAGATGCGCGACACGCTTGAAGTCGAAGCCGTCCATCGCGCAGGAGTAGTACCCCAGCGACTGCGCGACCAGCATGATGGTCTGCGCCGCCATCGAACACGAGCGCATGCCCTCGTCGCGTTGCAGGGCAGGGTCGTTCTTGTAGAAATCATGGATGTTGCTGACCATGCCTTCGCGCACTTCACGCGGCGCCGTGCGCCAGTATCGCCCCGGGTCGCGATCCCAGGCATTCAGGTCCATGCACAGGACGAGCAGGAGCGAGCAGTCGGTCACCTGCGCCTGGCCCCAGGCCGCCTGGCGAATTTCCTCACGCATCCGGTCATCCGTAATGCGCACGAAGCGCCAGTTCTGGATATTGAACGCAGTCGGGGAAAGGATCGCGCTTTCCATGATCGTGCGAACATCTTCGGGCGGCATGATGTGTTCGGGATCGAAGAATTTCATCGACCGCCGTGTTCGCACGGCTTCAAGAATGTCCACAGGCACTCCTGTCCATCTGAAGGATGTTTCGAATGGCTCGGCGAGCAGTGTCAGATGCCGAGGCGTCGTGTATCGCTGTGCTGGTCCGATCGTTGCCAGATGTCGTTGAAGAGCTTCAGCTTCTCGCGGGCCAGCATCGGGTCACTGGTATTGACGAACCCGTCCCAGCGTCCGCCGAGCTTGCGGTGGAGCAGGCCGGTTTCGTCGGCAATGATGAAGGCTTCCTGCATGCCCTTGAAATCCTTGTGCGGCTCGCGGATTTCCACGAAGGAAGTGAGACGACGCGAAAGGTCCAGCAGGCGATTGCCTTCCTTGATGGCGCGGGTAATGTCGACGCAGAGAATGTTCACTCGGGCAAAACGACTGCCGAGCGCGAGTTCCTTCACCAGGTCAACGAACTCGGGATCGTCGAGCACACCCGGTTCCATGTCCTGAGTGAAGATCGCGAGCGTCCGGCGCGCGATTTTTGCCAGCTCGATGGCCGCGTCGCGACTGTCACTGCGTGTCTCGATGCGGCGAAAGCTGTCAGCCTGTTCTTCAGCCATCCTCAATCCTCCTCACCGTCGTCCCGCGCCAGCGCCGCTTTCATCCAGCGGTGCGGAATGCCGGCATCCGGGAATTCCTCGCCGAAAGCCGTGAAGCCGTGACGCTCGTAGAAGGGTATCGCATGAGTCTGCGCAGCAAGTTTCACTTCGCGGTGACCCTGTTCCTGCGCAAGCTCCACCAGTCGCTGCAACAGGCGACCGCCGATGTCACGCCCGCGATATTCCTTGAGCACGGCCATGCGACCGATCTTGCCATCCGGCAGGAGTCGGCCTGTCCCGATCGGGGTCCCGTCTTCCAGTTCCGCGAGTACATGGGTGCATTGGTCATCCTGGCCATCCCATTCCTCGTCTTCGGTCACGTTCTGTTCATCAATGAATACGACGGTACGCACCTGGCGCAGCGGCTCGATATCCTTCGGCCAGCTGGCGATACGGATCAGGACGTCTTCTCGGTCATTGCTCATCGATGAATCCCAGGCTGCCGTGTGAATGAAGCAGGGCCAGCAGTTCCATTGCCCGCTCATCTGCAAGATAACCCTCAAGCCCCTTCACGGAAAGCGTGCGAGCGGTGCAAATGAGGGCGAGTAGCGGTGCGAGGTCCATTGGGACGTCACTCGCTTCGCCGTCGACGAAAAGGATCGCCTGGTTGCCATTGGCTTCCGGTTTCATCCAGGCCAGGTGGCTGCGCGTGTCACGTTGCAGAATCTCACCGCTGCGAAGGCGACGGACGATAGCCTTTGCATCCAACGGCTCCTGGCGTTCCGGTTCCAGCCACGGCTTCGGTTCAGTCACGAAACGCCCGAACCACCTGTCGAGAAAGGCATCGTCCATGGCCAGGAGATCACGGATCATGCGGCGGGCACGTTCGCGGGCCGCCGGTGAAATCGTGCCGTCTATCGCCTCGTCCGTGGAGAGGTCCGGGTCGGTATACATCTGGTTGTCCGGCAGGCGCTGCTGCACGAGCTCGATGAGATCCGACACCATGCCCTGGGCATCCGGTGCGCGGAAGCCGATGGAATACGTCATGCAGTCGCCATCCATGCCGACACCGTCGTGCGCGACGTTCGGCGGCAGGTAGAGCATGTCGCCGGGCTCGAGAATCCACTCGTGTTCCGGCGTGAAATTCTTGAGCACCTTGAGGTCGATGCCCTCAATGAGGGTCGGGTCGAAGTCTTCGGCAATCGACCAGCGACGCCGGCCTTTTGCCTGCAGCAGGAACACATCGTAGGCATCGACGTGCGGGCCGACACCACCACCGGGTGCTGCGAAGGAAATCATCAGGTCGTCGATACGCCATCGCGGGATGAAATCGAAACGGTCGATGATCGACGCGAGTTCCGGCAGGTGTTTTTCGACATCCTGGACCAGCAGGGTCCAGTCCTTTTCGCCCAGGGTGCCGAAGAAATCCTCGGCAAAGGGACCGTGGTGCAGCTTGAAGTTTTCTCGCGCGTCAACAATGCGTGATTCTACGCCTTCCTCGCAGGCAAGGCCTGCCAGTTCGTCGGGCTCGAGCGGCGATTCGAAACCGGGAAACGCATTGCGGATCAGCAGCGGTTTCTTTTGCCAATGCTCCGCAAGGAATTGCGCCGCATCGAGGTCATCAATGCGGCGCGTAATTTCCAGCTTGTCCGTATTCGCTGTCACCAGGATCAGATGTCCTTCGCCAGCTTCGCGGCCTTGCCGATGTAGGAAGCCGGCGTCATGTCCATCAGGCGCTGCTTCGCGTCTTCCGGGATATCCAGCTTGCTGACGAACTCGCGCATGGCAGGTCCGTCCACCTTTTTGCCACGCGTCAGTTCCTTCAGCTTCTCGTACGGCTTCTCGACGCCGTAACGACGCATCACGGTCTGGATCGGTTCGGCGAGCACTTCCCAGTTGGCATCGAGGTCGGCGGCCATCTTTTCCGGCGCGGCTTCGAGCTTGGAAATACCCTTGAGGATCGACGCGTAGGCGATCAGCGAATGGGCATAGCCGACACCGAGGTTGCGCAGTACGGTGGAGTCGGTGAGGTCACGCTGCCAGCGCGACACCGGCAGCTTGTCGGCCAGGTGACGGAACAGCGCGTTGGCAATACCGATATTCCCTTCACCGTTCTCGAAATCGATCGGGTTCACCTTGTGCGGCATGGTCGACGAGCCGATTTCGCCGGCAACGGTCTTCTGCTTGAAGAAGCCGAGCGAGATGTAGCCCCACACGTCGCGCGAGAAATCCAGCAGGATGGTGTTGAAGCGCGAGGCGCAATCGAACAGCTCGGCCATGTAGTCGTGCGGCTCGATCTGGATCGTGTACGGATTGAAGGTCAGGCCGAGCGATTCCACGAAGGCTTCGTTCTCGCTATCCCAGTCGATATCCGGGTAGGCGGAGAGGTGCGCGTTGTAGTTGCCTACGGCGCCATTGATCTTGCCGAGGATATCGATGCCTTCGAGCTGCATGCGCTGGCGTACCAGGCGATGTACGACATTAGCCATTTCCTTGCCCAGCGTCGTCGGCGAAGCGGACTGGCCGTGGGTGCGCGACAGCATCGGCACGTCGGCGTACTTGTGCGCGAGGTCGCGGATCGCCTGAATAACAGCGTCCCACTGCTCGTACAGCACTTCCTCGCGCACGGCCTTCAGCATCAGCGCGTAGGAAAGGTTGTTGATGTCTTCCGAGGTGCAGGCGAAGTGGAAGAATTCGGAGATCTTCTTCAGCTCGGCGTTGCCTTCGGCCTTCTCCTTGAGGAAATACTCGACCGCCTTGACGTCGTGGTTGGTGGTCTTCTCGATGTCCTTCACGCGCTGCGCGTCATCCACCGAGAAACTCTCGATGATGCCATCCAGGAAGCGGTTTGCCTCGTCCGACAGGGCGGGCACCTCGGTCACGCCTTCCAGTGCAGCGAGGTGCTGCAGCCAGCGCACTTCGACAACGACACGGTGCCTGATCAACCCGAATTCGCTGAAGATTTCGCGCAGCGCTTCGGTCTTGGAACCGTAGCGGCCGTCTACGGGGGAAATGGCGGTGATGGCAGAAAGCTCGATGCTCAAGGTCTGGCTCCGTCCTGGTTGGCGGGAAATGCTGCGGTGAAGGGGCTGTTCTTGGTAGAATCCCGGCCTTTCCGGAATCCGGCCCGACGCGCGGCAAACCCGTGATTCATCGTGGAAAAGCGCGTATTTTGCCGGATTTTCAGCATCTTAACCACCGAAATAGCGAATCAGGAGAGACTCCGATGGCCGAGAAAGGGTTCCGAATCGAGAAAGACAGCATGGGCGAGCTCAAGGTCCCTGAAAACGCGCTCTGGGGCGCCCAGACGCAGCGTGCCGTGCAGAACTTCCCGATCTCCGGCCTCACCATGCCGCGCGCGTTCATCCGCGCCCTCGGCTTCCTGAAGGCCGCCAACGCCGAAGCGAACCTGGAACTCGGCCTGATGGACAAGAAGATCGCCGACGCGATCGTGAAGGCCGCGCTGGAAGTCGCCGAGGGCAAGCATGACGCGCATTTCCCGATCGACGTGTTCCAGACCGGCTCGGGCACCTCCTCGAACATGAATGCGAACGAGGTGATCTCCCACCTGGCCTCGGAAATCGCCGGCGAGAAGGTACACCCGAACGATCACGTGAACATGGGCCAGTCGTCGAACGACGTCATCCCGACCACCATTCACGTGTCCGCCGCGCTCGAGGCCACCGAGAAGCTGATCCCGGCGCTGGAGCACCTTGCAGCCACGACGCGCAACAAGGCGAATGAATTGCAGGACGTCATCAAGACCGGCCGCACCCACCTGATGGATGCCATGCCCGTGTCGATGGCGCAGGAGCTCGGTGGCTGGGCCACCCAGGTCGAGAACGGCATCGAGCGCATCCGCGCCGCGCTGCCGCGCATGGTGCGCCTGGCGCAGGGCGGTACGGCCGTCGGAACCGGCATCAATGCGCACCCGGAATTCGGTCGCAAGGTGGCCGAGAAGCTGAAGGACCGCACCGGCGTGGCCTTCGAGACCAACAAGGACTACTTCGAATCGCTGTCCTCGCAGGACGCCGCAGTGGAATTCAGCGGCCAGCTGAAGACGGTCGCCGTGTCGATCATGAAGATCTCCAATGATCTCCGCTGGATGAACTCCGGTCCGCTGGCCGGTCTCGGCGAGATCGCGCTGCCGGCGCTGCAGCCGGGCAGCTCCATCATGCCGGGCAAGGTGAACCCGGTGATCCCCGAGGCGGGTGCGATGGTCGCCGCGCAGGTGATCGGCAACGACGCCGCCATCACGGTTGGCGGCCAGGCCGGCAACTTCCAGCTGAATGTCATGCTGCCGATGATTGCCTACAATCTGCTGCAGTCGATCGAGATTCTTGCGAACATTTCGCGCGAACTCGCCGATGCCGCCATCAAGGGCTTTACCGTCAATGAGGACAACCTCAAGGAAGCGCTGGACAAGAACCCGATCCTCGTCACCGCGATGAATGCCGTCATCGGCTACGACAAGGGCGCGGCAATTGCCAAGCAGGCCTACAAGGAAGGCCGCCCGATCAAGGATGTGGCGCGTGACAACACCGACCTCTCGGACGAAGAGCTGGATCGCCTGCTGGATCCGGCGGCGCTGACCAAGGGCGGCATCCAGAAGTGAGGCGGGAGGTCCCGGTCGCAGGACCGGGACCTGTTCGCGTGAGCTTTTCCCTGGAAGCTGTTAGTTTCGTCGAGGTCCATACCAACACGAACACGAAGGGGGAAGCATGAATACCAAGGCAATGATGATCATCGGCATCATCCTCGTTGTCGCCGGCGGACTCGCACTGTATTTCGGTGGCATCCCGGTCGAGCGCGAAGCCCTGAATATCGGTGAGGCGAGTATCGGGTACACCGAGACCCGGCAGATCCCGGAGTGGTTGTCCGGCGGAATCATCGGCGTCGGTGCCATTCTCTTCATTTTCGGCTTTTCAAAGAAGAAATGAGCTGAAGAAAGCATTGTAATTCATTGAAATGAAATCATTTATCCAGGGAATTCTCGCGGGAACCGCACCGTCAGACCACGACACCGCCTCCCGCGAGGCCCTGGAACGTCTTTCCAGCCATTTCAATGGCGACCTGCCGCACGACCTTCGCAATTTCGACAAGCCATTCCGCCAGGCGGCAGTCCTGCTGCCGCTGGTCGAGCGCGATGACGGCATGACCGTGCTGCTGACGCGTCGCACCGATACGCTGCCCGAGCATCCCGGGCAGGTTGCATTCCCGGGTGGCCGGGTGGAGATCCACGATGATGGTGTCCTGGACGCTGCATTGAGGGAAACCGAAGAGGAAATCGGACTGCCGCGCTACCTGGTCGAGCCCGCTGGCTACCTGCGGCCATATCTCACGATTACCGGTTACACGGTGATCCCGGTGGTGGGTTTCGTGGACCCCGACATGCCTGAACTGGTGCCGGACCCGACCGAAGTGGCCGATATCTTCGAGGTGCCGCTGGAATTCCTGATGAACCGGGACAACCACCAGACCGAGACGCGCGAATTCCGTGGTCGCCAGGTGACGTATTACGTGATTCCCTACGAGG
>JAWWBT010000077.1:0-11068 GCA_033720815.1 Gammaproteobacteria bacterium | reverse complement strand
TCGCTGTTCCTGCGCGGTGATTACGACATCAACGCTGACTGGCGCTACTTCCTTGATACCCGCGTCTCGCGGGTGGAATCATTCGGACGCTTCGCGCCCGTGCCATCAAGCCCATGGCCCGGAGGCCTGCCGCTGCTGGAGGCGGGCAGTCCGAACCATCCTGCCACCAGTCCGGCCAATGGTGGACTGAACACCTTCTGGGCGGACTACCAGGATGTAAGTACCGAGGACCTTTATCTCGCCCATCGCTTTGTTGGGCTAGGGCCGCGCGATACGTTCACTGACATGAACGATTACGTTCTCGACATGGGTGTCGAGACCAGCCTGTTCGGTATCGACTGGTCGGCCGGTGTGCGCAGCGTCGAATCGAAGTACTTCGAACTTGGCCGCAATTACGTCGTTGCGGAGATCGCGCAACAGTTCATCGATGACGGCAGCTACAACATCTACGACCCGTACGGCGTCGATGAGAGCGTGGCCAGTTCCATTGCGGCGACGACGAACCGCGAGGCGATGTTCTACGAAAAGTCCGTGTACCTGGACGGCCGCATGCAATGGTTGGCCTTGCCGGGCGGTGACGCCTCGCTGGCCTTCGGTGGCGAGTACCGGGAAGTGGATTACACCGATACCTATGATTCGCTGTCCGAGGGTGGGCAGATCGTCGGCTCGGCCGGGAATTCCGCCGGCGGTGGACGCAACGTGAAGTCGTTCTTTGGCGAGGCGATGCTGCCGGTGCTGGACGATCTCGACCTCAACGTGGCGCTGCGCTATGACGACTATTCGGATGCCGGGGATACGCTCGGTGCACGTGTTGCTGCAAGGTATGCGCTGATGGATTCGCTCAGCGTGCGCGGCAGTTTCTCGCAGGCCGGTCACGCGCCAACCCTCGATACCATTACACAGTCGCCGGCGTTTAGCTCCGTCAGTGTAGTGATCCCCTGGATTGGTATCGGACCGCCGGCTCCAAACCCGGTTGTGGTCGATAGCTACAGCATTTCGAACCCGGATCTCGAAAGTGAAGAGTCAGACATACTGTCGATCGGTGTGGTCTTCGAGCCCTTTGCCTGGCTAAGTGGGTCGCTGGATTATGTGAGCACTGAAATCGATGGCCGGATCACGGCTATTAGCGCACAACAGATCGTCAATTGCCTTGCCGGGGCGAGTACCCGGTGTCCCGAGGATATTTCATTCCTGGATGCCAGTGGCCCACAGCCGCAACCCCGGAATGGGGTCGGCGCGGCGTACGCGGATAACAGCAACCCGTTTTCCATCCTGTTCATCCAGACGGGCTTCGTGAATTCGGGAAGCCTCGAACAGGAAGGCCTCGACCTGCGCCTTGATGCCCGCTTTGACCTTGGAGTTGGCGTTATTCGGCATGAACTGATGCTGAGCCAGTTACTCTCCTACACGGTGGACGGTGGTGCGGATGTTGCAGGCTCCTATGGCCTGCCGGAACGGCGCATCAACCTCCGCAACAGCTATGACTTCGCCAATTTCAGCGCCAGCTGGAACCTCAACTACATTGGCCCGCAGGATGAAACCCGCTTTGGTGGTAATGCGGGAGTGGATTCGTGGCTGACGCACGACATACAGGTGGCCTATGCGCTGCCGTGGGACGGTCGCGTGGCGCTAGGTGTCATTAACATGACCGATGAGGACCCGCCGCTGGATGCCGGCGAAGGGCGAGGCTACAACTTCAGCCTGTTCAATGGCTACGGAAGGTTGCCGTACCTGCGCTATACGCAGTCTTTCTGAACAGGTAATCGATAAAGAAAAAAGGCGGCCATTCGGCCGCCTTTTTTCATTTACATCAAGTCTCTTATTTGCCGATGTGCTCGTCGAAGAACTCGAGCATTTCGGTATAGAGTTCGACACGGTTGTCCACATCCTGGAAGCCGTGACCTTCTTCTTCCTTCACCATCGACTCGTAATCCTTGCCGATCTCGTCGAGAGCTTCGGTCAGGCGATCGTAATGTCCAATCGGAACGCGCACGTCGCTGCCGCCGTGCACGATGAACAGGTCCGCCTTGATCTTCTCGACGTTATGCACCGGTGAGTTGGCGCGCAGGAATTCCGGGTCCTTGCCGACGCGGGTTTCCTTGAAATAGTGCGCGCCCTCGCGACGTTCGCCGTCACCTCGATACATGTCGGAGGCATCACCTTCGGCAAACCACTGCAGGTCGTAGACACCCACGTAACCCACACCACACTGGTAAAGGTCGGGTTCCTTCACGACGCCAGCCAGAGTGGCGTAACCACCGTAGGAGCCGCCGTAAATACAGATGCGGTCTTCGTCCGCGATGCCTTTCTCGATGGCCCAGCGGGTGGCATCGGTGAGGTCATCCTGCATCTTGCCACCCCATTCCTTCCAGCCGAGTTTCTGGAAGTCGATGCCGCGGTTACCCGAACCACGATAATTGACCTGCAGTGTGGCGTAGCCGTGTGCCGCAAAGAACTGGGCTTCGGCGTTGTAGCCCCAGCGATCGAACGGGCCGAACGGGCCGCCATGCACGTTGACGATCAACGGCAGGTCCTTCGGTTCACCCTCGGGCAGCGTCAGTAGTGCGTGCAGCTTCAGGCCATCTCGTGCCTCGATAACCACCGGCTCCATGGGCACCAGGTCTTCCTTCTTCAGTTGCGGCATGGATGCGCCAAGGAAGCGAGCCTCGTTGGATTCCAGGTTGAAGAGATAGAACTCGCCGGGGTTGCGGTCGCTGTAGACGCGCGCGATGGCAAGCTTGCCGTCGTCGCTGTACGACGTTATACGCGCACTCTGCCCCGGGAAGGCTGCTTGCAGGCCTTTCAGGAACTTCACGTGCGGGTTATTGCCGTCCAGGTAGATGGCTTCCGGATAACCGCCGACGGTGGTGAGGCCGAGCAGTTCATCTTGTGGGCCGGAAATCGTGCCAGAGACATCAACGGATTCGTGGCGGAACAGTTTCCTGACGGTTTCCTTGTTGAAGTCGTAGACAAAGAAACCCCGCTGGCTGTTGGTCTCGACACCCTCGGCCGGCGGGACATCATGGTCGGAAACGAGATAGGCCTTGTCGCCATCACCGCTGAATCCCACAACGTCCATGTTGGGACGCGGGCGCTCGGTCGGTAGGCCGATCGCTTTCCACTCGCCGTTGTGCTTGGCGTGAATGATGAAACTGTGATCGTCGATGTTCTCGCCTTCAACGAATTCAAAGGCAATTCGCACTTCGTCGTCCTTGTCCACGCCGTAACCCCACAAATCCTTCTGCTTGCCTGCAGGGCCGGCCGGGGTGTAATCCAGCTCGCCATTGAAGATGTTGAGCTTGTTGAGCGTTACCGCACCCTCGTCAGCGAAATGGCGCTTCTGGATGAGGATGTGTTCCGGGTCGTCTTCCAGGCGGGAGATGATGCCAAAGATGGAATTCGATATTTCGCCACTCAGGATTTCCTCTCGATACGTTCCATCGAGATTTGCGGCATACATGCCGATATAGCGTGCGTTGTCATCCAGGTAACCAACAGCTTCTACGACGTTCATTACAAGGCGCTCGTCGGTTGCCCACATGAAACTTTGCACACGCTTGTCTTCACCGAACTCGTAGCCGGCGGTAATCTTGCTGTCTTCCAGGCGCATGACAGCGAGCTTCCACTGGCTGCCTTCACCGAATGTGAACGCAACGTGCTCGCCATCTGGCGAAAGCTGCATCTGCTTGAACTTGGAATGTTCGAAATAATCGCGAACCGAAGGTTCAGCGGAAAGCGGTGCGGCAAAGAGCAGCGCCACAAGGCCGAGAATGAGACGGCTGGTCATGTTGTTCCCCCAACGTAGAATTGCAATGCGTCTTGCGGAAGCGCCGTGGATGGCGCGAAGCGTACCTTACCGCAGCCGGCTCAACGCTGGAATACATGCGTGAGTATTTGTTGCCACGCGTTGCAATAACTAGTACGAACTCGAATCAATATTGCCGGGATCCTTCTGTCGAGGTGTTCCCGCCTTCTTGTTCATGGCGGCGAACGGCATCCCGCTCCTCGGCGTGGCGCTCGCGCATGTCCTCCAGGCAACTGAACTCCGCGGCACCCCCGAGTTCATGACATCGCTGCTCTTCAGCGCCTTCGAGCAGGTCGCGTGTCAGCGCGCTGCCGTTGCCTGAGCAACCAGTTGCAAACAGCACCGTTGTCATTAGCAGCAGTAAGGTTCTAGTGGTGTTCATCATGAGCCTCGATTCAGATACCCTGCGGCGTTTTTCAGGAAGGGGAGGGAATGATCATGAAACGCTTCATGCTTATCGTCATTGTAGTCCTGATCGCGGTTGGCGGATGGCTTGTGCTCGAGCGCGATCACGACGTGCCGCAAGTTGATGCCAGCAAGCTGCAGGCCGAAATGCAGCAACTGGAAGCCATGCTTCGCGAGAACAGTGACAAGATCGATATCCAGTCAATCGACCTGCAGCAGTCACTGTCACCCAGCGAGATGGATATCCTTTCCGAAACGAAATGCACCGTCACCGCGAAGATCGATGATGGAAGATCCACGATCTCGGTCTCTGCAGACGAGTGCAAGGCTGCGGTGGAAAAACTGAAGGCCATGCTTCCCGGTGCACAACCGGAGAAATGAGCAGATACCAGGATGGCCAGGCGCATGCCTGGCTGCCGCGACGCAGTCCTTCAATTGCAATGAATGGTTACATTTCCTCGATGCCATCCATTTGGGTGGCATTGTTGCCTTGCACCGCTTATCGTAAAAGTGAGTCGTCCACATTCACGATACCGGCCTTGTGAAGTCGATTTGCCCGGCCGGTGGAGGCAGGAGCAAGCGGGAAAGATGACAAGGCAGGATTTTCAGCTTTCTGGCCTGTTCACCCTCTGGCGAGGGCTCCTGCCTTGCGTGCTTGCTGCGCTGTCTCTTCCTGCGCTGGCCCTTGATCCTGACAAGCGTTTTCACGATTACGTGAAGGACACCTGGAGCATCGAGGAAGGTCTCCCGCAGATCACCGCGCTTGCGATTGCCCAGGATGGGGAAGGGTTCATCTGGGTTGGTACCCAGGCCGGTGTTGCGCGCTTTGACGGCAACCGTTTCACCACTTTCACGCCCGAAAATACGCCCGAACTGTCCGGCCTCTACACGCATGACCTGTTCCGCGATAGCCGCGACCGTTTATGGATTGCGAGTTACAAGGGCCTGACGGTCTACAAGGACCGCGAATTCAGCCCGGTTCCGTTGCGCGAGCTTGGCTCCAGGTCAGTATCGATCGATGTCCGCGAAGTAGCCGAAACTCGTGCGGGGCGGATTGTCGTCGCGGCACTGGAAGGTCTTTTCGAAGTCGATAACGGCGAACTGGTTCCTCTATCAACCCAGCTTCCGGGACAGCAGGCTCACAGCCTCCTGGTGGAGAAGGGTGACCTGCTGGTAGGCGGTATCGGTGTGGTCGCGCGCATTTCCGATGGCACGGTTACCCAGATGCCCTTGCCTGACGGTGAGTCTTCTGCGTCGGTGACGCGACTCGTGAAGGCGCAGGGCCGGTTGTGGGCTGGCACTTCACACGGGTTGTTCTGGCGAAACGGCGGCGAGTGGGAGCAATTTGATGCCAATGGCGATATCGCACACCTTCCTGTCGGAGCACTTTACGAAGACTCTGACCAGAACCTGTGGGCGGGAACGCATCGCGGTCTGTCCCGGATTCGCGATGGCAGGCAGGTCGAATTCATCGAGGATACGGAAGACGGCGCCCACCCGAACGTGAGAGTCGCCTTCGAGGATCACGAGGGCAACCTCTGGCTGGGCAGCCAGTGGGAAGGGGTGGCGCGACTCTGGGATGGCTGGACCCGTCGTTATTCGGCGGCGCAAGGCCTGCATGATCCGATCGTCTGGTCGCTGACTCCGGCTTCCGGCGGTGGCATCTGGGTGGGCACCAACCGGGGGCTGGCGCGGTTCGAGAACGAGACTTTCGAGCAGGTCCTCGCCGCAGACAAGTTACCGCACCCTTCGGCCTATACCTTGCACGATGATGGTGAACGCCTGTGGATCGGTACCCGCACCGGCCTCGCGTGGTATCGCAATGGCGAAGTGACCATGCCGCGAATCCTTGATGCGGTGTCGGCGACCCAGGTGAGTGGCATTATCGATGACAGCGCCGGCAATACCTGGCTTGCCGCCAACAACGGTGTCTACCGCTACCGTGACGGCGAGCTGCTGCATGTCGGCCCCGGAGAAGGCCTGGTCGAGCCGCGTGCACGAGTCCTGTTTGAAACGTCCAACAGCGTTCTCCTGGTTGGCACGCAACAGGGGCTGTTCGAAATCCGTAGCGAAAGCGCTTTCCCGGTCGGGGTGGATAATGGCCTGCCGCGGAATATTGATGTGACAGCCATCAACGAACTGGCCGATGGCAGTCTCGTGATCGGCACCTTGTCAGA
Source organism: Gammaproteobacteria bacterium (assembly GCA_033720815.1). Taxonomy (GTDB): domain Bacteria; phylum Pseudomonadota; class Gammaproteobacteria; order Natronospirales; family JAJUFS01; genus JAWWBS01. The sequence goes on along the minus strand of JAWWBT010000077.1, from coordinate 4,681 downwards.
AGAACTGTTCCTCCTCGCAGACGGTGAGTGGACAAGAATTACTGCCGGCGATGGCTTGCCGACGAACAGCCCGTTTTTCCTGGTAGAGGATGCTCGCGGCAAGCTCTGGGTGGCTGGAATCCGTGGCCTGTTCAGCGTTCCGGTTGCAGACCTCCATGATTTTCGCAGCAAGTCCACGGATTCGGTCAGCGGCGAGATGCTGTTGAGTGAACGGGGTGATATCCGTGGCAGCCAGAAGGCCTTCTGCTGCAATGGCGCGGGCAATGCCAAGGGCTTCATGCGTGACCATGTTCTCTGGCTGCCGACACGTGACGGGATCATCGCCGTGGACACGCGTGACATCGTTCGTAACCAGGTGCCACCAGAAGTACTGGTCGAACGCATGCGATTCGATAATGCATGGCATCACCTCCAGCCTGGCAAGGAACTGGTGCTGCCGTCGGGTTCACGTGACGTGACTTTCGAATTCACGGCCTTGTCGTACCAGCAGCCCGACAGTGTGCAGATTCGCTATCGCCTGAATGGTTACGACCAGGAATGGCAATGGCTGGAAAACATCGAGTACCGCAGCGCGACGTATACCAACCTCCCACCCGGTGAGTTCGTTTTCGAGGTCGATGGCAGCAACAATGCCGGTGTCTGGGCCGAGCAGCCGGCCGTCCTGCCATTTACGGTTGCGCCGTATTTTTACGAAACGCTCTGGTTCAGGTTGCTGGTCGCCGCATCAATACTGCTGCTGGTCTACGGTGGTCACCGTTACCAGGTCCGGCATCTCGAAGGTCAGCGGCGCGAACTCGAGCAGCGGGTTCGCCGGCGTACCGAAGAACTGCGGGTGGCCAATCGTGACCTGCAGGAAATGACCTTTACCGATCCGCTAACTGGCCTGAAGAACCGCCGCTACCTGCAATCACAACTTCCCGCGGACCTCGCATTCTACGAGCGTGAAGTTCAGAAGCCGGGCAATGAAGACCTGGTGATCATGTTTGCGCTCGTCGATATTGACCACTTCAAGCAGATCAACGACGAACACGGCCATCACGCGGGCGACCTCATCCTCGAACAGTTCAGCAAGCTGTTGCATGACCAGGTACGGACGGGTGATTACGTGGTTCGCTGGGGTGGCGAGGAATTCCTTGTCATCTTCCGACCGATGCCGCAGCGAATGACCAGTGTCGTTGCCGAGCGGATTCGCGGGGCGATCGAGGCTCGCAAATTCGAGATTGATGGCAGTGGGTGGATCAATCTCACGGCATCGATCGGATTCGTCGAGTACCCGAAGTTTGGTAGCAAGCAAGGCGATATTCGCTGGGAAGACCTTGTCGAACTTGCTGATCACGCCCTCTATTACGTCAAGTCGCATGGGCGAAACGGCTGGGCAGTGCTGCGGCCGACGGCGGACACGGACAACGCAAGCGTGGTCGCCGCCGTGCGGGAAGACCTTGAAGGCCTGCAGCGCGAGGGCGCCATCGAGATCGTGGCGCATCATTGAATCCCCGGCTTTTCTCCAATCCGGCAACAAACAGTCTCACGTGGCCCGGCAATCAATGTCATCATTACGGGATGACTGACTTCAACGATATCGGGCTTCCGAAGCCCTTGCTTCGCGCCCTGCGCGAAATCGATTTTTCCGCTGCCACTCCGGTGCAGGCAGCCTGCCTGCCGGCAATCCTTGACGGTCGTGACGTCATTGCACAGGCCCGGACGGGCAGCGGCAAGACGGCGGCCTTTGCGCTGGGCATGCTGGCGCGGCTCGACGCGGACCGTATCGCGCTGCAGGGGCTGGTCCTGTGCCCGACACGCGAACTCGCTGACCAGGTGGCCAAGGATATTCGCCGCCTGGCGATGTTCATTCCCAATGTGAAGGTCCTGACCTTGACCGGCGGTACGCCAATCCGCCCGCAGCTGTCATCGCTTGGCCACGAGCCACATATCGTGGTCGGAACACCGGGGCGCCTGCTCGACCTTGCACACCGCGATGCGCTGCGACTGGGCGGCGTACGCATGCTCGTGCTGGATGAAGCTGACCGCATGCTGGACATGGGCTTTCTTGACGCCATGCGCGATGTCGCGTCGCGAGTGTCGGCAAAGCGCCAGACGCTGCTGTTTTCCGCCACGCTGCCGGACGACATCCGTGCCATCAGCCGGGATTTCCAGAAGGACCCGCTGGCGGTAAACGTGGTCGCGGACGATGCCGAGACGATCGAGCAGGTATTCATCGAGGCCGAACCGGCGCGCAAGCCGGATATCATCAACCGGCTACTGCGCCACCATCGCCCTGCATCGGCCGTCGTGTTCTGCAACCAGAAGGCGACCGTGGATGACATGGCGCTCGCGCTTAGAACGAAGGGACATGCAGCGCTTGCCCTGCATGGTGACCTTGACCAGCGCGACCGCGAACAGGTGCTGGTGCAGTTTTCCAACGGCAGTGCGACCGTGCTGGTTGCTTCAGACGTGGCGGCGCGTGGCCTGGATATCAGCGAGCTCGAGATGGTCATCAATGCGGATATCGCGACCGACCCCGAAACGCATGTGCATCGCATTGGTCGCACCGGCCGGGCCGGACGCGTTGGTCGCGCCGTGACGCTCGTTGATCCGCGTCGCAAGGGCAGGGCGCAACAGGTCGAGGAGCAATTGGGTGCGCCCTTGCGCTGGGAAGATGCGCCTCGGGAAGAGGGTGCTGCACCGGCAGGCCCGCCCAACGTGACGCTCGCGATCGATGGCGGCAAGACCGACAAGCTTCGCGCCGGCGATATCCTGGGTGCGTTGACCAAGGACGCCGGCATTCCCGGCCAGGCCGTCGGGAGCATCGATATCTTTCCAACGCGCAGCTACGTGGCACTAGCGGCCGCACAGGCCGACCGCGCCGTGAAAAAACTTCGCGATTCCCGCATCAAGAACCGCCGTTTCCGCATCCGCAAGCTGCACTGGTGATATTCCACTGATCTTGATGGCCATCAAGGCCTGGACAGGTCCGCCATGGAATCCTGCTTCCACGTAATTGGATGCAGGAGAGAAATCATGGAGTTTCTGGGAACGGATCCGGAAATGCTGGTCCTGGTCGAAGCGCTCGCTCGCGAAGAGTGTGAAGCCGCGGAGGAGAAGGAGCGGCTCGATTACCAGCCGGCCTGGGACGATCGCCAGGCATTTCGTACTCGTTTCCTCTGATGCTCCAGAGGATCAAAAAACCCGCCGGTTGGCGGGTTTTTTGTGATGCCAGCTCAGAATCGGCTGATGAAGCCGACGCTGAATCCGTCGACTGTCGTGCCGTTGGATTCCATCAGGTACAGGTACTCGACCGAAAGCGCGAGTTTTTCGGTTCCGAGATCGATGCCAAGGCCATAGCTCACGCTACTGTCCGAGTAGTTGTAGTCGGTGCCATCGATATCCACTTCGATATTGGCGCGCGAGAATCCGAGCACGCCATAGGGACGGAAGTTGCCGTCTGTCAGAAGGTAGGCGCGACCCAACAGCCCGTAAGTGTTCCGGACGCGGATGTTCTGCGAGGAACAATCAAGGCCGCCGCTTGGCAGGTAGGTGCAGTCATCTACCTTGTAGGCGCCGATACCGAGCCCGAACCGACCTTCCAGGCCGTACCGCTCGGTCAGCATCTTTCCGTACCGGAAACCGAAAATGCGCGTCGACGTGTCCTGGACGTTCTCGATGGACACCGAGTTCCAGTTCATTGCCATGCCGAAATAATCGTCCGCCGTTTCTTCGGGCGCCGGCGCCGCGTTGGCAGCAGTAAATGACAGGCCAAGCGCAATGGCGGCAAGGAGGCGGATTTTCGGGCGTGCAATAAGGCGCATGGGGCTCCCCTGAAGGTGATCGTGAAAAAAACAGCCGCCAATCCTAGTTGAGTCCGGGCGAAAAGTCTTGCCTCGCGGCACCATCACTCGTGAAGGTGCTGATTGGCAGGCGTTCGATCACGGTGCAATCCGTGTGCAGGCTTCACGCCTTACCAGGATGGTTTCCTCCTGTTCATCGGACGTTATGTGCATGGCCTCCTGGTCGTTTTCAAGCATCTTCCGGACCACTCGTGGCTTTCGCCCCAGCATCTGCAGGTTCATCAGGTAATTGCCGATTTCCCAGGAAGGTTCCATTCCGCTGTCCGCCATGATGTCTTCGAGCGGCCGGCAGTTGCCAGAGTCCAGCAACTGGTACCAGCGAATGCGTGATTCGATCGTTTCGTCCGTGTCCGGTAGCTGTCCGCGTCCGCCGAGATAGGCCTCGATCCGGTCGATCGCCGCCTTTTCCACCGCAAGTCCGGCGAGGCAATTTGCGTTGTCCGACTGGCCACTGCAAAGACGGTGCTCGCGTGATTCCAGCAGTGGGTGGGGCGGATTCACGAGCACGGCTTGGCCGCATCCGGGAAGCATGAGCAAGAGACCAGTCAGGACAAGGAGTTTCATGGGTGCTCCGGCAATCGAAAAGCCAGAGCGTATGTCGTGGTCGTTCGGCGAGGTATCAGGAGGGAACGGTATTCCTGCGCGGTTTCGCTGGGCTTTTATCGTGCACACGGTCGTTCACCATGACACCTTCGGGAAATAATGAAATCCGGGGGCGGCATCGGTAATATGCCGCCTTACTTGTAACGAATTTCCCAAAGAAGGCCCGTGGAACGACCTGATACTGTCCGCCTGCTTGCCCTGAACCGCTACCGCGCAGCCCGCCATGGGCTGGT
>JAWWBT010000076.1:0-11208 GCA_033720815.1 Gammaproteobacteria bacterium | reverse complement strand
TTCGATCTCGCTCGGTTCGTAGGTCTTTTCCATGGTGTTCGTCACTTGTCCCGTCGCTTTGTCATCGACAGGCGGCGATGAAAGTGCCGCCCGAAAAGCGGGCAAGTATAACGTATGAGAGGCGCGGTGGCCCGTGCCGGCCGGGCTTGCTAGCATCGCGGAAAGCCGTCGCCGTGGGGAGCGACGGTCGCCATATCGGGGGTTAAATGGCCGAGAATCCAATTATGCTTGCCGGCGTGCTGGCGCTGGTTTTCCTGCTCGGAGCCTGTTTCGAGAAGCTGCCGGAATCACCTTACCGGTATTACCTGGAGGCCTTCTTCGGGCTGACGGCGGCGTTCTGCCTGCTGGACTGGCTGTATGAGCCAGTCGGCACGATGATCTATCACAGCTTCTGGATACCGCTGCCGGCGGTTGCGGTGTACGCGTGGCGTAAGCGGCGCAGGGCTGCCGAGGCCTGAATCACTTCTTGCGGTTGCTGCGTTCGGCGAGGATTTCGTCGATCAGCGTTTCAAGGCGGGATCGTAGGTGTTTTTCGAGGCGTTCCTGCACGATAGCGTCCAGTTCGGCGCGGATATCGACAACAACGGTGTCCATTTCGTCTTGGATGCGTGCCACCAGCGCGTCGCGCAGCTCCGAGGGGTCGAGGCTGGCATCGCCGAAGAGGTCGAGGTTCGGCGGCGGCTTGGCGCCTGGCGCCTCGTGCTCGTGGACGATGTCGTCCAGCTCGGGGATGTCGCCGAATTCCGGATCGTTCTTGCGGCTCATAAATTGTTCGTTCCCAGCTCGTAGCCCCGATCCTTGTAGAACTTGTAGCGTTCCCGCCCGGCGGCCTTGTTGTCTTCAATCCCGTCGACGATCTCTGCCACGCGTTCAAAGCGGCTGAAATACGAGGGCACTTCTGCGGCCAGGTTGATCAGCAGGTGCGGGGTGTGTGTTGGTTCGTCGCCCGCGCCAATGCTCACCTTCGCGGGCCCGGCCTCGTGCGTGACGTCGTGCGGCACGAAACTCCCGTCTCGAAAACTCCACAGCAGCTCATCCACGCGCTTCGCATCCTGTTGCGAGGCGGTGTGGATGAACACGTCATGCCCGAGCTTGTAGGCCTTTTCGGCAAGACGGCAGGCGAGCTGCTCCCGGGTTCCGGGAGCAGCTTCCTGGCTGATGTAGAAATCGACGCGAGTCACGCCTTATGCGTCGAGCAGGTAACGGACCAGCAGCGGCACCGGGCGACCGGTGGCGGTCTTCTCGGACGAACCGGAATTCCATGCCGTACCGGCGACATCGAGGTGCGCCCACTTGAACTTCTTGGTGAAGCGCGCAAGGAAGCAACCCGCGGTAATCGTGCCGGCTTCCTTGCCGCCGATGTTCTGCATGTCGGCGAACGGGGAATCCAGCTGGCGGTCGTATTCTTCCCACAGCGGCAGCTGCCAGACGCGGTCACCGGACTTGTCGGCGGCGGTCTTCAACGAGTTGATCACGCCGTCGTCGTTGCCCAGCAGGCCGGTGGCGTGCGAGCCCAGTGCGACAACGCAGGCGCCGGTCAGCGTGGCGATGTCGATGACGGATGCCGGCTTGAAGCGCTCGGTGTAGGTCAGCGCGTCACAGAGGATCAGGCGACCTTCGGCATCGGTGTTGAGGATTTCGATGGTCTGGCCCGACATGCTGGTGACGATGTCGCCCGGCTTGTTGGCATCGCCGTCCGGCAGGTTCTCGGAGGCCGGCACCACACCGATGACGTTCTTCTTCGCGCCCATTTCGCACAGCGACTTGATGGTGCCGAAGACACTCGCGCCGCCGCACATGTCGTATTTCATTTCGTCCATGCCCGGACCCGGCTTCAGCGAGATGCCGCCCGCGTCGAAGGTCAGGCCCTTGCCGACGATGGCGTGCGGGGCTTCGTTCTTCTTGCCGCCCTTGTATTCGAAGATGATCAGCTTGGCCGGCTCGCGCGAACCCTTCGAGACGGAGAGCAGCGAACCCATGCCGAGTTCCTTCATCTTTTTCTCGTCGAGCACGGAAACCTTCAGGTTCTCGTAGGCACGGCCCATCTTCTTCGCCTCGGTGGCGAGGTAGGACGGCGTGCAGTAGTTGCCCGGCAGGTTGCCGAGGTCGCGCGTGAACTTCACGCCGATGCCGATGGCGTCGCCTTCCTTCACGGCCTTGCGGATCGCGGTGGCGTCCTTCTTGTCGGCAGCGACGAGGATCTTCTTCAGTGCCGGCGTTTCCTTCTTGTACTGCTTGCCGCGGCATTCCTCGAACTTGTAGAAGCCGTAGTGCAGGGCGGCCACGCCATCACGCGCGCCGCGCGTGGTGTCGGAAGCCTCGGTGTGCAGGGTGTACACGGCGCTCTTGATCGCGGTGTCGCGCAGGTACTTGGCGGTCGCCTGGGAGGCGCGAGCGAGCTTGATGTCATCCAGCTGGTTGCGCTTGCCGAGGCCGACGAGCAGCACGCGGGTCGGGGCAACATTCGGCACCTTCAGCACGAGCTGCATCTGGCCCTGCTTGCCCTTGAAGCCGGTTTCCTTCATGGCGTCCTTCAGGGCGCCCTTGGATTTCGCATCGAAATCCTTCGCGGCCTTGCCGAGTTCGCTTCCTTCGTAAATGCCGACGATGGCGCACTCGGCGGTAATCTCGGTGAGGGCGTCAGTCTTGACAGTAAAATGCATGGATGACTCCTGCTTGCTGATTGAATGAGGTCGGGACGGTCCCGCGGCTCCGGTCCGGAACCACGGCCGCCGGTTCGAAACCGGGGCCGCCGCATGCGTTATCATGGCGGCCACGTCGGGGCTGGGTGCCCCGCGCTTCGAACAACAACTGGCGCCATTCTACCGGACGAGCGCGCCGACAGGAAAAATCACCGTGAAACGCAACCCTGCGAGGATCATAGACCGCTACCTGCGACGCGAGGCTTTCGTCGGCTGGATCGGCGTGCTGGGCGTGTTGCTGGCGATCATCCTGAGCCACCGGTTCGCCCGTTTCCTCGGTGATGCGGCTGCCGGCAAGCTCCCGGCCGACTGGGTATTCACGCTGCTGGGCCTGTCGGTGGTCGGATTTCTCGGCACGCTGATTCCTGTCGCACTTTTTCTTGGACTGATGACGGCTTTCGGCCGCCTGTACCGCGATTCGGAAATGACCGCGATGGCGGCCTGTGGTGTCGGGACAAGGCAGCTTTATCGTCCGGTGACCAAGCTGGCGCTGCTGGCGGTGGCCATCCTTTGTGTCCTCAGTCTCTATGCCGGGCCGTGGGCCGCGAAGCAATTGCTGGAGAACCGGGCAAAGGCGGAAAAGGAAGCCGAAATCGGCATGTTCGAATCGGGCCGCTTCCGCACTTCGAAGAACGGTGATGTGGCCTTCTATGCCAAGACCGTCAACGAGGATGGCAGCCTGGAAGAAGTTTTCGTGTACCGCGCCCAGGATGATGGCGAGGACAGCACCGTCACGGCGCGCCGCGGGGAGCAGGTGACCGATCCGGAAACCGGCCAGCGATACCTCATTCTCGAGAACGGTGAGCGTTTCGATGGCGAGCCGGGCGCACCGGGCTACAGCAGGGTTAATTTCGGTGAGCACGGCATCCTCATCCGGCAGTCGGAGCCGGACGTCGCATCGCAGCGACTCGACGGCGTGCCGACACTTGAACTGCTGCAATCAGACGAGCTTTCACATGTCGCGGAATGGCAGTGGCGGATTTCGCAGCCAGTGATGGCACTCCTGCTTGCATTGCTGTCGGTACCGTTGTCGCGAACGCGCCCACGCGAAGGACGCTACGGTCGACTGGTCATCGGTATCCTCATCTATGCCGTCTACTCCAACCTGCTGGGTGTTGCGCAGGTGTGGGTGGAGCAGGGCAAGCTCACGCCATCGATCGGCTTGTGGGGTGTGCACGCATTCGTTGCGCTGGTACTGGCCTGGCAGGTCGCGAGCCTGGAAGGATGGACCTTGCGGAACTGGCTGGGTGACCGGAGGGCGGCCGCATGAGTGCAAGCATGATGATCATCGGCCGCTATATTGCCCGCCATGTGATCGGTGGCACCTTGATGGTGGCCCTCTTGCTCATGGCGTTGAGTGCATTCCTTGCGCTGGTCGCGCAGTTCGATGACTTCCACAACAACTACGGCATGGTCGAGGCGATCCAGTTCACCGTGCTCAGCATGCCGCAACAGGTGTACGAGCTTTTCCCGATGAGCGTGTTGCTGGGCTCGCTGATCGGTCTCGGTGCGATGGCGTCGAGTAACGAACTGACCGTGATGCGGGCTTCGGGTGTTTCCATCTTCCAGCTCGCGGGAGCAAGCCTGGTGGGTGGCCTGGTGCTGGCGCTGCTCTGCCTCGGGCTCGGTGAACTGGTGGCGCCCCCGGCGGAGCAGCATGCGAAGCAGCTGAAGGCTTCGACTCGCCTTAACCAGGTCAGTTACATCGCGCGTGGTGGCGTGTGGGCGCGTGACGATGATGTCTTCCTTAATGTCCGGCAAATGATTACCGAGGAGAAGCTGGCCGGGATTCGCATTGTCGAGATGAGCGAAGACAATGAGGTCGAACGGATTACCGAGGCGGAAACGGCAGAGTTCATTGATGGCCGCTGGGTTCTCCAGAAATTGCGCGAAAGCCGTTTCGAGGGTGAGCGCGTGGAAATCATGCGGCGTGAAAGCCAGCCGTGGCAGACCACGCTGAGCCCGGATTTCCTGCGCCTGTTCGTGATTGCCCCGGACATCATGTCGACTGTGCGGTTGCTGGACTATATCGATTATCTCGAAGCGAACGGTCTCAGTACGCGCAAGTACTGGCAGGTATTCTGGACGCGCGTAATTACGCCGTTCAGCGTGATGGTCATGGTATTGCTGGCACTGCCGTTCGTGTTCGGGCCGCTGCGTTCAGTGGGTAACGGGCAACGCGTTGTAATGGGTGTGCTGGTCGGCGTCGCGTTCTACGTGGTGAATTTGATGCTTGGTCACAGCGGTGTCGTGTTCGGAATGAACCCCGCAGTTGCAGCGATTCTTCCCACGGCAGTCGCCGCACTGATAGCCGCCGCGTTCCTGCGTCGCGTTACCTGACGCAGGCCAGTTTCGTTAGCTGTCCACGCGGCGCACGCGCGTACCGCTGTAGCGGTCGTGAAACGTCAGCGCATCGCGATCGAACAACAGCCATAACCAGCCTGCACCTAGCAGTAGCCATGAAACCAGTGCGAGACCGAATCGTTTCAGTGCTGCATTGAAACCGATCGGCGCTCCATCCACGGTGACCACTTCCAGTTTCCACGCCTTCATGCCCAGTGTCTGGCCGCCGTGCGTCCAGAACCAGCCGAGGTAGGCAAAGCTGACACCGAGTATGTAGAGGTCAAATGGGATGTTGTACGGCAACGGCGGGTCGATCGCGCCGCCGGTAAACGGCATCAGCGCACCGGTTGCGAAGACCCAGATAGCGAACAGCACCAGGAAGTCGTAGCCCGCCGAGGCAAGCCGGCGAAGCAATATCTTCAATTTCTGCATGGATGGGTTGCTGGCAGCGGGAAACGGGCTGCGATTATTGCATGCGGCGCCGCTTCACTGAAAACCCGAACAGCAATCCTGCAAGTACCAACCAGGTAAAGGCGCCACCGCCACCGCCGGAAGAGGGTTCCACACCGTCGATGTCGGCAAGGTAGTTGAAGCAGTTGCCACGATTGAACATTGCAGTCGAACTGTCGTTACCGATGCGTACCGCATTGTTGCAGTCGCTGTTGCCTTCCTGCGGGTCAGTGACTCCGCGCAGGTAGTAGGTCTCGTAATCCGTCCATACACCGTTCTCGAAGCCGACGATGGTTTCGGGGTTGGCATCCAGGCTGGCACCGGTCGCATCCGTCGTATCGATGACGATCATCCAGCGACCGTCGGCAATACCTGTTGGCAGGTCGAGGTCGAAACGGTAGGCATCCCTGGCATACGCCCAGTAGCCGCTGGGTGGACCACCGGCCGCAGCAAGCCAGGCTCCGTTACTGATGGTGGCGGCCAGTGCGGTTCCGCCATCTTCAGGCACCAGCTCGATATTCGGCGCGCGAGTGTCGCCGGCATAGCGCATCGGCTTGTCGAAAGCGAGCCAGACCTCGTAGCTTCCACCGGGCTGCAGCGCTTCGTCAGCGGCAGTGGACAGGCTCCGGTTCGGGTCGCCAGCCAGCCATGAGACGCTGTAAAGGATGTCGCCACTGGTCGTGTCGCGAATGATGACCCTGGCCAGGTGTGCAGGGCCTGCACGGTCGTAGAAGGTGTCGAGGTGCATGGCGTTGTACTCGTCACGCAAGCGCGGAACCTCCGCTTCGGGCAGGATGAAGCCGTCGTGCGAAACGCCGATACCGCCGTACTGGGTGGCACCGAGCTGGTATTGCGGTTCCAGTTCAAGTGTCCATGCCGGCACACCGAATTCATAGGCGAAATAGTCTGCCGTCGTGCCGATCGCGCCACCTACCGGGTCTGCGCTGACGGCGTAACTTCCGCCAACGGCGTCCGACATCAATTGCGCGAGATTACGCGCCTGCTCGTCGCGTTTCGTATTGCCCGTCTGTGGCACGAACATCAGCTGCGAAAAGGAATGCGTGTCTTCATAGAAGCGCAGGTTCGGTGCGAGATCAATCGCATTCAGTAGAGCCTGCGTTTCAGGTTCGCTGGCGATGCTTGCACCGCGATAGGTGAGGTTGGTCAGGTCGCCGCTGGATCCGCCGTTATCCGCGAAGCCCCATTTCGAATTGCGGTTGAGGTCAACGCCATAGAGGTTATCGCCGGTCGTCGACAGCGAGTCGTCAACCGTTGCGCCACTCGGAGCATGCAGGTTCTTTCGACGCATGCGGCCATCGCGCGGCTGGGCCTCGGTGTTCGTGACTGACTGCCAGAAGGTCTGTGTCTGGCGAAAACCGTCCGTGTTGTGCGACGGGATAATGACGATATTGAGGTTGTCCTTCAGGTATTCACCCACACCACCGTCATTGGCAATCGATGCGAGATATTCCATCAGGCCTGTCGAGGCTTCCTGGGTTTGCCATTCACGGGCGTGAATGCCGGCATTCACCAGGACCGAACCCTCCGCGGTGCCCGCGTTCGACAGGTTGTCCGGGTCGCCGAACCGGTATGCCCAGATATCTTCACCTACCCATGTCTGGCCGATGATGCTGGCTGCGATGAAGTCGTTGTTCATCGCGAGCGACTGGTGCACGGCGTGCATGAAGTCGTACTCGCGGAAGTATGCACCGGGCGTATTCGTGGCCACCGGCTGCGGTGGCGGATAGCCCAGGGCGATGTTGTTTCCGCTGTTGTCGTTTTCCGTGTAGGTGAATTCCTCGGCTTGTGCCACAGGCACCAGGAGGAGGCTGGCAAGGAGGATGCGACGGATTTTCATTTCAGCCACTCCTTTACCTGGCCGGCAAGCTGTCCATCCGGCTGTTCGTCAAGGTAGCGCTGCAGGAGCGTGATGGCGTAGGGCGAATGGCTCATGTGCAGTGCAAGCGCTGCATTGGGTGCCCCCGGGCTGTTGCTGGCCAGCAATGAATACATGTCGGCAAGCAGGGCATCGTCACCGCCGCGACCGATGGATACCGCTGCAGCGATACCCAGTTGCGGGCTTTCGAGTTCCCTTTTCAGCAGCTCCCGAGCCCAGGGTGTATTGGCGTGATCGCGAAGCTCACCGAGCATCACGGCTGCCAGTTCCGGTTGTTGCAGCCCGGCTTTCACAAGCCTCTCCTGCGAGTTCGGGAAGGCGTTGAGTACGTCCCCGGCCAGGTTCACCAGGCGCTCGCCGTTACCCTTCGACACGAGGTCCATTGCGAGCTCGCTCGACCCGGTCGCTATCGCTAGGTCGGCAAGGGCTTTTTCAACCGGCGACTGGCCGAGGTGCGCGCGTAGGGTTGCAGCCGCGAGGTCGGCGTCGACCATCCTTGCGAACGTGCGCCAGGCGTTTTCGTCATCAACGTGCAGGGACTTGCCGGCGAAGGCAGCCGCGGATATCTGCTGTGCCTTCCTGAATGAATCATCCTGTCGGAGCAGGTGTTTCGCGGTGGCTGCAACATCGATGGCGACACCGGGCCTGCGCGTTGTGCCGGGATGTTCCATCCATACCATCACTCTTGCATCACGCCGGGTCAGTGATTCGACCTGGTTGCGGGTGACGGGATCGAGTGGCAGGGCTTGTGCGAGCAGTGCCTTGCGCAGGCGGTATTCAGTAAGAGGCTCGCCGGCGGGCTTTGCGATGAGATGTTCCAGGGCGTCGGATGCCGAAGTCTTCTCCATATCCCTGGAAACCTGCTCGAGGGTTTCGAGCTGTTCGGGCTCCAGAATGATCGCATCGCCCACCAGTGCTGAACCCGTGGCTGGTGCGAGCAGCAGGACAAGAACGGCTGGCAGGGTGGAATGGCGCATGGTCTTTCTCCCGTCGAACCCCGGATTCCTGTATCCCACGGAGATCACGGGAGATCAAGTCGCGATGCAGGGACGAGGGTGGCGAGCAACTGCCAAACTGGCAAAAGACTGCCGGATTATCGATTCGGGGAGCTTCGGGAACGAGCGGTTGGCACTCTATAGCCTGAATGCGGGAGCGGTTGGCGCTCTATGGCCTATGTGCGGGAGCGGTTGGCGCTCCCTACGAGATTCGAACTCGTGTTTCAGCCTTGAGAGGGCCACGTCCTAACCACTAGACGAAGGGAGCTTTACCGCTTGAACTGCCACGGGACCGCGACAGGCTGCTATTATACGAGGCTTCGCCTCGCGCTGAAAGTGGAAATCAAGCAACCGTGCCAACGGAAGACGCAAAAAACAGCAAGGTCATCATCGAACGACCTGACCACAACATATCCCGCTCACGCATATCCCCGAACGCGCTGAAGGTCCTGTACCGGTTGCACAATGCCGGTTACCAGGCCTTCCTTGTCGGTGGTGGCGTGCGCGACCTGTTGCTGGGGCTTGAGCCGAAGGATTTCGACATTGCCACCGATGCCTCGCCGGAGCAGGTAAACGACCTGTTTCGCAACGCGCGGATGATCGGGCGGCGGTTCAAGCTGGTGCACGTGCGCTTCGGTCGGGAGATCATCGAGGTCGCCACCTTCCGAGCCCAGCAGGCCGATGAAGACCATCCCGAACTGTCGCTGGACGATTCTGGCCGCATCCTGCGCGATAACGTCTACGGCACGCTGGAAGAGGATGCTTTCCGCCGTGATTTCACCGTCAACGCGCTCTATTACAACATTGCCGATTTTTCGGTGGTGGACCACGTCGCCGGGGTGCCGGATCTCGACAAGGGCCTGTTGCGCCTGATCGGCGATCCGGAAACGCGTTACCGCGAAGATCCGGTGCGCATGCTGCGCGCCGTGCGCTTCGCGGCCAAGCTCGGCTTCCGCATCGAGAAAACGACAGCTGCGCCGATTGCCGAACTGGCGCCGTTGCTGCGCGATATCCCGCCGGCACGGCTGTTCGAGGAAATCCTCAAGCTGTTCCTGGCCGGCAAGGCCGTGGATACCTGGGAGCAATTGCGCGATTACGGCCTGATGCAGGAGCTTTTCCCGCTGACCGAAAAGGCCTTCCAGCGCGACCCGGATTCCGGCGGCCAGGCCTTCGTGGCGCGTGCGCTGAAGAATACGGACGAGCGCATCTCCGATGACAAGCCGGTGAGCCCCTTCTTCCTGTTCGCGGCGTTCCTCTGGGACCCGGTGCAGCAGCAGGTGGCCGAACTGGAGAAGTCCGGTTGCAAGCCGGCCGAGGCCCTGCATATCGCTGCCGATGAAGTGACATCGCGGCAGCAGCAGTTCGTCGCCTTGCCGAAGCGCTTTGCGGTGCCGATGCGCGAGGTCTGGCAGTTGCAGTCCCGCTTCCGGTTCAAGTCGGGCAAGCGGGCGCTGAGCCTGCTGGGTCATCCGCGCTTTCGCGCCGCCTACGACTTCATGCTGTTGCGCGCGGAGGTCGGTGAAGTCGACCTCGAAACGGCGCAGTTCTGGACCGACGTGCAGGTCGTCGATGGCCCGAAACAACGCGAAATGCTGAGCGCTCCCTCCGGTAGTGATGGCGGCAGCAGGGGCGGTGGTCGCCGTCGTGGCGGGCGTTCTCGCCGGCGGGGTGGCCGTGGCGGCAAGGGCAACAATGACTGAGAGCGCCGGGACCACGAGCTGGATCGCGCTGGGCAGCAACCTGGCCGGTGAGGTGGGTGGTCCGCGCGAACAGCTCGAATCAGCCTGCGCCATGCTGGCCGACCTCCCCGGCACCGAATTCCTGCGGCGTTCTTCCTGGTACTGCTCGGCACCGATGGGCCCGGTGGCGCAGGACGATTTCATCAATGGCGTTGCCGAGATCACGACCCTCCTCGAACCGCTCGCATTGCTTGAATCCCTCCAGGTCATCGAGGCGGCGCACGATCGCCGCCGGGAGCAGCACTGGGGGCCGCGTACGCTGGACCTCGATATCCTTTTATACGGTGATGAGGTGATCGAATCGGATCGCCTGGTCGTGCCGCATCCGGGCATCCCGCAACGCAACTTCGTGCTGTATCCTTTGCGGGAACTCGAACCCGAACTCGAAATTCCCGGGATCGGGGCGGTGAGCAAGCTGGCGGCAGCCGTGGATTCGAGCGGGATCACGTGCCTTGCAGACGACGGAAAGGAACGATGACGGCAGAGAGACAGCCCCGGCATATCGTGATCGAAGGACCGATCGGCGTCGGCAAGACCAGCCTCGCACGGCGTCTCGCCGCCCATTACGGCAGCGACCTGGTGCTCGAGCAGGCTGAAGAAAATCCGTTTCTCGAACGTTTCTACGAGTCGCCGAAGCGCTATGCGCTTCCCACCCAGTTGTTCTTCCTGTTCCAGCGCGCGCGGCAGATGCAGGACCTGCGCCAGGCCGACATGTTCAGCCCGGTGCGCGTGATGGATTTCCTGCTCGAAAAGGATCGCCTGTTTGCCGAGATCACGCTCGACCCGGACGAACTGGCACTGTACGAACAGACCTACCGACACCTGGCGATCGATGCGCCACGTCCCGACCTGGTCATCTACTTGCAGGCGCCGGTCGAAGTGCTGATGCGCCGGATCGAGAAGCGCGGCATCGGTTTCGAGCAGCAGATCGAGCCGGGTTACCTCGAAAAACTCGCCGACGCGTACTCGCGCCTGTTCCATCACTACGCGGCTTCGCCGCTGCTGATCGTCAACGCGTCCGAATTCAACCCGGTCGACAGCGATGCGGATTTCGGCCAGTTCGTCAGCGCGATCGAGAATGC
>JAWWBT010000075.1:0-11232 GCA_033720815.1 Gammaproteobacteria bacterium | reverse complement strand
GGCCTCCAGGCCGGCTGATCGGTCGAACAGCACGAGCAATGAAAAAGGCGCCTCGCGGCGCCTTTTTCCTTTCCGGACGTTGATTCAACTCAGATGCGGAACAGCCTCTCCGTGTTCCGTGTAGTGTACTTGGCGACGTCGGCTAACGAATCACCACGCGTCTCGGCAATGCATTCCGCCACGTGCTTCACCCACGCAGGCTGGTTCTCCTTGCCGCGCTTCGGTACTGGCGCAAGATACGGTGCATCGGTTTCCACGAGGATGCGATCCTGCGGCAGCTTCCGTGCAACCTCGCGCAGACTTTCGGCGTTACGGAAGCTGACGATCCCGGAAAAGGAAATACAGAAATTCAACGGCAGGACTGCCTCGGCCATCTCCAGCGACTCGGTAAAGCAATGCAGCACACCGCCGCAGTGTTCTGCGCCCTCTTCTTTCAGAATCCTGATCGTATCCTCGCGCGCATCGCGCGTATGAATCACCAACGGCTTGTCGGTCTTCACCGCAGCGCGCACGTGGCGACGAAACCGTTCCTGCTGGACCTCGCGCGGCACCTGGTCGTAGTGATAATCCAGGCCGGTTTCACCAATTGCGACGCACCGTTCATCAGCAGCCAGTTCGACAAGCTCCTCGACCGTCGGCTCGGCTTCCGGTTGCGCGCAGGGATGCACGCCAACGGTCGTCCACACGTCGTCGTATGGCTTCACGAGCTGGCGCATCGCCGGCAGGTCGTCAAGGTTTACGCCAATGCAGATGAATTTCTTCACGCCGGCATCGCGCGCCGCGGTCAGTACTGCATCGGCGGCACCGCTTTCCTTTACGGGCGTCAGCATGTCGAGATGGCAATGCGAATCGATAAACATGAAATTTCCTGTTCCTCGGACACGAAAAAGCCGGGACGGCAGCACCGCCCCGGCTGCATATCCGGTGAATTACATCGTGTGCGTCGGACGGTCGGCGCCCAGTGCGCCGGCGAGGTAGGTCTCGATCTTCTTCTGCGTCTGCCCGCCATCCTGGTCGGAGAACTGCACACCGATACCGGCAGCGCGCTTGCCCTGCGCACCACGTGGCGTTACCCAGACGATACGTCCGGCTACCGGCAGGCGCTCGGTCTGGTCCATCAGCGTCAGCAGGATGAAGACTTCATCGCCGAGGCGGTAAGGCTTGCTGGTCGGGATGAACAGGCCGCCATTCTTGATGAATGGCATGTACGCCACGTACAGCGCGCTCTTGTCCTTGATCGTCAGCGTCAGGATGCCCTGTCGCGGTGATGGCGTAGCCGTGGTGCTTATCCTTCCAGCAGTTGGTTGATGACAGTGTCATCGAGTTGCTGTGCCCAGGGCAACAGCAGGCTTTCCAGCAGCAGCCGCGTGTTGGCTTGCGAGTCCAGCAGGCGGCGACCTTGGCGCACCGCTTTCAGGTAGCGGTGCAATGCTTCCAAGTTTAAGCGTTCTGCCATTGTTTTCAAGGAGTTAACAAGATCGGGGTTGCGCAGGCGTCCGTCCTCTCCGACCTGGCGCAGGCGAATCAGGTCTTCGGTCATCGCCTCCAGCCATTCCACGGCGCCAACCACGTCCGATTTTTCCAGCTCTTCGGCCAGCGGTACCGGGGCCTGGCGCCGCGTCGCCAGCTTCAGGATCGAATCGAGCATTGCCGCGCGCCCGGCCAGCAAACCGTTTTCGTGCAGCTCCAGCGCCCGCAACGGCGACCCATTCGCGTAGGCAAGCGCTGCGGCAGGCTCGTCCACACCCTGCTCAGCCAACCAGGCCTCACCGATCTCCGGCGGACACGGACGAACCGCCAGCTGCTGGCAGCGGCTGCGAATGGTCGCTGGAAGCATGGCAGGACGATGCGAGACCAGCACGATGAGGCTGCGTGCGGGCGGCTCTTCCAGCGTCTTCAGCAGGCTGTTGGCAGCATTGGTATTCATGGCATCCGCCGGATGCACCAGCGCGGCCTTCCAGCCGCCCTGGCTCGCCATCATGCCGAGTGTTTCGGAAAGGCGGCGCACCTGGTCGACGACGATCTGCTTGCGCAGCTTGCCCTTGTCGTCTTCTTCCAGCGTGACTTCGTGATAATCGGCAAAACTGCCGGCAAGAAACTGCGTGCAGGCACTGCACTTGCCGCAGGCACCGTCGTCTCCCGGCTCACGACAGAAGACCGACTGGATGAATTCCTCGGCAAGCTGGAGCTGGCCGAGCCCTGCCGGCCCGGTGATCAGCAAGGCATGCGGCAGGCGTTCCCGCTGGCGATAATCCTGCAGGCGCCGCGCCGCATCAGCCAGCCATGGATAATCATGATGGATCATTGCGACTCCAGCAGGTCATCGAGGACGCGGCGCAGGTCGCCAGACACCGACTCCAGCGGCTGGGCGGCATCAATCACGCACCAGCGATCCGGTTCCGCATTTGCGCGATCCAGGTAGACCTGGCGTACACGCTCGAAGAAGTCCGCCTTTTCCTGCTCGAACCGGTCCAGGTTGCCACGTTCGCGCATGCGTTCCAGGCCAATCTCGACGGGCGCATCCAACAGGAGGGTGATATCCGGGCGCGAGTCACCCTGCACCCATTGCTCAAGCTCGGCGATCCGTTCCATTGCGACGCCACGGCCACCGCCCTGGTACGCGTAGGTCGCATCGGTAAAGCGGTCACAGACCACCCACGTACCGGCAGCCAGTGCCGGCTTGATGGCCGTTTCCAGGTGCTGCGCGCGTGCTGCGAACATCAACAGCAATTCCGTGTCACTGGCAACCTTTTCCTGGCGCGGTGCGAGCAACAGTTCGCGAATGGATTCTGCAAATGGCGTACCGCCCGGCTCGCGTGTCATCAGCAAAGGAATACCGGCAGCCTCGAGATGATCACGAATCACTTCAAGCTGGGTGGACTTGCCTACTCCCTCCCCGCCTTCAAGCGTGATGAACAGGCCACGGCTCATTGCTTGTCCTCTTCATCGAGTGGCTTGCGACGCGATTGCCACTTCCGAACCATGCGGTTGTGTTCTTCCAGTGTTGACGAGAAATGATGTCGGCCACCTTCTGTCGCCACGAAGTAGAGGCTGTCACCTTCGGCCGGGTGCATCGCTGCATGAATGGCATCCACGCCAGGCATAGCGATGGGCGTCGGCGGCAGCCCGCCACGCGTGTAGGTGTTGTACGGCGTGTCGGTACGCAGGTTGCGGTAGGTGATATCGCCGGTGTAATCCTCGCCCAGGCCATAGATGACGGTCGGGTCGGTCTGCAGGCGCATGCCCTTTTCGAGGCGCCGTACGAAAACGCCGGCGATCTCGTCGCGCTCCTCGGGAATCGCGGTTTCCTTTTCGATGATCGAGGCCATGATCAAGGCATCATATGGCGAATCGTAGGGCAGGTCGTCTTCACGATTTTCCCATTCGATCGCGAGAATCTCGTCCAGCGCTTTTGCCGCACGTCGGTAGAATTCGGTATCGGTCAAACCACGCGGGAAATGGTAGGTCTCCGGCAGGAAGCGCCCTTCCGGGTGCATGTCGGGTTTCCCGATAGCCGCCATGACCGCGGCCCCATCGGCTTCGGACAGTTCATGAGCCAGCGCGCCGTGTGCATTCACGCGCTGCTGAAGTTCGCGGAAATTCATGCCTTCGACAATGGTGAGGCTGTGCAACAGCACTTCACCGCTCACCATCATGTCGAGCAGCCCTGCGAGTGTCGTGCCGGGTTCGACACGATACTCGCCAGCCTGGATGCGTGCGGCCTTCTCTTCGAGCCGCGCCAGGATCTTCAGGTCCATGTCGGATTCGATGATGCCGTCACTTGCCAGTCGCTCGGCAAGACGGCTCAGCGCCGTTCCTGGCGCGACCTGCACCACGGTCGTTTCATCAATCGGCAGCGGCGCCTCGTGCCAGCGGTGCCATTGCATCCAGCCGTACGCAACAAGGGCCGCACTGATCGAAAAGACCAGCAGCAGGACAAGCTTCTTGAGCATTGCTTACTCCGAAAAAAGGGATTCGATACGCGCCTGCAGGCTCCGTGTGATTGTACCGGAACGCAGCTTTCGCTGTTCCAGCGAGCGCAACGGCCAGATACCGATGACACTGTTGCAGACGAAGACTTCGTCCGCACCGTGCACGTCTTCCAGCGTGATCGCACGTTCGTCAGTGCCCAGGTCCATGCGTTCCGCTTCCTCCAGCAACCAGCGCCGCATTACACCGGCAACGCCGCCCCGCACTGGCGGCGTGACCAGCGCACCGGATTCGACCAGAAAGATATTCGTGAACGTCCCTTCGGCAATGCAGTTTCCTGCATCGCGCATGAGGCCCTCGGCAACGCCACGCTCGTCCAGCTCGCGCGATGCCAGCACCTGTTCGAGACGGTTGAGGTGCTTGAGGCCGGCCAGCGACGGATGATTCCCGAGCAGTGTTTCGCAGAGCATGGCATCGACCCCATCCTGTTCCGCGGCAGCATTCCGTTCGAAAGGCTTGCCCTGGATGATGCGAGTCGCGCGTGTGTCCGAGGCAGCGGGAGGACGGTAGGCACGGCCTCCTTCACCACGCGTGACCGTCAGCTTGAGCATGCCATTTCCATGGCGATGCGCCGCACGGCGCAATTCGGCCTGCAAGGTATCCTTCTCGACGGGAATACCCAGTATTTCAAGACCGCGATACAGGCGCTCACGGTGATACTTCCAGAGTGGCAATTCACCGTTGACCAGCCGCATGGTTTCAAACACGCCATCGCCGTACGCAAACCCTCGGTCCAGTGCCGAAATACGGGTCGCTTCCTCGCCATTGATCCAGAGCATGTTGTCCTCCTGGCGCCTTAGCGCGAGTCCTTGCCGGAATCACCTCGTGGTGCCAGCGCAACTTCCAGCCCGCGGGCCTTGGCCCTTGTTTCGGCCAGTTCGTTCTCCGGGACAGAATCGTAGACGATGCCCGCGCCGGCGCGGAAACTCAGCCGTTCGCCGTCGCGGATCATGCTGCGAATGAGGATATTCAGGTCGAAGCTGCCATCCCGGTTCAGGTATCCCATGGAACCGGTATAGGCGCTGCGCGGCGAAGCTTCCAGTTCGCTGATGATTTCCATGCAGCGAACCTTCGGGCAACCGGTGATGGTGCCACCGGGGAAAACCGCGGCGATGATCTCGCCGGGTGTAACGTCCTCGCGCGCTTCGGCGCGGATATTCGAAACGATGTGATGCACGTGCGCGTAGGTTTCCAGCACCATCATCTCGTCGACATGCACACTGCCCGGCTTCGCGACACGGCCCATGTCATTACGCTCGAGGTCGATCAGCATGACGTGTTCGGCGCGTTCCTTCGGATGACCGATCAATTCCTTCGTCAGCGCCTCGTCTTCATCCGGCGTGGCGCCTCGCGGCCGCGTGCCGGCAATCGGTCGCGTCTGCACGATGCCATCCCGGAATTCCGCGAGCCTTTCCGGTGACGACGAAATCACGGCCTTTTCGCCCCAGGTCGCAAGGCCGTTGAACGGGCCGGGGTTCGCGGCACGAAGACGGGAATAGATATCGGCATGCCGAGTGCCGGCGGGGACAGTCGTCTCCCACTTGCGCGACAGGTTTGCCTGGAAGACATCGCCATCGATGATGTAACGGATAGCCCGCGCAACCGCATCGGTATATTGCGAAGGATTCTCTTCACGCATTTCCCCGACGTGGAAACCCTTCTCAACGAACGACGGGCTTGCGGCTATATCGGACTGCACATCGGCGATGCGTTGCGCATGACCTTCTTCCGCGACAATCCAGCTGCGACCCGTCGCATGCTCCGTGACGATGGCCACCGGGATACGGGTCGCGGCGGCTACAGGCAGGTCGTCCGGCAGGTCCAGGCGCAGTTTTGGTTCGATTTCGCCTGCCAGCTCGTAGCCGAGATAGACGAACCAGCCGCCGGTAAACGGCAATTCCGAACCGCTGCGAGGGATTGCTTCCTTGCGCCAGCCTGCATCCAGCGCGCCCAGGAAAGCATCCACCTGCCGGGCTCCGGGCAGGCGGTTTTCCGGATCCAGTGCAATGGTTTCACCGGGAAACGCGAAAAGGATGTCGTAACGGCCCTGCACGGTGCCACTGGCAACGCTCTGCAGGAGAAAGGGGTAACGCTCGGGATTCGCGGCATGCAGGGCCAGGAGATCCGGCCCTGCCGCGAGTTCGTGGAGATGCACTGCGCGGTCAGTCATGTGGGTGACTCCGCGGCGCCGGGACGGCCCGAGGGATGCCTCAGGCCTTCCGGAATACCAGCGTGCCGTTGGTGCCGCCGAAACCGAAGGAATTCGACAGCGCGATGTCGATCTTCATGTCACGGGCCTTGTGCGGCACGTAATCAAGGTCACACCCTTCGTCAGGGTTATCCAGGTTGATGGTCGGCGGTGCGACCTGGTCCTGCAGGGCCTTGATGGTGAACAGCGCCTCGACGCCGCCAGCGGCACCCAGCAGGTGTCCTGTCATCGACTTGGTCGAGGACACGGCCAGCTTGCCGGCGTGATCACCGAAGGCACGCTTGATGGCAATCGTCTCGCCCTTGTCGCCCACCTTGGTCGATGTACCGTGCGCGTTCACGTACTGCACGTCTTCGGCATTCAGGCCAGCATCACGCAGCGCATTCGTCATGCACTGGCGCGCGCCTTCACCGTCTTCCGGCGGCGCGGTCATGTGATGCGCGTCGCCGCTCATGCCGAAACCGACCAGCTCGGCGTAGATGGTCGCGCCACGAGCCTTCGCGTGCTCGTACTCTTCGAGCATGACAACACCGGCACCGTCTGCGAGTGCAAAACCGTCACGGTCCTTGTCCCAGGGACGGGATGCCTTCTCGGGGTCATCATTACGCGTCGACAGTGCGCGCGCTGCACAGAAGCCGCCGATACCCAACGGTGTCGTCGCGTGTTCGGCACCACCGGCGACCATGGCATCCGCATCACCATAGGCAATCGTGCGCGCTGCAAGACCGATGCTGTGCGTGGCCGTCGTGCACGCGGTAACGACGGCAAGGTTAGGACCCTTCATGCCGTACATGATCGACAGGTTGCCGGAAATCATGTTGATGATGCTGCCGGGCACGAAGAACGGCGAGACCTTCTTCGGGCCACCGTGCTCATGGATCAGCAGCGAATTCTTCTCGATGGAATCAAGCCCACCGATACCGGCACCGACAATCGAACCGATGCGGTGCGCATTGTCCTCGGTGACCTCGATACCCGAATCCCGGATCGCCTGGATGGACGCGGCCATGCCGTAATGGATGAACGGATCCATCCTGCGCGCATCCTTCGCGGGCAGGTATTCACCGATATCGAAATCCTTGATCTCGCCGGCAAAGCGCGTCGGGTAATTCGATGCATCGAAATGCGTGATCGGCGCAATGCCGCTCTTGCCCGCCTTGATGTTCTTCCAGGCGGTTTCGATATCGTTACCGACAGGCGAAACGATGCCGAGACCAGTGACGACGACGCGACGCTTGGACAAGGTACACCTCTGGAACTGTCTTTCAGCTACGGAATATCAACGATCATTCATACCGCCAGAAAACGCGAAGCCGTTGCCTCAACAGAGGCAACGGCGACGTCTCACTGGCGACTGATGGATCAGTTGTCGCCGAGATGCTGGTTGATGTAATCGATGGCCTGCTGGACCGTCGTGATCTTCTCGGCGTCTTCGTCCGGGATTTCACACTCGAATTCTTCTTCCAGTGCCATCACCAGCTCCACGGTGTCCAGGGAGTCGGCGCCGAGGTCGTCGACGAAGGAAGCTTCAGACTTTACTTCGTCTTCCTTAACACCCAGCTGTTCAACGACGATCTTCTTGACACGTTCTTCAACGCTGCTCATGACTATTCAGTCCTCCAGTATTTGCCGTACAGGCAGTCAGAAAATGTTCGGCTCACTGCCACTGCGGGCGGTATTTTAGAGAAAACCCCAGCGGCCTGCCACACGAGTGAAAAACGAACGTTTGAATGCGCTTTTCACCCGGTATCCAATATCCATTGCCCCGTTCTCAGGGACAGTTTACGGCATGTGCATGCCACCATTCACGTTAATCGTCTCACCGGTGATGTAGGCGCCGCCCGGCGAGGCCAGGAACAGCACCGCCTGGGCGATATCCTCGGGGGCGCCGAGACGGCCCAGCGGCACCTGGGCCAGCAGCGCATCGCGCTGTGCTTCCGGCAGTGCCTTGGTCATGTCGGTATCGATGAAACCCGGGGCAACGACGTTTACCGTAATGCCGCGGGAGCCGATTTCACGCGCCATCGACTTGGAAAAGCCGATGATGCCGGCCTTCGCCGCACAGTAATTTGCCTGCCCCGGATTACCGATCAGGCCCACCACGGATGCAATGTTGATGATACGGCCCTTCTTGGCCTTCATCATGCCGCGCATGACGCCTTTTGACATATGGTAGATGGAATCGAGATTCGTCCGCAGCACGGCATCCCACTCCTCGTCCTTCATGCGCATCAGCAGGTTGTCACGCGTGATGCCGGCATTGTTCACGAGGATGGTCGGCGCACCGAAATCCTTCGTCACTGCCTTGAGGAATTCGTCCATCGATTCCTTTTCGCTGACATTCAGCACGCGGCCTTCGCCCTCGATGCCGGCCGCCTTCATGTACTCGGTGATGGCATCGGCACCCTTGTCACTGGTGGCCGTACCGATCACGGTAGCGCCGGCATTGCCCAGCGCCTCGGCGGTCGCGCGACCGATGCCACGCGAGGCGCCGGTCACGACGGCAATTTCGCCCTTCAACATGTCATTGCTCCCCATTGGAATTCAGTCTCCCAGCGCGTCCAGCGTCTTCTCGAGGCTGGCCACGTCAAACACAGGATAGACATCCATCGTCTTGTCGATCCGGCGGTTCAGTCCGGCAAGCACCTTGCCAGGACCACATTCAGCCACGCCGAGGATGCCATCGTCCGACATCATCTCGATGGTCTCGACCCAGCGTACCGGGCTGTGCAACTGCGCCACCAGTGCCTGGCGAATTTCTTCCGGGTCGGAATGACGCTCGACATCCACGTTGTGGATGACGGGAACCTTCGGCGCGACGATCTTTACGTCCTTCAGGCGCTCGGCCATCTTGTCCGCTGCCGGCTGCATCAGGCTGCAGTGCGACGGCACGCTGACCGGAAGCTCGATGGCGCGCTTGGCACCCTTTTCCTTCGCCGCCTCGACCGCGCGTTCCACTGCCGCCTTGTTACCGGCAATCACGACCTGGCCCGGCGCATTGAAGTTCACGGCGCTCACGACTTCGCCATTCGCACTCGCTTCGCAGACGGCCCGCACATCGTCATCGGCCAGGCCGAGAATGGCCGCCATGGCACCGGTACCGGCCGGGACAGCTTCCTGCATGGCCTGGCCGCGGAATTCGACCAGCCTGATGGCATCGGCGAAATCCAGCGCGCCGGCACAGACCAGCGCGGAATATTCGCCCAGGCTGTGACCCGCCATGATTTCAGGACGCTTCACACCGTTTTCGGCAAGTACGCGCCACACGGCAACACCGGCCGCCAGCAGCGCGGGCTGCGTGCGTTCGGTGCTGTTGAGAGATTCTTCAGGACCTTCCTGGACGAGTTTCCAGAGGTCGTAGCCAAGGGCGTCGGACGCCTCGGCAAAGGTGTCTTTCACTTCATCATGCGCGCTGGCCAGGTCAGCCAGCATGCCAACGGACTGTGAACCCTGGCCCGGGAACACGAATGCGTAGGACATGGATTTCCCCCTGTCGCTTGTGCGAGTGATTCTTCTTCCATCGTGAATGCCATGGTGACATCACGACGGTGCGTCAATTCTGCCAGCAACCCGCAGCCAAGATGCACTGGGGCCACTTCGTGTACAAGGGCCGCGATTATACCTGAGTGCGACGCCTGTCTCTTGCCCGGATTGCGACGACTGCCGCAATTCCACCGATTGCTCCATACAGGTGAGCATCAACCACCACCGGTCCGCCCGCCGCCTCAGCGGTAAACGGCAGCGCGCCGTAGGCCTGCTCCCACAGCAGCTTTGCAATGACAATGACGACGAGGATATTGCGCTCCCTGCACGGAAAGGTGACATCAAGATATGCTCCGGCAAGGATCAGGCCGTGCAGCATGCCGGAAAGACCGACATACCACTGCAGCTGCGGCTCAAGGATGAGAAAGCCCGCCGACGTCACCAACAGCGAGAATAATGCTGCAAGCCACCACTGCCCGGCCGGCACGGCACGCCCGAACAGCAGTACCACCAGCGCCATACCGCCGAGGTTGAGCCAGAGATGGCTGGCCGACAGGTGCACGAGATGACCGCTCGCAAGTCGCCAGATTTCGCCATCCAGCACCGCTGCACGCTCGTAGCGCAGTGCCACGTCGCTCCAGTCACCGAGTGCTCCCAGCAGCAAGGCAATGGCCGCAATTGCCGCCAGCGGCCACGCCGGGCGGAATGCGCGCAGTGCAATAATCGTGAAACCCCGGAACCCGGCAGTCATCAAGTGGTCACCTGTTTGTGTATGATTGGGCGTCTGACGGTATACGTGAGCCTTCCGGCGTGGTCAACGCGCCGGGGCAAGCGAGCCATGGGGGAGCCGTCAGCAGTTCACAAAGACATCATCAAACGGAAATGCACATGCCTGCACTCAAGCTCCAGCGTGGCTTCACGCTGATTGAAATCATGGTTGTCATCGTCATCATCGGCATCCTTGCGAGCGTCGTTGTTCCCAACATCATGGGTGAGCCCGACAAGGCACGCGTGGTGAAGGCGAAGAGTGACATCCGTGCCATCAAGGCCGCACTCGACCTGTACAAGCTCGATAACTACAACTACCCGAGCACGGAGCAGGGACTGCAAGCCCTGGTCGAACGTCCCAGCGGCAATCCTGAACCGCGCAACTACAAGGAAGGCGGTTATCTCGATCGCATCCCGAAGGATCCCTGGGGTAACGAATACCGTTACCTGAGCCCGGGCGAACATGGTGCCGTGGATATCTATTCGCTGGGCGCCGATGGCCAGCCGGGCGGCGAAGACGTGAACGCCGACATCGGCAACTGGAATTCCGACTGACCGGCATGAGACCCGTTTCCGCCACGCGGTACCGGCAGGGATTCACGCTGATCGAACTGCTGGTCGTGATGGTATTGATGGCACTGCTGTCGGCGGCTGCGCTCACCACGCTGAATTTCGCCGCGGGTGACGAGGACATCGAAACCGAAGCGCGCCGCATCGGTGCGCTGGTCAGCCTTGCCGCGGAAGAAGCCTTGCTCACCGGTCGCGAAATCGGTTTGGAATTG
>JAWWBT010000074.1:0-11322 GCA_033720815.1 Gammaproteobacteria bacterium | reverse complement strand
GTGATCAATCGCGGTGAGGACCTGCTGGACTTGCTGGCGTCCGAGCAGCTCGAGAAATCGCGCGAGACGATCCCCATCCAGTTCGGCCGCCAGGTCATCGACCAGCAGGAGGCTACGACGGCCGGTCCCCTCCCCGAACATCTTGACCTGGGCGAGCCATAGTGCGCCGGCCAGCATTTTCTGTTGGCCCCGGCTGACTCGCTCCGTTGCCGGTATGCCCTCCGACGTGATGCGGATATCCGCCCTGTGCGGTCCGGGCCGGGTATTGCCGAATTCCCGGTCCCGATCGTGGCTCTTTTCGATCGAATCCCGATAGCTCTCGTCCTGGGCCCAGCCGCGGCGGTAGGAAAGCTCTATTGGTATTTCCGGCAGCGCTGCCTGCAGGTATTCGGCGCAGAGTTCCTGGAGCGACTGGAAATACGCCTGCCGCAACTCGTGCAGCTCTTCACCCGCTTTTGACAGCGCGTCTGTCCAGGGCAGGATGGCCCTGTCCGGCATTCCCTGCTTCAGAGCCTGGTTTCGCTGCCGCAGCGCTCGCTGGAAGGATCGCCACGTTTCGAGGAATCCTGGTTCCACGTGGAACAAACCCCAGTCGAGCCACCGCCGCCTATGCCCCGGCCCTTCGCTGACCAGGCGGTTCATCTCGGAATCCAGGATTACCACCGGCAGGGCCTGAGCCACTTCGGCGAAGCTTCGAACGTCCTCACCACCGAGCCTGGCCTCACCACCCTGCGGGCCGCGTGCCATACCCAGCACCCGTTCGCGCGCGCCGTCTTCACCTTCGAGACGGGCGACCAGCTCGAACCGCTCCGCCCCGCTGCGAATGACGCGCTCCGCACGCCCCGAACGGAAACTCCGTCCGTGTCCCAGAAAGAACAACGCCTCGAGCAAGGAAGTCTTGCCCGAGGCGTTCTGTCCGACGATCCAGGTGGTGTCCGGGTCCAGGTCCAGTGCCACTGATTCGAAGCAGCGAAAATCCCGAACCGAGAGATGCTTTACCGGCATGAGCCTCCTGGTCTCCAGTAACCCGTGATTACAGGCGCATCGGCATCACGACATACCTGGCCTTCTCGTTACCTGGCTCCTCGATCAGGCAGGAGGAATTCGGGTCCGAAAGGCCCACGGTCACTTCGTCGCCATGCACGGCGCCGAGTGCGTCCATCAGGTAGGTCACGTTGAAGCCGATCTCGAGCTCTTCGCCGTTGTAGTCGATTTCCAGTTCTTCCTCGGCCTCTTCCTGGTCCGGGTTATGCGCCTGGATCTTCAGTGTGCCGGCCGACAGCATCAGGCGGATGCCGCGGTATTTCTCGTTCGACAGGATCGCCGTACGGCCCAGGGCTTCCTTCAGCAACTGGCGGTCCATCACCAGCTCCTTGTCGCCGCCCTGCGGGATGACCCGCTCGTAATCCGGGAAGCGGCCGTCAATCAGCTTGGAGGTGAACCGGAGGCCTTCCATCTCGATGCGGATATGGTTGCTGCCAACATCCAGCTTCAGCGAATCCTCGCTGTCACCGAGCAGACGCTGCAGTTCGAGGATGCCCTTGCGCGGCACGATGACCTGCTGGTTGCTGCCGCCGACATCCGCATCGACGTCATACAGCGCGAGGCGGTGGCCGTCCGTTGCGACCGCGCGAAGAACGCTCTCGCGCAATTCCAGCATCAGCCCGTTCAGGTAGTAGCGGACGTCCTGCTGCGCCATCGAGAACGCCGTGCGATCAAACAGGGTCTTCAGCATGCCCTGGTCGATCTCGAAGCTGGACTGGGTGTTGATGTCCTCGATCAGCGGGAATTCCGCAGCCGGCAGTGTAGCCAGGGTGAAGCGGCTCTTACCGGAACGGATCACCAGGCGATCCTTGTCCAGGCTGATATCGAGCATGGCGTCGTCCGGCAGTGCCTTGAGAATATCGAGCAGCTTGCGACCGGGCACCGTGATCTCGCCATCTTCAGCTGCATCCAGCGGAATGCTGGATACCAGCTCGACTTCGAGATCCGTACCGGTCAGGCGCAGCTGGCCCTTCTCGGCGATCATCAAGACATTCGAAAGCACCGGCATTGTCTGTCGACGCTCAACGACGCCCATGACAGCCTGAACCGGTTTCAGCAGGGTCTCTCTCTGTACCTGGAATTTCATTGCTTCACCCACTTATCCACTCGGTTAAATAAGAACTGTTATTTATATATATCCTTACTGTTGTTACTGCTAGTGCAGCGCACAGCTGTGGATAAAAATAATTTATCCTTTTAATTCAATACGTTAAACCCATAATCCGGTTCTGGTAACCGGGTTGGATAACCCCGGACTTCCTCTGTGCAAGCTGTGGATGAATTCTGGATAAGAGTTGTCCCCAGTTTTATCCACAGGCTGTCCCCCGGTCTGTACCGCCTGTTTTCAGGTGGTCAGGGTGCGCAACAGGTTCTGGTAGTCCTCGGCAATCCGCAGCTCGGATTCCCGCAATTCCTTCATCTTGCGACAGGCATGCAGCACCGTCGTGTGGTCACGCCCGCCAAAGGCATCGCCGATTTCCGGCAGGCTGTGATTCGTCAGTTCCTTTGCCAGCGCCATCGCCAGCTGCCGCGGTCGCGTGATGGTACGGCTACGGCGCTTGGACAGGAGGTCCGACACGCGAATCTTGTAATACTCCGCGACGGTCTTCTGGATGTTCTCGATCGTGATCAACCTGTCCTGGAGCGCCAGCAGGTCGCGCAGCGCTTCCTTGGTGAATTCCATCGTGATCGGCTGGCCGGTGAACTTCGAGTTTGCTATCACGCGGCGCAGCGCCCCCTCGAGTTCGCGAACGTTGGAACGAATGCGTTGCGCGATGAAGAACGCCACCTCGTCGGGAACTTCCGTGCCTTCCTGGTCTGCCTTCTGCTTGAGAATGGCCACCGACGTTTCCAGTTCCGGCGGCTCGATCGCGACCGTCAGGCCCCAGCCAAAACGCGATTTCAGGCGTTCTTCCAGGCCGTCGACTTCCTTCGGGTAGCGATCGCAGGTAAGGATGACCTGCTGCTGGCCTTCGAGGAGGGCATTGAAGGTGTGGAAGAATTCTTCCTGGGACCGTTCCTTGTTCGCGAAGAACTGGATGTCGTCGATCAGCAGCGCATCAACGCCACGGTAGAGGCGCTTGAAGTCCGCAATGGTGTTGTGCTGCAGCGCCTTGACCATGTCCCCGACGAAACGCTCGGAATGGAGGTAGGCGATCTGCGCATTGGGATTCTGTTCCAGCAGCATGTTGCCGACGGAATGCATCAGGTGGGTCTTGCCCAGGCCGACGCCGCCATAGATGAACAGCGGGTTGTAGGCCAGGCCCGGGTTCTCCGAGACCTGTCGCGCCGCTGCGCGTGCCAGCTGGTTGGATTTGCCCTCGACGAAGGTGTCGAAAGTGAAATTCGGGTTGAGCCGACTGCCGATCACGCCGCCTTTCTTGCGCGGCTCCGCTGGCACGCGTCCATAACCCCGGGTCTCCTGGGGAACCGGTTCCGCGGTCACGGGGCGTGCCGCACTGCCGATATCGAAGACCACCTCGGGTTGTGCATCGCCGCAAACACGGTCCAGCGACACCTGGATCGCGTCCATGAAGCGGTCCTGCACCCATTCCATCACGAAGCGGTTCGGCGCGAACAGGCGCAGCTGGTCATTACGCTCTTCCGCCTGCAGCGGCCGGATCCAGGTATTCAGGTCCTGGTCGGACAGTTCGCTGCCCAGCGCCTCGACGCAACGTTTCCACGTATCACTCAAGCCATTGCTCCCCTCTGTCCGCCGTGGATGAATGACGGACAGCTCGCGTGTTCCCCGATAAGAAGACCCCGCAGTCTACTCCGCTTGGAACGGGTTATCCACAGCCCCGGAGGACCCGTGGGAAAACCGTCCGAACCCCTTGACGAACCCGGTTTTTTGTTGACATACAGTCGCTTGCGCCGTAATCTTGCCGCCCCTGCGCCGGGCTCCCATGCCCGGCGTCATGTTTCAGCGGAACCCGTTTCCGGATTACCGAGATAGAGAGTCATGAAAAGAACGTTCCAGCCGAGCAATCTGCGCCGCAAGCGCACCCACGGTTTCCGTGCCCGCATGGCAACCAAGGGTGGCCGCAAGGTCCTCAATGCACGCCGCGCCAAGGGCCGGGCGAAGCTCTGTCCGTAACGGCTGAAGCCGGTTCACGCACCGGCCTCCGGTTTCCGCGCGACCTTCGCCTGCTCAACCCGGCGGCTTTCACGCGCGTCTTCCGCGAGGGTGTGCGATCGGCCGACCACCTGTTCACGCTCCTGGCGGCCGGCAACGAACTCGATTGCCCCCGCATCGGACTGGCGGTATCCCGCAAGGTGTCCAACCGCGCCGTCGGGCGCAACCGCATCAAGCGCCAGGTGCGCGAGGCCTTCCGCCATCATGCCGATGAATTGCCGCCAATCGACATTGTTGTCATGGCGAAGCGTGACGCAGCCGGTGCGGACAATGAAGCGATCCGCAAGAGCCTCGCGACGCACTGGCGGAGACTGACCAGGAAATGCAGCGGCTCCTCATAATTCTCATCAAGGGCTACCGGCTCGTCCTGAGCCCGTGGCTGGGGAACCAGTGCCGCTTTCACCCGACCTGTTCCGAATACGGCCTCGAGGCGATCGAGCGCCACGGCGCGCTGCGCGGTGGCTGGCTCACCCTGCGCCGTATCGGCCGATGTCATCCATTTACCGCTGGCGGGTATGATCCCGTGCCGCAGCTGAATTGCCGGAAACAACATCACCATGGATAACCAGCGACTCTTCCTATACGGCTCATTCTTCTTTGTCCTCTTCCTGATCTGGACCAACTGGCAGGAAGAACAGGCACCGCAGCAGCCGACCACTGAAATCAGCCAGCCTGCCGACAGCATCCCGGGCAGCAGTTCCCAGCCTGGATCTGCAGGTTCGGCCGAAGTGCCGGATGTTGCCGCTGTTGCCGCTGACGACGAGGCAGCGACCACCGAAGAAAAGGTCGAACCGACTGTTGCGCCGAAAGGCAGGCAGGTTCATGTCCGCACCGACGTGCTTGATCTCGTCATCAACACCCAGGGTGCCGACATCGTTCACGCCGAGCTGCTCGACTACCCGGTCGAGAAAGGCAGCGACGAACCTGTCGAGTTGCTGAGCAACGAGGACGGTCGCCTTTACGTGACCCAGTCCGGCCTGCGCAGTTCGCGCGGCGCGGCGGCACCGGATCATCGCAACATCTACTCCGCCGAAGCGGATGAATTCCGCCTTGCCGACAACGACGATTCGCTGCAGGTCGTCTTTACCTGGACGGGCGACGATGGCCTGGCAGTGGAAAAGATCTACCGCTTCGAGCGTGGCGAATACGAGATCGCGATGGAATATCGCGTCGTCAACAACAGTGGTGCCGAATGGCGTGGTGACTCCTACCTGCAGCTCAAGAAGCGGCAGATGTCGCAGGAACGCAGCCTGTTTGATCCGACCAGTTTTTCCTACGTCGGCCCGGCCATCTACGATGGCGAGTCCTACGAAAAGCTCGACCTTGAGGATATTGCCAACGATCCGCTGAACCGCACCACCGACGGTGGCTGGATCGCGATGTTGCAGCATTACTTCCTCGCGGCAGCCTTGCCGCCGAGCGAAACCCGCAACGTCTTCTATGCCGGCGTCATCGAGCGCGATACCTACCGCGCCGGTTTCGTCCAGCCCGCGCAGACCGTTGCGCCGGATTCGGAAACCCGTTTTCACCAGCGCCTGTACCTCGGTCCGAAGTTGCAGGATCACCTGGCCGAAGTCGCGCCGAAGCTCGAACTCTCCGTTGATTACGGCGTGTTGACCATCATTGCCGAGCCCCTGTTCTCGCTCCTCGACCTGATTCATGGCTGGATCGGCAACTGGGGCTGGGCGATCATCATCGTCACCATCCTGATCAAGCTGCTCTTCTACAAGCTGTCGGAAGCGTCCGGCAAGTCGATGGCGAAGATGCGCAAGCTGCAGCCGAAGCTGCAGGCACTGAAGGAGCGCTACGCGGATGACCGCGAAGCGCTGAACAAGGCGATGATGCAGCTTTACCAGAAGGAAAAGATCAATCCTTTCCTTGGCTGCCTGCCGATCCTGATCCAGCTGCCGGTGTTCATTGCGCTCTACTGGGTGCTGCTCGAATCCGTCGAACTGCGCCAGGCGCCGTTCATGCTGTGGCTGAACGACCTGTCCAGCCCGGATCCCTTCTACATCCTGCCCGTGTTGATGGGTATTGCGATGTGGGGGCAGATGCGCCTCAACCCGCAGCCGCCTGATCCGATCCAGGCGAAGATCATGATGCTGATGCCCTTGATGATGGTCGCCTTCGCCGTCATCATGCCGTCCGGCCTGGTGCTGTACTGGGTGGTCAACACCGTACTGACCGCCGCGCAGCAGTGGCAGATCAACCGCGTGATCGACAAGCAGGGATTGAGACACTGATGAGCGAAGCAGTTCGCAAGCTGAAACTCAGCGTCATTCCTGCAACGGCGCAGGATCTTGCAGAGTTGCACGACGACGTGGCGGCGTTCGAGCGCCGCCACGGCCTTGTCGTTGTCGATGGCTACACGGAATTTCCGGACGCCCTGCAGAATGCGCGCGAAATGCTGGAAGCGGGAACGGTCGATGCCGAATGGTGGACGCATCTCTTCATTGATGAAAACAACCGACTCATTGGTCTCGGCGGTTATGCCGGCAACCCGAATGATGCCGGGGTGATCGAGATCGGTTACGGCGTTGCTCCGAAAGTGCGAGGCCAGGGTTACGCGACCAACAGTGTGAAACTGCTGGTCTCGAAGGCGTTTTCGAACCCCGCGGTAAAGGAAATCATTGCGCACACGCTTGCGGAAGAAGACCCGTCGACCCGCGTCCTGGAAAAGAACGGCTTCACGAAGGTCGAAGACCTGGAAGATCCACAGGAAGGCCCGATCTGGCGCTGGTCGCTGAAGAAGTAAGACGCTTCTTCCCGGACTCCTGAAAGGCGCGGCTGATCCCGCGCCTTTTTCAATCCAGCGTCGTCACGATATCCACTTCACTGTTCAGGCTGCGATGTACCGGGCAGCGATCGGCAATTTCAACAAGACGCTCGCGCGCCTCGTCGTCCAGATCACCACTGACAGTGAGCCGGCGAGTGAACTGGTCAACCTTCCCCTCTTTCGTCTCGCAGTTTTCGCAATCCCTTGCATGCACCTTGTCGTGCGTTACTTCCACGCGCACATTCTCCAGCGAGAGCTTCTTGTGCCTTGCGTACATCTGGACCGTCATTGCCGTGCAGGTCGCAAGTGCGACCGAAAGGAAACCGTAGGGCGACGGACCGTGTTCGGCACCACCCAGTTTCCTCGGCTCATCGGCGACCAGCGAAAAGCGACCAGCGGTAACCGAGGTCGTCAGTCCTTCACGACCCAGTTCAGCAATCACCGGCTCATCGAAATTTTCGCCAGAACCCTCCTCCTCGGCTGGGTCAAGGTACTTGCTCGCCCACGCCGCCAGCACGCTACCGACATACCGTGAATCCGCGTTATTGCTCAGCAGGTGATCCGCTTCGTCCAGCGATACGAAACTCTTCGGATGCAAGGCTTCCTCGAAGATCTCCTGCGCGTTCGAAATACTGACCGTCTCATCCAGTGGCGAGTGGAACAGCAGCAGCGGTCGCCTAAGTCGCCTCACCTTTTCCTGCCACGTTGCACTTTCAAGGTCATCGATCAGTTGCTTGCGGATTCGGAAGGGCCGGCCAGCCAGCTGCACTTCAGCCTCTCCATCCTTCTCGATCTCATCGCGCTTGCGATCAAAGAGGTGCGTGACATGCGCGGGATCGGCGGGTGCCGCTATGGTTGCAACCGCACGACAGGAATCCACTTCATGCGCCGCCTGGATAATCGCGGCACCACCCAGTGAATGTCCTACCAGAATCGATGGCGGCGCCCACTCTTCTTCCAGGTACCGTGCCGCGGCCACGAGATCTGCGACATTCGACGAGAAATTCGTTGCCGCAAACTCACCTTCGCTTTCGCCAAGCCCGGTGAAATCGAATCGCAATACACCGAATCCATTCTCCACCAGCGAACGCGCAATGTTCACCGCGGCCTTTATGTTCTTGGTGCAGGTGAAGCAATGCGCGAACAGTACGGTCGCGCGGGGCTTGCCCTTGTCGGGCAACTCCATCACGCCCGCCAGATCCAGGCCTTCGGCGTTCTCAAAGCGAACCTTTTCTTCGCGCATGCTTTTCTCCGGGTAGTGCCTTGCTAGAATTGAAACCTTAACGCAGGGGAATATTCCATGTCCGCGAATACCGATTCCGATAACGACACGATCGCCGCTGTCGCAACACCGATGGGACGCGGCGGCATCGGCGTGATCCGTATCTCCGGCCAGCAGGCAGCTGTTGTTGCAGAGAAGGTTGCCGGTCAGCTTCCATCCCCGCGGACAGCCGTTTTCCGTCGATTCCGCGGTGCCGACGATGTCGTTATCGATGAAGGACTGCTTCTCTATTTCCCGGGGCCGAACTCCTTTACCGGCGAAGATGTCATCGAGCTGCAGGGGCATGGGGGCCCGGTGGTGATGGACACGCTTCTTGCGCGAATCCTCGAATGTGGCGCGCGGGTGGCACGTCCCGGCGAATTCTCGGAACGGGCCTTTCTCAATGATCGTCTCGACCTGGCCCAGGCCGAAGCCATCGCAGACCTTATCGATGCCGGTTCACGCGAAGCCGCTGCCGCTGCCGTGCGCAGCCTGCAAGGCGCCTTCTCGCAACGCGTGAATGAACTGGTGGAGAAGGTCATCCACTTGCGCCTGCATGTCGAAGCAGCCATCGATTTTCCGGAAGAAGAAGTCGATTTCCTTGCCGATGCGGCAATACGTGAACAACTCGATGACATCGACGCGGCATTCACCACCCTGTCGAATTCCGCCCGCCAGGGCCGGCTGTTGCGAGACGGCCTTACCGTGGTGCTTGCCGGCCGCCCGAATGCCGGCAAGTCGTCGTTGCTGAACCTGCTTGCGGGCCAGGACGCGGCCATCGTTACCGATGTGCCGGGCACCACGCGCGACATCCTGCGTGAGTACCTGCAGGTGGATGGCTTGCCGCTGCATGTACTGGATACGGCCGGGCTTCGCGATGACCCGGATGCCATCGAGGGTGAAGGTATCCGGCGTGCCCGCGAGGCCATGCGCCAGGCGGATGCCATCCTGCTCGTGGTTGATGACACCACAGGTGACATGCCGGACGAGGATTTCCCGCCGGAGACACCGCTTGTCATCCTGCGTAACAAGATCGATCTCAGCGGTCGGTCGGCCGGCCGCCTCGGCGATCGCGAGATTGCGCTTTCCGCCCAGACGGGTGCCGGACTCGAAGACCTGCACGATGTGTTGAAGAAACTCGTCGGCCACCAGGTTTCCGGTGGCGGCGAGTTTTCCGCGCGCCGCCGTCATCTCGATGCACTCGAACGTGCATCCGATCATGTTGCTCGCGGTCGGGATGCCTTGCAGGAAACCGCTGCCGGCGAGTTGCTCGCCGAAGAACTACGGATTGCGCAACAGCACCTGAATGAAATTACCGGCGAATTCACCGCCGATAACCTGCTCGGAAGAATCTTTTCGTCCTTCTGTATCGGCAAATGAAAAAGGCCCGCACGCGCGGGCCTTTCTCGTTCCATTCCCGATTCCTCAGCCCAGTATTCGCTCAGACTTGTAGATCAGCGTCGCGGCGCCAACCATCACCACACCGGCGAGTATCGTGGTGAGCGATGACGTGAAGTAATACAGCAGCGGTACTGCATCGCCACGAATCAGTTCCATCGCGATGAGGTGTTGCGCGTAAGCCGGCACCAGCGACCCCGTGAAACTCAGTTCCGCCCGCAGCACGCTGGCGATCAGCACCGGGATCAGCGGCACCAGGATCACGATGCCCAGGTAGGTCTGCGCCTCCTTGTAGCTTTTCGCAAAGGCAGCGACCAGCGTGAGCATGCCCGAGGCAAACACCGCGAAGGGCAGGATGGCGACAAAGATCTGCACGACCTGCTGCACCGACAGCTCGGTTGAAATCCCGATCGCACCCAGGTTCACGAAACGGAAGGCGACTGCGAACACCACCACCGTGAGTAACAGCGCCGCGACAGAAAACACGACCGCCGCCAGGACCTTGCCGGTCACCAGTGCGGTGCGCGAAATCGGCAGGCTCAGTAGCGTTTCCAGTGAACCGCGCTCACGTTCGCCAGCC
The DNA here is from genome assembly GCA_033720815.1 of Gammaproteobacteria bacterium. Taxonomy (GTDB): domain Bacteria; phylum Pseudomonadota; class Gammaproteobacteria; order Natronospirales; family JAJUFS01; genus JAWWBS01. Next base: position 1,127 of record JAWWBT010000074.1, on the reverse strand, counting down.
GTTGTATCAATGGCCAGGTAGAACGCCCCCATGATCGTTCCGAACAGCAGGAAATAGGGCAGCATGCCGAAGATCATCGCCGCTCGACTCATTGCGGAAGCCACATCAATGTCGTCGACTGCGAAGGCACGTGTTATCTGTGGATCAAGGCCACGAACGTGCAGCCTGAGCACGCCGATCTTGTGCGAGTAACCCTGGATAAGGCGTGAAGCGCGCGACTCGTTACGATCCGCTTCCTTCTGCGAACTGTCGTAATACAGGGGCAGGACGCCCACTTCGCCGGCACGAAGCTTCTCGTCGATATCCTCCGGAATGACCAGTACGATCTGCTTGTCGTTTTCCTCCAGGTATTCGCGCGGATCAATGTCCCGGGAGAGTGTCGTGATCTCTGCGCCTTCTTCACGAAACGGCTGCAGCAGGTTCGGCGCAAGCTCCGCACCTATCACCGCGATGTTGATCGGTTTTTCGGCCTCCTTCAGTTCCTCCTGCAGCACGAACTGCATCAGCACCACGAACAGCAGCGGGCCGAATACCGGCGCCATCAGCAGGCCGTTCATCACGGAGCGACGATCACGCAGGTTGTCGCGCACTTCCTTGAAAAAAACCGTCATCAAGGTCTTCATGCCGACTCTCCTTCTGCCGCTTCGATGGCACGCACGAATATTTCTTCCAGGTCCTGTTCGCCGTAACGCTCGCGCAACTCCTCCGGCCTGCCATCGGCGCGTACCGCACCGTCGGCAATGATCACGATGCGATCACACAGTGCCGCAACTTCCTGCATCACGTGACTGGAAAACAGGATGCAATGACCGCGTGCCTTCAGGTTCCGGATCATCTCGCGCAACGCGCGCAAGGCACGAATATCCAGGCCGTTGGTGGGTTCGTCGAGGATGATGTTCTTCGGTTCGTGCACCAGCGCCCGCGCGACGGCGACCTTCATGGTCTCGCCCTGCGAATAGCCCTTTGCCGCACGGTCGGCAACATTGCCCAGGTCCAGCTCCTGCACCAGTTCGTCGACACGGCGTTCCAGCGTTTCACCTTCCATGCCATGCAGCCGACCGAAGTACGCAATGTTCTCGCGGCCAGTCAGGCGCGGATAAAGGCCACTGCCGAACGGCAGGTTGCCC
>JAWWBT010000073.1:0-11908 GCA_033720815.1 Gammaproteobacteria bacterium | reverse complement strand
GAACTGCATGAAGACGATGTTCCAGATCTCGATGTAGCGGTCGCCGTCTTCATCCGGCGAACCCGGAGGACCGCCGGCAACATCCTCACCGTGGTCATAGAATATTTCGGTGCAGGGACCGCACGGTCCGGTGTCGCCCATGGCCCAGAAAGTATCCGAGTCGTACTTCGCGCCACCCTTCTTGTCGCCGATGCGCACGATACGATCAGCCGGAACACCGATTTCCTTCGACCAGATATCGAAGGCCTCGTCATCGGTCTTGTAGACAGTGACCCAGAGCTTCTCCGCCGGTAATCCGAATTCCTTCGTCAGGAGTTCCCAGGCAAAACGGATGGCGTCCTGCTTGAAGTAATCACCGAAGGAAAAATTGCCGAGCATCTCGAAGAAGGTGTGATGCCGTGCGGTGTAGCCGACATTCTCGAGATCGTTGTGCTTGCCGCCGGCGCGCACGCAGCGCTGCGAAGAAGTGGCGCGGGTGTAATCGCGCGACTCACGGCCAACGAACACATCCTTGAACTGCACCATGCCGGCATTGGTGAACAGCAGCGTCGGGTCGTTGCCCGGAACGAGCGGGCTGGACGGCACGACCGTATGGCCCTGCTCGCGGAAGTAATTCAGGAACTTGTCGCGGATATCGGTGGTTTTCATGAAATTCGGGATCAGTTCTGGTCGATGGGTTCTGGAAGATGAAATAACGGTGATTAGCTAGGTGTTTCCAATCAATCCTCGGCAATATCACCCTTCAGCACGCGACGGATCTGCTCCATGCCGAAGCCTCGCTGCTGCAGGAAGCGCGCCTGCCTGGCGCGCTCCTCGTATTCTGCCGGAATTTCCTCGCCAAATCGCTTGTTTCTGGCATTTTCTGCCAGCCGCGGCCATTCATCGTCGTGTGCCTCGAGCTGGATATCGATGAGCTCGGCATCCACACCGCGTTGCTGCATCTCCGCTCGGATCTTCACCGGGCCCTGGCCGCGCTCCACGCGCTGCCGCACGAACTGCTCGGCAAAGCGCTCGTCGGAAAGCAGGCCTTCCTCGACGAGCTGGCCCAGTTGCAGCTCGACGACATCGTTCGCGAGGCCTCGCTGCAGCAGCTTCCTTTCCAGTTCCCCAAACGAATGCTCGCGCCGGGCCAGGAGGCCAAGCGCGAGCCGGCGAGCTTTCTGCTCGGGAGTTTCGTTGTTATCAGGCTTGTTCTTCGGCGGACTCATCCTGCTGCTCTGCCTGCTCGGCCGCTTCTGCCACCTGCTGCTTGGACGGCAGCAGCTTGGCGCGAATCTGCGACTCGATATCGCGGCTGACTTCCGGGTTGTCCTTCAGCCACTGGCGGACATTTTCCTTGCCCTGGCCGATCCGATCGCCGTTGTAGCTGTACCAGGCACCGGATTTCTCGATGATGTTTTCCTGCACGCCCAGCTCGATGATCTCGCCTTCACGCGAAATGCCCTCGCCGTAGAGGATTTCGAAATGTGCCTCACGGAACGGCGGCGCCACCTTGTTCTTCACGACCTTGACGCGCGTCTGGTTGCCCAGCACCTCGTCACCCTTCTTGATCGCGCCGATGCGACGAATATCCATGCGCACCGAGCTGTAGAACTTCAGCGCGTTACCACCGGTGGTGGTTTCCGGGCTGCCGAACATCACGCCGATCTTCATGCGGATCTGGTTGATGAAGATCACCAGCGTGTTCGAACGCTTGATGTTGGCGGTCAGCTTGCGCAGCGCCTGCGACATAAGGCGGGCCTGCAGGCCGACGTGCGAATCGCCCATCTCGCCCTCGATTTCCGCCTTTGGCGTCAGCGCGGCGACGGAGTCGACCACGACAACGTCCACCGCACCGGAGCGCACCAGCATGTCGGTGATTTCCAGCGCCTGCTCACCGGTATCCGGCTGCGAGACCAGGAGGTCATCCACGTCCACACCGAGTTTCTCGGCATAGGTCGGGTCCAGCGCGTGCTCTGCGTCGACGAAGGCTGCGGTGCCACCGGTTTTCTGCGCCTCGGCGATCACCTGCAGGGTCAGCGTCGTCTTGCCGGACGATTCCGGACCGTAGATCTCGATGACACGGCCTCTCGGTACGCCACCAATGCCAAGGGCAATATCCAGCGTCAGCGAGCCGGTGGACACGGATGCGATATCGCGCATGGCCACTGCCTGGTCGCCCAGGCGCATGACGGAGCCCTTGCCGAACTGCTTTTCGATCTGTGAGAGCGCGGAACCGAGCGCCTTCTTGCGATTGTCATCCATAGCTGCCATCCAAATTCGTGCGGGTGTTGAGGAGTACTGTATATCCAAACAGGTGTGTTTGGAAGGGCTGTGCGACGAAAAATCTGCGGAATCCGTGATCACGGGGCAGTCCGTCGCCAGTCGCGCGGCCCGCATTATTTCATACCCGCCGATACTGTTTACAGGGGCCGCCAGGTACCGACCAGCGACCAGTCACTTCTCCGGCTTGCGCAGCGGATACCGTTCCAGGACCTCGTATTTCGAACCCTTGTCATCCTGCGTGGACGCCACCAGCACGAACTCGCTGCTGTGCCAGTCAAGGCCCCTTGCAAGGGGAGTGGTCGGTTCCTGCTCGCCTTTCCGGGCGAGCGTCACGTGGGGGCGGAACGGACGGTTCTCGTGCGGGAAGCCGACGCCTCCGAGTTCGGTATTCAGGTTCACGACCAGCCGCAGCAGGTCATCCTGGCTTTTCTGGCAACCAAGCCACACCACGCCCGGGCCTTCCCAGAAACCGAGCCGGTCGAGGCGAATGTGCTGCTCCATGCCGAAGGTCAGCTCTGCCGCCTTGCGCAGCGATTTCATCTTCTTCTCGTCGACATTGCCGAGAAAGCGCAGCGTGATGTGGTAGTTATCCGGCGGAACCGGCTTGCCGCCGGCCTCCGGCACGGCGGTCGCGGCAACTTCGCTGATCGCCGTGCGCGTCGGCTCGTCCGGCCAGAGCGCGAAGAACAGGCGCCTGGTGCCGGCCTTGCCGCCCTTGCGGCCACTTTCTGCTGTCGCTGACATGTCCCTTCCCCCGGGGCTGTTCGCCGGGAATCGAAAATTTCCCGGCCAAAGAAAACGGTTTTCAGCGCGCCATTCGCGCCAGTTCCTCCAGCGCATGCCGCACCGTCGACGATCGGACTGCGGCGCGATCGCCCGAAAAATGCCGGCATGTCGCCTGCGTGACGATGGAATCACCCTTTCGCTCGGCCCAGCCGAACCACACCGTTCCCACCGGCTTTTCATCCGAGCCGCCATCCGGGCCGGCGATACCGGTCACCGCAACGGCCAGTACCGCCTTGCTGCGTTCCAGCGCGCCTTCCGCCATTGCCTCGGCCACTTCGCGCGAAACCGCACCATGACGCTCGATCAGATAGGCCGGTACGCCCAGTTGTTCGTGCTTGGCTGCATTGGAATAGGTGACAAAACCGCGCTCGAACCACTGCGAACTGCCGGCAATATCAGTGATGGCGGCCGCAATGGCACCACCGGTGCAGGATTCTGCCGTTGCCAGCATCCACCCCTGCTTCAGTAGTGCTTCGCCCAGCGCGTTGGCCAGGCTGGCGTGTCCCGTGGAATTCCCCATCAAAAAAATCCATATCCCCCGATCTGGAATCATCCTAACCGAAATGGCAGGCCGGGTCGCGCTTGCGGCAGAAGGGTGTGCTGATTAGCATGCTCGGTTTTCCACCTTCGCGCGGCAGGCATGAACGACACGACGAAAAAGTACGGCCAGCAGGATGGCGGCGAGTTCGCCAACCACACGCCCATGATGCGCCAGTTCCTGAAGGTGAAGGCGGAGCATCCGGATATCCTGGTGTTCTACCGCATGGGGGATTTCTACGAACTCTTCTATGACGACGCACGGCGTGCCGCCCGCCTGCTGGATATCACGCTGACGCAACGTGGCCAGTCGAACGGAGAGCCGATCCCGATGGCCGGCGTGCCGGTTCACGCGATGGAATCCTATCTTGCGCGCCTCGTCCGGCGTGGCGAATCGGTTGCGATCTGCGAACAGATCGGTGACCCGGCCACCTCCAAGGGGCCGGTCGAGCGCAAGGTGGTGCGCATCGTCACCCCAGGCACGCTGACCGACGAGGCACTGCTGGAAGAGCGACGTGAAAACCTGCTCGTCGCCATTCATCGTGACGCGGGAAATTCCACGCCGACCGGCATTGCCGCGCTGGATGTCGCCAGCGGGCGTTTCACCGTTCTCGAAGTCGAAACGGACGAGGAACTGCTGGCTGAACTCACGCGCCTGCAACCGGCCGAACTGCTCGCCAGCGAAGACATGTCGCTGCATGAATCCATCGATCGCCTTCACGGTGTCACGCGCCGCCCGCCGTGGCATTTCGATACCGCCACGGCGACCCGCGAACTCTCGCAGCAGTTCGGCAGCCGCGACCTGGCCGGTTTCGGCGCCAGTAATCTCGATGCCGCAGTGGCTGCCGCCGGCGCGCTGCTTTCATACGTTCAGGACACGCAACGCACGGCGCTCCCACATATCCGCGGCCTGGCTGTCGAGCAACGCGACTCAGCGGTCATCATGGACGCCGCCACCCGCCGCAACCTGGAACTCACCGAATCCATGTCCGGCCAGCAGGAACACACGCTGGCCGGCGTACTCGATGAAACGGCAACGGCCATGGGGGCACGCCTGCTGCGTCGCTGGCTTCACCAACCGCAGCGTGACCACGGCACGTTGACCAAACGATTCGATGCCATTGACGACCTGCTGGTCGACGGCCGCCACCTGCGCGTGCGTGACGTGTTGCGCGGCATCGGCGACATCGAGCGCATGCTGGCACGTGTGGCGCTGAAATCAGCGCGACCGCGTGACCTGTCTGGCCTGCGCGATGCGCTGAACGAACTGCCGGCATTGCAGGAGAGCATCAGCGGTGCAGTCAGTCACCGCATCACTACGCTTGCCGAACACATCGGAACGCGACCCGAGGTCGCCGAACTGTTGAAGCGCGCCATCATCGAGCAGCCGCCGGTGGTGCTGCGCGATGGCGGTGTGCTGGCGGAAGGCTTCGACGCCGAGCTCGACGAGCTGCGGCGGCTCAGCCAGAACGCGGATGATTACCTGCTGGAACTGGAGCAGCGCGAACGCGAATCCACCGGCATCGAGAAACTCAAGGTCGCGTACAACCGCGTGCACGGTTACTACATCGAGGTGAGCCGCGCGAACGCCGACAAGGTGCCGGATACCTATATCCGCCGCCAGACACTGAAGAATGTCGAGCGCTACACCCTGCCGGAACTGAAGGCCTTCGAAGACAAGGTGCTTTCTGCGCGCGAGAAATCCCTGGCGCGCGAAAAACAGCTGTACGACGAACTGCTGGATACCTTGATCGGCCATCTTGCCGACCTGCAGGAAACCGCAGCCGGCATTGCCGAGCTCGATGTGCTCGCCAATTTTGCCGAGCGCTCGGAAACGCTGCGGCTGGCGCGGCCCGAGCTGGCACGCACACCTGGCATGACGATTACGGAAGGCCGTCACCCGGTGGTCGAACAGGTGTCGTCGGAGCCCTTCGTGCCAAACGACCTGACGCTTGCCGACGACCGCCGGCTGCTTATCATCACCGGCCCGAACATGGGTGGTAAATCCACCTACATGCGACAGGCAGCACTGATCGTGCTGCTCGCACACGTCGGCTGTTTCGTTCCGGCCACCGCCGCGACCATCGGCCCGGTGGATCGCATCTTCACGCGTATCGGCGCCTCGGATGACCTTGCGGGCGGCCAGTCAACCTTCATGGTCGAGATGACCGAAACCGCGAACATCCTGCACAACGCTACCGAGCATTCACTGGTATTGATGGACGAGATCGGCCGCGGCACTTCGACCTATGACGGCCTCGCGCTGGCCTGGGCCTGCGCACAGCACATCGCGAAGGCGTCGCGGGCATTCACGCTGTTTGCGACCCATTATTTCGAACTCACCGAACTGCCGAACGAACTGCCCGCAACTGCGAACGTACATCTCGATGCCAGCGAGCACCGCGATGGTCTCGCCTTCCTGCATGCCGTGAAGGAAGGTCCGGCCAATCGCAGCTTCGGCATCCAGGTCGCGAAACTCGCCGGCGTGCCGGCAGCAGTCATCGCCGACGCCCGCGAACACCTCGCACGCCTGGAAGCCGGCAGCCCGGTAAAGCAATCGGAACACAGCGAGAAACCCCAGGCGGACCTGTTCAGCGCGCCGGAACATCCGGTGGTAGGTGAACTGCGGGAGCTGGATATCGATGGCATGAGCCCGCGCGAAGCCCTGGAACGGCTTTACGAATTGCGCGGCAAGCTGAAGTGATTCAGTAGTTATCCGCGAAGCGACCGTCGTGCAGGAAGTCGGTCACGGCTGACGCCACCTTCGGCGAGAACATCATCGATGCGTGCGTTACCGGCAGGTGCAGCCGGTCGTTGGCACCAGGCAGTTCGGTTTCCGCCGCCGCCACTGTCCCGTCGTTCGGTGTGGGCAGGCGATGGAACAGGCTACCCAGGCCAAGGGAGCGCGTACCCGCGATGATGCCGAGCTCGCGGCGACTGTCCCACTTCAGTTCGCGATCCCTGTGCAGGCCGCTGCGCCCCAGCAGCATGTCATCCCAGCCCATGTCGTGAATGCGTTGCGCCGCCTTGCTGCCGCGTACGGGTGAACCCATCAACACGACGCGACCCGGCGGGATGTCATCGAAGAGATCGAACAGCCGCAGGGTAACCAGCCCGCCCAGGGAATAGCCGACGATGTTAATCGATTCCGCCGCCTGCTGGATGATGAAGTCGTGCAACAGTTCGGCATTCTCGTCGACGCTGCGCTTCACCGTGCGGTATTCGAACTGGGCCGTCGGGAAGCCTGCCTTCTCGACCTGCCTTCGCAGCCAGGTCAATTCGAAACCGTTCATCCACAGGCCGTGAACGAAAACGGTAACGGCATTCCCTTGCGGCTGCGTCATGACGGGATTCCTATTTCGCGATTTCCAGCATGCGGTCCAGCGCGGTGCGTGCGTTCGACGCGACATCGCCTGGTACGGAAATGCGATTCACCACGTGGCCCTCGACGAGGTTTTCCAGCGTCCAGCACAGGTGCTGCGGGTCCACACGGAACATGGTTGAGCACATGCACACCACCGGCGACATGAAGTACACGTCCACGCCCTTCGGCTTCATTTCGTTGTGCAGGCGATTCACCAGGTTCAGCTCGGTACCGACCAGCCACTTGCTGCCTGGCTCGGCATTGCGCAGGTGCTCCTGGATGAACTCCGTGGACCCGACGAGATCGGATTTCTGGCAGACCTCGTAGCTGCATTCCGGGTGCGAAATGATCTTCGCGTCCGGGTGCTTTTCGCGAAACTGGTCGATGTGCTCGGGCTTGAACATCTGGTGCACCGAGCAGAAGCCCTTCCACAGCAGGACCTTCGCATCGAGGATCTCCTGGTCGCTCAAGCCACCGTTCGGCTTGTCGAAATCCCAAACCGCCATGTCGTCCAGGGAGATGCCCATCTTCGCCGCCGTGTTGCGCCCGAGGTGCTGGTCGGGGAAGAACAACACCTTCTCGCGGCGCGCGAACGCCCACTCGAGCACGCCCTGGGCATTCGTCGAGGTGCAGCAGATGCCACCATGGCGACCACAGAAACCCTTCAGGTCGGCTGCGGAATTCACGTAGGTGATCGGCGTTACCTCGTCCTCTGCGGCACGACCATGCTTCTGCATTACCGCGTCGATCTCGCGCCACGCGCGCTCGACATTGGCGAGGTCCGCCATGTCGGCCATGGAACAACCTGCTGCCATGTCGGGCAGGATCGCGACCTGCTCGGGCTTGGACATGATGTCGGCAACTTCCGCCATGAAATGCACGCCGCAGAACACGATGTATTCGGCGTCGACGCCCGCTGCCAGCTTCGCCAGCTTCAGCGAATCGCCGGTCAGGTCGGCGTGGCGATACACCTCTTCGCGCTGGTAGTGGTGACCGAGAATGACAGCGCGATCACCCAGCTTTTCCTTTGCAGCGCGAATGCGCGCGTCGCAATCGGCATCGCTGAGCGTGGCGTATTCCTGGATGGCAATGGCAGGGGCGGACATCAATGACTCCTGTAAGGGCCGGGCTGAAAAGTGTGCATATTCTACCGAAATGGGGGCGCGAAGCGGTATTTCCAGAGGCTTGTCATGCCAATTCCTGGCCTGGACCGGGCGGTTGTTTCAACGCGAGACCGGTACGTGTGCAAGGATGGCATCGCGGTCCGTCGGCGAGCTGGCAAGCTTCGCCGCCGCGTCGCGGTCAAGCCAGCGATATTCCGCATGCTCGCGCGGGTCGCGGCGGATTTCTGTATTTGGCGCCACTTCGACAACAAACACATGCTCGGTGTTCCGCGTCACATCCGGCGCATAGCGATGCCGCCACTCCGGCAGGATCTCGTAAGAACGGGTTTCGCCGGTTGATTGCGGCCAGGCGTAGATCCCTGTTTCCTCCAGCAATTCGCGATGCGCTGCCGCATCAGGTGCCTCGCCTTCCTCCAGCGAGCCTGTCACCGACTGCCAGAAATCCGGGGGAGAATTCCGACGCAACCGCAGCACCTGGCCGTGAGGCGTGTGCACGATAACGAGAACCGATTCGGGGCGTTTGTAATTCATGGCCTCATGATCGCGAGCAGGAAACGTTATCGCAATTCATTACACCGGATTTCCGCATCCTGGGATAAAGAAAAGGCGGTGCGCAGGGACTGCAACACCGCCTTTGGTTCTTTCACTGAAACAAGGCTCAGCCTTCGCCGCCCTCGCCTTCCGTACCGGCAACCTTCGGCTTCACGCGAATGCGCAGGTTCAGTTCCTTCAGGACCTGTTCCGTCGCGTCGCCCGGCGCATCGGTCAGCGGGTCGTGTGCGGTCTGGGTCTTCGGGAACGCCATGACCTCACGGATGTTCGGTGCACCGGCCATCAGCATCGCAAGGCGATCCAGGCCAAAGGCCATGCCACCGTGCGGCGGCGCGCCGTGCTTCAGTGCGGTCAGCAGGAAGCCGAACTTCTCTTCGGCCTCTTCCTTGCCAATGCCCAGCAGTTCGAAAATCTTCGACTGCATGTCCTGGCGGTGGATACGTACCGAACCGCCACCGATCTCGTAACCGTTCAGCACCATGTCGTAACCGCGCGAGACGATGCTCTCGAGGTCGCCGGTGAGCTCGTCCGGCGAATCCACCTTAGGCGCAGTGAACGGATGGTGCATGGAGTAGTAGCGGCCATCCTTTTCGTCGTATTCGAACATCGGGAAGTCGACCACCCACAGCGGTGCCCATTCACCCTCGACCATGTTGCGGTCGTAGCCGATCTTCTGGCGCAGTGCACCGAGCGCGTCGTTGACGACCTTCGCCTTGTCCGCACCGAAGAAGATGAGGTCGCCGTCCTGTGCGCCGGTCGCTTCAAGGATGCCCTTGCAGGCGTCATCCGAAAGGAATTTCACGATCGGTGACTGCAGGCCTTCCTTGCCCTTGGCGGCCTCGTTCACCTTGATGTAGGCGAGGCCCTTCGCGCCATAACGACCGACGAAGCTGGTGTAGTCGTCGATTTCCTTGCGGGTCATTTCATTGCCGCCCGGAACCTTCAGCGCAGCAACGCGACCCTTCGGGTCCTTCGCGGGGCCGGAGAACACCTTGAAGTCGCAGTCGGCGACCATGTCGGCCACTTCGACCAGCTCCAGCGGCACGCGGGTGTCCGGCTTGTCGGAACCGAAACGGCGCATTGCTTCCGCGAAGCTCATGCGTGGGAATTCGGTCGGCAGTTCGACATCCAGCACTTCCTTGAACGATGTGCGGATGAGGTTTTCCATCAGGCCCATGATGCCTTCTTCATCCAGGAAGGAGGTTTCCACGTCGAGCTGGGTGAATTCCGGCTGGCGGTCGGCGCGCAGGTCTTCGTCGCGGAAGCACTTCACGATCTGGTAGTAGCGATCGAAGCCCGACATCATCAGCAGCTGCTTGAAGATCTGCGGCGACTGCGGCAGCGCGAAGAACTTGCCCGGATGGGTGCGCGACGGAACCAGGTAGTCGCGCGCGCCTTCCGGAGTCGCCTTGGTGAGGATCGGCGTCTCGATGTCGATGAAACCGTTCTCGTCCATGTAGCGACGGATGCTGGAGGTCAGGTTGTGACGCAGGCGCAGCCGCTTCTGCATTTCCGGACGGCGCAGGTCGATGTAGCGATACTTGAGGCGATGTTCCTCGCCGACATCATCCGCTTCGTCAAGCTGGAACGGCGGCGTTTCGGCCGTGTTCAGGATTTCCATCTCGCGCGCATAGACCTCGACCTGGCCGGAATTCAGCTTCGAATTCTCCGTGCCTTCAGGGCGACGGCGCACCTTGCCGGTGATCTTCAGTACGTATTCCGAGCGGACGCGTTCACCCTTCTCGAAGACATCCTTCTCGTCCGGGTCGATCACGACCTGCAGCAGGCCATCGCGATCACGCAGGTCGACGAAGATGATGCCACCGTGGTCACGGCGTCGATGCACCCAGCCGCATACCGTAACGTCCTGATCCAGAAGGGATTCGTTTACCTGTCCGCAATAATGACTGCGCATTGCTCGTCCTGTTACCGTTCAATTGGTTTCGCCGGAATCGGTCCGGCCAGAAAGCCGCGCATTATAGCGGGTTTACCCGCCTCATCGCACGGCCTGCGACAACTGACGGCGATATTCGAAGTCACAGCGGCTTTCTTTCATAATGCACTGCAATAGAACTGACCCGTGGAGCGAGGCATGCCCGACAATTCCCGCCGCACCGTGCTGGTTACCGGCTGTTCCAGTGGCATCGGCTATACGGCCGCCAAGGAACTGATGGCGCGCGGTTACGACGTGATTGCCTCGGCCCGCAGGCCCGAAGACGTCGATACCCTGCGCAAGGAAGGCATACCGAGCATCACCCTGGACCTGGCCGACAGCGGCTCGATTCGCGCCGCAGCCGAAGAAGTCAGCCGGCGCAGCGGCGGCCGCCTCTTCGGCCTGGTGAACAATGGCGCCTTCGCCCTGCCTGGCGCTGTTGAAGACCTGGACCGCGACGCCATGCGACGACAGTTCGAAACAAATGTCTTCGGCACGATGGAACTCACCAACGCGCTGCTGCCGCTGCTCGAGAAATCCGGCGGCGCACGCATCATCATGATTTCCTCCATCCTTGGCCTGGTCGCCATGCCCTGGCGCGGCGCGTACAACGCCTCGAAATTTGCACTGGAAGGTTTTACCCAGACCCTGCGGCTGGAGCTGGCCGATCGTGGCGTGAAGGTGATCATCATCAACCCCGGGCCCATCGAATCGCGCTTCCGCCTGAACGCGCAGCAACACGCCGATGACCACCTGGCCCTGGAGTCCAGCCGCCACCGCGAGGTCTACGAAAAGATGCGCGCTTCGCGTGAACGGGAAGACGGCAAGATGCCCCTGTCGCTACCGCCGGAAGCCGTCGTGAGAAGAATCGTGACGGCGCTCGAATCATCGCGACCTGCCATGCGCTACCTTGTTACCAGGCCGGCTCATTGGCTGGCCCTTGCGAAACGCCTGCTGCCGGAATCATGGCTCGATGCCATCCTTCGCAGGGCAAGCCGTTGAGGCAAGGGTTTCACGAAGGAGACTCACATGTTGAAGACGTTACTGACAGCAAGCGCATTCCTGCTCGCCCTACCCTTCGCGCCGGCGCAGGCAGACGATGACGTGAAGGAAGCCGTATTCTCCGCAATGGAAAGACAGATCATTGCCGAGTATTACCGCGAGCGTCGCGGAAACGATGACGGCAAGCGCAAAGGGAATGGCAGCGATAAGGGCAAGGGAAAATCGAAATCGCTGCCACCCGGCATCGCGAAGAACCTGGAACGCGGCAAGCCGCTGCCTCCGGGCATCCAGAAAACGCGACTCCCGAACGAGTTGCAGCAGAAGCTGCCACCCGCGCCGGAAGGT
>JAWWBT010000072.1:0-12115 GCA_033720815.1 Gammaproteobacteria bacterium | reverse complement strand
CCCGAGCGGCACGACCCGCTGCACGGCGGCGACCACCTCGTCGACGTGATCGACCGGGATGCAGCAACTGATCCGGTACAGGGGTTCGAGCAGGGAATCTTTCGTCATCGGGTACTCCATTGATGCAGGTCATCTCCGTGGGCTGGTTCGGCCCACTATGATCTATCGTATCGAGGACATGCCAACCCGGGGGAACCATGCCGGAGACCGTATTCTCCGCCCGCGACCTTGCCAAGATCTACCAGGTCGGTGATACCGAGATCGCGGCACTGCGCGGCGTCTCGGTTGACCTTGCGAGTGGCGAGTTCGTGGTCCTGCTCGGCGCTTCAGGTTCAGGCAAGTCGACCTTCCTGAATATTCTCGGTGGGCTGGATACCGCGACGCGCGGCGAAGTCTGGTACCGCGACCACTTGCTGACCGATGCCACCGAGGCAGAGCTGACCGATTACCGGCGCAATCACGTTGGTTTCGTATTCCAGTTCTACAACCTGATGCCCAGCCTCACGGCGCGGGAAAACGTCGAAATCGTTACCGAGATCGCCGCGGACCCGATGTCGCCGGGGGACGCACTGGATATCGTTGGGCTTGGCAGCCGCCGCGACCATTTTCCGGCCCAGCTCTCGGGAGGTGAGCAGCAGCGCGTCGCCATCGCACGCGCCATCGCAAAGCGCCCCGCCGTCCTGCTCTGCGACGAGCCGACCGGCGCACTCGACAGCAAGACCGGCATCGTGGTCCTCGAAGCGCTGGAACGGGCCAATCGCGAAACCGGCGCAACCACCGTTGTCATCACGCATAACGCCGCCATTGCCAACATGGCCGACCGCGTCATACATCTCAGCGATGGTCAGATCGCCAGTGAAGCGCGACCCGAACACCGCGTCGCTCCCGCGGAGCTGTCATGGTAAGCGGCCGCATGCTGCCATTGAAGATGCTGCGCGACCTCTGGCACCTGCGCGGCCAGGCACTCGCCATTGCACTGGTCATCGCCGCGGGGCTCTCCACCTGGATCCTGTCACTCAGCACCATGCGCTCGCTGGACAACACCATGGATGCCTACTATTCCGCGCAGCGTTTCGGTGATGTCTTTGCCGAGGCAGTGCGCGTGCCATCCAGCGTGATCGAACGCATACGCGAGATAGAGGGTGTTGCCACGGTCCAGGCCCGCACGCGCCTTCCAGGCCGCGCCGAACTCGAGGGATTCCCGGATTCCATCACCGTTGTCGCCCACTCCCTGCCCGACAACGGTCGCGCCGCCGTAAACCGTCTTTACCTCCAGCGCGGCGCAATGCCATCGGCCGACGCGCGAGAAGCCGTGGTCAGCGAAGCCTTTGCCGAAGCCCACGGCCTGGTGCCGGGTGACACCCTTGCGCTGATCCTGCGCGGACGCGAAATCCGCGTCACCGTCACCGGCATGGCCAGTAATCCCGAATACATCTACCAGATCGCACCCGGCGCGCTGTTTCCCGATCACCTTCGTTACGCAGTCTTGTGGATGCGCAACCGGCAGCTCGAGCCACTGGCCGACATGCGCGGCGCCTTCAACAGCCTCTCGTTGCGCCTCGCCGGCGGAGCGAACGAGAAACACGTGATCGCTGCTGTCGATGACCTACTGACTCCCTACGGCGGAGTCGGCGCCTACGCGCGTGAAGACCAGATGTCACATCTTTACCTCACCGAGGAAATGCGCCAGCTCGAAAACACGGCGCGGATCTTTCCCTTGATCTTCCTTGGCGTCGCAGTGTTCCTCCTCGCCGTGGTGATAGGCCGCATGGTGCGACAGCAGCGCGAGGAAATCGCGACGCTCAAGGCGTTCGGATATTCGAATGCCGTCATCGGCCTGCACTACTTCCTGCTGGTCGTTGTCATCGTCGCAATCGGCGGCGTGATCGGGATCATCGGCGGCGCCGAACTCGGCAAGGGCCTGGCCAACATGTACGCGGACTATTTCCGCTTCCCCTATCTCTACTACTCGCTGGGCACGAGCGTGGTCGCGTCCGGGATACTGTTGACCCTCGCTGCCGCACTCGCCGGAACCTGGCACAACCTGCGCGCTGCCTGGCGCCTGACGCCCGCTGAAGCCATGCGACCGGAACCACCCGAGCGCTACCACCGCAGCGGCCTGGAACGGTTCGCGCTGTTCCACCGGATCGGACAGACCACCCGCATGATCCTGCGGCACCTTGAACGGCGTCGATTGAAATCGCTGCTCACCATTCTCGGCCTGGCAACGTCCGTTTCCATCCTGATGGTCGGCAATTTCCAGGGCGACGCCGTCGATCACATGATTACCGTGCAGTACGGACTCGCAAGCCGCGAGGACGTTACGGTCACCTTCGACCAGCCGCGTGGACCCGATGCCATCCTTGAACTGAAACGCCTGGATGGGATTCACGAGGCCGTACCCTACCGTGCGGCCGCAGCGCGCATCTCGCATGGCCATCGCAGCATTCGCACCGGAATCCAGGCGTGGGACGACCACCAGCGCCTGCACCGCGCGCTCGACGCCGACCTTCGCAGCATCACGTTACCGAAACAGGGCCTGCTGCTGTCCGAATACCACGCCGCCGAACTCGGTGTAATGGCGGGTGACCGTGTCAGTGTCGAACTCCTGGAAGGACGTCGACCGGTATTCGAGACAACGGTTGCGGCGGTCGTGCGCGAGTACGTCGGCGCGTCGAGTTACATGCACATCGAAACACTCAACGCATTGTTGTTCGAACCCGGACGGGCCAGCGGCGCGTGGCTCGCGACAGACGCATTGCTCGACGCGAAAATCGATGCACACCTGCGCGAATTGCCGGCAGTTGCGGGCGTGAATCGCAGCGAAGAGGCCTTGCAGAGCTTTCGCGAAACCATGAACGAACTGGTCATCGTGTTTGCCTTCGTGAATACGCTGCTGGCGGGCGTGATTGCCTTCGGCGTGATCTACAACAGTGCGCGACTTGCACTCTCGGAACGTGAACGCGAACTGGCCAGCCTGCGCGTACTCGGTTATACGCGAAGCGAAGTGGCGTGGATCCTGAATGGCGAACTGGTGCTGCTAGCCGTGCTCGCACTGCCCGTCGGTTTCGGATTCGGTTATGCGCTCTGCTGGCTGATTGCCACGCGGATGACATCCGAGCTTTACACCATTCCCCTTGTACTCGAGGGGTCGACCTACGTGTTTGCAGCGGCGATCGCTGCTGCGGCATTGCTGGTTTCCTTGCTGATCGTGCGCCGTCAGACCTACCGTCTCGACCTGGTCGGCGTGCTGAAAACACGGGAGTAACCCATGTCCCTCATGAATCGTCGGTACCTGTTCGCCTTCCTGGCCATCGCTGCAGTGACAGCACTGGTCTGGCTGGCTTTTCGTCCTGCACCGGTCATGGTGGAAACGGCATTGGTCGACACGGGCCATGTCGAGCAACTCATCACCGAGGAAGGTCGCACCCACGTGCATGAACGCTACGTGGTGTCATCACCGGTTACCGGCTACCGGCCACGATTGCGTTGGCATGTAGGCGACAAGATGCGCCAGGGTGAATTGCTGGTTGCCCTTCAGCCGAGCCGGAGCACGGCGCTTGATCCGCGCAGCCGCGCAGAGGCCGAGGCCGCTGTCGCGAGGGCCGAGTCGGCACTGGCAGCCGCGCAAACCAATGCGGAGTCTGCTGCCGCGCGCGTGGAGTTCACGGAACGCGAGTACCAGCGGCTCAAGGACCTGTTCGACGCAGGCACGATTTCCCGGCAGCAGCTGGATGCGGCGGAATACGAGCAGCGCGATGCACGGGCGCACCTGCGCTCGGCGGAATTCTCCATCGAGGTCGCGCGTCACGAGCTCGAAGCGGCGCAGACGCGCCTTGGCGTTGCGGGCGGTGAAGGCGGTGGTGAACCGATCCGCATCATGGCGCCGACCGACGGCGTTGTCCTCGCGGTTCCCGTCGAGAGCGAGGGTGCGGTGCAGGTCGGCCAGCCGTTGCTTGAAATCGGCGACCCGGCCACGCTCGAAGTACATGTCGACCTGCTGACGACGGATGCCGTGAAGCTCGAACCTGGCACCCCCGTGCGCATCGTTCGCTGGGGCGGTGACCCGGTTCTCGAGGGCGAGGTGCGGCTCATTGAACCGGTTGCCTTTACAAAGGTCAGCGCACTCGGCGTGGAAGAACAGCGCGCGCGCGTCATCATCGAGCTGCTCTCGCCTGCGGAGCAGTGGTCATCGCTCGGCGACGGTTATCGGGTGGAAGCGGAATTCATTGCCTGGCAGGCGGATGACACATTGCGCGTTCCGGGTAGCGCACTGTTCCGCCGCAACGACAACTGGATGGTCTACGTGGTTGAAGACGGTGTCGCACGGCTGCGCCGCGTGAGCGTGATTGAACGAGGCGAAACGCGGGCTGCAGTTGCCGAGGGATTGAACGCCGGGGATGAAGTGATCCTCTACCCGGCTGCCACGATCAGTGAAGGAGTGCGCGTCGAGCGCTTCGCGCAGTAGCCGCGAGAGCCCACTCAGAGAATCTTGCGAGCCAGCCAGCCGATCAGTTCGCCGACACGACGCAACAGGCCTCGCTCGGCCCAGCGTGTCGGCGTGACCTCTTCGCTTTCCTGCAGGTCGCGCCGGAAATCCTCGGCGAGTCGTTGAACCAGCCCTCGATCAAACGAAACCAGGTTCAGTTCGAAGTTCACGAAGAAACTGCGGTAGTCGAGATTGGCGGTGCCTACGGTACATTCCTCGTCATCGAATATCGCCGTCTTCGCATGCAGGATTCGCGGCTGGTATTCGAAGATGCGCACGCCGGCATCCAGCAACATGCCATAGGCGGCACGTGCAGCCAGCTGCGTCATCGGTCGATCGGTCTTGAAGGGCACCAGCAGCTTCACCTCGATACCTCGACGTGCCGCTCGCGCCATCGCCTTCTGGGTAAGGCGATCGGGCATGAAATACGGTGTCGAAAGGCAGATCGACCGCTGCGCCGAGCGGAACTGGTTCAGCAGGAGGCGCCGAAACCGGTGCCGCTGCAGTATGTTGTGGTTGGACACCAGGAAGGAGTCGGCCTTGTCCTTGATACCCGGACGCCAGCGACGCCTGCCTTCCCACAGGTAATTGAAATACTCCTGGGCCTCGGCCCCCAGGGGTCCTTCGATGCGCACCTGAGTATCACGCCAGCGGCCCTGCCCGAATTCCTGCAGCGAGTTGTCGACATGGATATTGAATCCTCCCAGCCATGCCTTGTCACCATCGACGACAAGCAGCTTGCGATGGTTGCGGCGATTGAACCGCAGCGGCGCATACCAGCGCCAGGGGTTGAACCACTTCAGCTCCACTCCTGCTTCATGCAACCGGGTTTCCACGTGACTGAACGCCAGCGAGATCGAGCCGAATGCATCCAGGTGGAGCCTCACCTGGACGCCATCACGAGCCCGGGCGACCAGGGCATCGATGAAACGCATGCCGATCACGTCCGGGTCGAAGATGTAGCACTCGAGATCGATCGAGCCACGGGCGGCATGAATGGCCGCCAGCATGTCGGCGTAGAGTTCGTCACCCTCGGTGAAGACCGTGAAGCGATTGCCTTCCTGGTTGCGGGTATCGTTATTCCTTTCGACCACGGTATTGCCTTGCTGCAAACCTGACTCCACAGTATAGGGACAGCCCGCAAAGGAAAAGCATGCGACTCGTTCTCTACAACATGCGCTACGCCGTTGGCGGCAGCAAGAATTTCCATCGCCCCATTCCGGGGATCGGTTACCTGCGCCGCACGCACGGCAACCTCGGAAAAATGGTGGAATTCCTTGCCGACCTCGACCCCGATGTCGTCGGCCTGTGCGAAGTCGACATGGGTTCCTACCGGACCGGGAACGGTCGCAACCAGGCCGAAACCATTGCCGAGGCGCTGGGCCACGACCATGTGCACGAGTGCAAGTACCGGGAAGGCTCGTTCCATCGCTGGATCCCGGTATTGAAGAACCAGGGCAATGCGATCATCACGCGGCATGATATCGAGCACGGCAATTTCCATTTCTTCACGCACGGCGTGAAGCGGCTGATCATTGAACTCGTGACGCCGGAATTCCGTTTCTATCTCGTGCACCTTTCGCTTGGCTTTCGCACGCGACAACGACAGCTTCGCTTCCTGCAGCAACTCGTCGTGAAATCCGACCGCCCCGTGCTGGTGGCCGGCGATTTCAACACCTTCTTTGGCGAAGCCGAGCTGTACGCCTTCCTTAATGGTTCAGGCCTGCGCAGCGCGAACATGCGCGGCAAACCGACACATCCCAGCCACAAGCCGAAACGCGAACTCGATTTCATCTTTCACGATGACCGCGTCGAGGTGGAGCATTTCTTCATTCCCGACGTGCAGTTTTCCGATCACCTGCCGCTGGTCTGCGATCTCCACTTCCGCAAGCTGCCGCAGGAGCAAACGAAGGGCTGACGCCACCGCGCGGGACCGGTACACTCCCGGCTTTCGCGGGTTTTCCGCCTACATGTGCCAGCCAGGGGCAATTTCGGCAGTGGAACTGTTCGTCGCATTCATCCTTCTTGTCTTCACGGTGGTCGCGGTCACGCTGATCCTGCGTGCCCGGCGCCAGCCGGAAGGATTTCGCGTGCAGGAAACGCCGATACCGCTGCAGCAGGTGTGGGACGAATGGCTGCAAGGCGAAAACCTGGATGATGCCGAGCGTGCGCGGCGGCAGGCCATCTGGACCGAGGTACCTGCAGAAACACGGCAGGATGTCCTGGACGACCTGTTGCGCTTCGAGGAACGCGCGCTCGAATCGCCACGCCCGTTGATCACCATCCGCAAGGAAATCATGGACTCGGTCGACCGGCGCCTGCTGAACCAGGAAATCCTCGCCCTGCCCCCCGAACTGAAGCAGCAGCTGCGTGATTCCTCGTCGGAAGCACTACAGAACGACCATGATGCCTGGCTGTACATCTCGGCCAACGAGCTGCGGCTGGAAATCCTTCGCGAGCTTGCTGCCCGGCGCTTTGGCGATGCCGCCGAGAACGGCTGGTTCACCGTCTACGAAAAGGCCGGCCGCCTGAAGCAGCGCAGCCTGAGGCACTTCCTGCGTCGCAGTATCGCGGGCGAACTGCACGAGGCTGAGGATTCACGCCAGCAGGCCATTACCATGGTCGATGGTGCGCTGCGTGCGCGATTGCTGGATGTCGCGCCCGGCACCGAATTCAAGGGTCTCGACGAGCGGGAATCGCGCTGAGGGCGCTGTTGCGCCGCGCTGGCCCGCACCTGTACGATTAAACACTCGTTTGAACGGCGAAAAGACACCATGTCACAACACGAAACCTCGACTCGCGACCGCATCCTGCAAACGGCCGAACGCCTGTTCGCCGACGCCGGTATTGCGGCGACCTCCCTGCGTGCCATCACCAAGGAAGCCAACGTCAACCTGGCGGCTGTGAACTACCATTTCGGTTCCAAGGATGCCCTGGTCGAGGCGGTCTATCGCCAGCATCTCGAACCGCTGAATGCGGCACGCCTGGAAAAGCTCAAGGCAATGGAAGACGCCGCCAATGGCCAGCCACTGAGCGTGGAAGCCATCGTGCGCGCCTTCGTCGAACCGCTGGTCGAACAGGCCCGTGCCGGGGCGGATGGCTCGGTGCTGACGCGCCTGATGGCGCAGAGCCTGCACGAGGCTGCCGGCTACGTGGAGCGCTTCTACGCCCGCGAGAACGACGAAGTCCTGCAGCGCTACCGCGAGGCCATGCAACGGGCGATCCCGTCGCTCAGCCCCGATGAGATCTGCTGGCGCCTGAATTTCATGCTCGGCACCCTGCACAACGCCTTCCTCGATGCCGGGCTGCTGAAACTGATCAACGATCCGGACGCCGCAGCGCGCCCGGAAAACACGCTCGAGCAGCTGATCCCGTTCCTCGTAGCGGGCCTCACCGCGCCGAGCCAGAAGCAGGCGGTCTGAAACCCGGCATGACCGGGGCGACCGCCCTGCCCGCTTTCGCTTTCGCATTCACCTCAGGTATTCAAAGGAATACGACATGACTGACAACGCCAACTGGATCATCGAACGTGACGACCAGGGCATTGCCTGGCTCTGGTTCGACAAGGACGGCACCAGCACGAACGTGCTGTCCGGCCACATCATGCAGGAGCTGGAAAGCCGCATCGAGGAGCTCGAAAACGACACGCCGAAGGCAGTCGTGGTGGCCTCGAAGAAGAAGAACGGCTTCGTTGCCGGTGCGGATATCAAGGAATTCACCGGGCTGGAATCCTCCGCCCAGGCCTTTGACCTGATCCGTCGCGGCCAGCTCGTGCTGGAACGCCTCGAGAAGCTGCAGTGCCCGACCGTGGCAGCCGTGCACGGCTTTGCCCTGGGCGGCGGCCTGGAACTGGCCCTGGCCTGTGACTACATCGTCGCGGCCGACGCGGGCAATACCAGCCTTGGCCTGCCGGAAGTCCAGCTGGGCATCCACCCGGGCTTCGGTGGCACCGTACGTTCCATTCGCAAGATCGGCGTCGCGCCGGCGATGGAACTGATGCTGACCGGTCGTCCCTTCCGCGCGAAGAAGGCCAAGGCCACCGGCCTGGTCGACAAGCTCGTGCCGCTGGATGACCTCAATGAAACCGCTGCGAGCATCGCGCTGAACCCGCCGGGTCGCAAGAGCGCGCCGATCCTGCAGAAGATCCTCAGCCTGCCGGGCGTCCGTTCCCTCATGGCCAAGGTCCTGGAGAAACAGGTCTCGGGCAAGGCGCGCAAGGATCATTACCCGGCGCCGTACGCCATCATCGATCTCTGGAAGGACCACTACGGCAATGACGACAAGATGTTCCTCGCCGAGGCGCATTCCATTGCCGACCTGATGACGGGCGAGACCGCGCGCAGCCTCGTTCGCGTCTTCCTGCTGCAGGACCGCCTGAAGGGCCTCGGCAACAAGAAGGCCTTCGACCTGCAGCACGTGCACGTCGTTGGCGCCGGCACCATGGGTGGCGATATCGCCGCCTGGTGCGCCTACAAGGGCTTCACGGTCACTCTCGAGGACCGCGAGGAGAAGTACGTCAAGCCGGCGCTGGATCGCGCCCGCAAGCTGTACGAGAAGAAGTACCGCGGCGACACCATGAAGGTGGAAGAAGCCATGCGCCGCCTGCAGATGGACGTTGAAGGCAAGGGTGCGGCAAAGGCCGACCTGGTCATCGAGGCCATCTTCGAGAATGTCGAAGCCAAGCAGGACCTCTACAAGCGCCTCCAGGGCGTGATGAAGGACGGTGCAGTGCTCGCCACGAACACCTCCTCCATCAAGCTGGAAACGCTGTGCACGGTACTGGACGACCCGAATCGCCTGGTCGGCCTGCATTTCTTCAACCCGGTAGCGAAAATGCCGCTGGTCGAGGTCATTCACACGGATGACACCGACGAGAAGGTCATCGAGAAGGCCCTCGCCTTCACTCGCCATATCGATCGCCTGCCGGTGCCCTGCAAGTCCTCGCCGGGCTTCCTGGTGAACCGCATCCTCATGCCGTACATGATGGAAGCCATGATCCTTGCCGATGAAGGCGTGCCGCTGGAAGCCATCGACAAGGCCGCGAAGGATTACGGCATGCCGATGGGCCCGGTCGAGCTGGCCGATACCGTCGGCCTGGACATCGGCCTGCACGTCGGCGAAATCCTCGCCAAGGAAATCGGCGGCACCGTGCCGGAAGGCCTGAAGAAGATGGTGGAGCAGAAGAAGCTCGGCAAGAAGACCGGCGAAGGCTTCTACAAGTGGGAAGACGGCAAGCCGCAGAAGGACAGCTCGAAGGCGGGCCAGGGTCCGGACGACCTGCAGGACCGCATGATCTTCAAGATGCTGAACGAGTCCGTGGCCGTGCTGCGCGAAGGCGTGGTCGAGGACGGCGACCTGCTCGATGCGGGCGTGATTTTCGGTACCGGCTTCGCCCCGTTCCGTGGCGGCCCGTACAACGTGATCAAGACCAACGGGGTGCAGCGCATGCACGCACGCCAGAAGGAACTGCACGAGAAGTACGGTGACCGCTTCACGCCGGATGCCGGCTGGGATTCGCTCTGATGTATTTCGAAGACCATCCCGAGGACAAGGAAGCCGTCATCCGCACGATGGCGATGCCGAAGGACACGAACGGCCTCGGCGACATATTCGGTGGCTGGCTGATGTCCCACGCGGACATCGCCGGCGCCGTGCTCGGCTTTCGTCGGGCCCGGGGTCGCGTCGTGACCATCGCGGTGAACGAGTTCACCTTCCTCCGCCCGGTTTTCGTGGGTGACGTGGTGAGCTTCTATACCGATCTCAACAAGGTCGGCAACACCTCGATCACGGTCGACATCACCATGTTCGCCGCCCGCACCACCGATGGTCGCGAGGAAAGTGTTCGGGTTGCTACCGCGCAGATCACCTACGTCCATGTCGGCGCCGACCGGATGCCGCGCAAGGTGCCGAAATCCTGACCGAACGCCATTTTCGCGTGACTGGAAAACGCCCCGCCCGGGGCGTTTTTTCTTACAGCCCACGTGGTCGAAATCGGACGAGTCCTAGGGGATTCCCCTCGACTTGAAGCCGGGATTATTGTGATAGACTTCAAAAATTCGGGGGCGCAGCAAGGCGCCGCATGAAACTTGCATAGCATGGGGCACAACGAGGCATGTCGAAGAACGTCGATCGGGAAATTCTCAAGACGCTGACGCCGCTGAGCGGCCTCAAGCCGGAAAACCAGGCCGAAATTTCCTCAAAGACCGAGCTCCAGGAACTGGGCGCCGGTCGCTACCTCTTCAAGCAGGGTGATACCGACAAGCGCACGATCTACATCCTCAAGGGCGAAGTCGAACTGCGCAACGGCGACGAGGTCGTCCGTACCGTCAAGGGTGGCAGCCCTGAATCGAAGCACCCCCTTGCCCCGCAGTCGCCGCGCGGTGTCAGCGCGCGCGCGAAGACCGATATCGAATACATCGCCGTCGACTCCGATCTTCTCGACATCATGCTGACCTGGGACCAGACAGGCTCCTTCGAGGTCGGCGAGCTCGAGAGCGAAGAGGATGGTGGCGACGACTGGATGGCCACGATCCTGCAGACAAAAGCCTTCCACAAGATCCCGCCGGCGAACATCCAGGCGATGTTCATGCGCATGCAGCCGGTCAGCAAGAGCGCTGGCGACACCGTCATCAAGCAGGGTGAGGAAGGTGATTACTTCTACATCATCACCCAGGGCAAGTGCGCGGTGACGCGCGAAACCCCGACCAACAAGAACGGCATCAAGCTGGCGGAACTCGGTGTCGGTGATTCCTTCGGTGAAGAAGCCCTGATTTCGGACGCCAAGCGCAATGCGACCATCACGATGATCACCGATGGCCAGCTGATGCGTCTTGGCAAGGAAGATTTCAACACGCTGCTGAACGAACCGATGCTGAACTGGGTATCGCGGGATGAAGCAGACAAGCTGGTCGCTGAGGGAGCGAAATTCCTCGATGTCCGCCTGCCGAGCGAGTTCGAGAACGAACATCCGGAAGGTGCGGTCAACCTGCCGCTGTATTTCGTACGACTGAAGATCAACCAGCTCGACCCGGAGCAGAAGTACGTCGCGGTCTGCGACACGGGTCGCCGCTCTTCCGCGGCTGCCTACATCCTTTCCGAGCGTGGCTTCAACGTTGCCGTTCTCAAGGGTGGCCTCCAGGCCGGCTGATCGGTCGAACAGCACGAGCAATGAAAAAGGCGCCTCGCGGCGCCTTTTTCATTTCCGGACGTTGATTCAACTCAGATGCGGAACAGCCTCTCCGTGTTCCGAGTCGTGTAGGCAGCCACCTCTTCAAGCGTATCGCCACGCGTTTCGGCGATGCATTCGGCAACATGTACGACCCAGGCTGGCTGGTTTTCCTTGCCGCGCTTCGGCACTGGCGCGAGATACGGCGCGTCCGTTTCAACGAGGATACGATCCTGCGGCAGCTTCCGGGCAACTTCGCGCAGGCTTTCTGCATTGCGAAAGCTGACGATCCCCGAGAAGGAAATGCAGAAATTCAACGGCAGGACCGCCTCGGCCATTTCCAGCGACTCGGTAAAGCAATGGAGCACACCGCCGCAGTGTTCTGCGCCCTCTTCTCCCAGGATCCTGATCGTATCCTCGCGCGCATCGCGCGTATGAATCACCAACGGCTTGTCGGTCTT
>JAWWBT010000071.1:0-12180 GCA_033720815.1 Gammaproteobacteria bacterium | reverse complement strand
TCGAAGCGAAGGTGCACATGGTGACCGGCGCGATGAGTGCCGCGCAGAACATCATCAAGTGCGTGAAACGCTGCGGCCTGGAAGTTGACGACATCATTCTCGAGCAGCTTGCATCGAGCTACTCGGTACTTACAGATGACGAGAAGGATCTGGGCGTGTGCATCGTTGATATCGGCGGAGGCACGACCGACATCGCGGTATTCACCGATGGTTCGATTCGTCACACCGCGGTGATTCCGATTGCCGGCGACCAGGTGACGAACGACATCGCCGTCGCGCTGCGCACGCCGACGCATTACGCCGAAGAGATCAAGCTGAAATATGCCTGCGCATTGCCGCAGCTCGCCAACCCGGACGAAACCATCGAGGTTCCGAGTGTCGGTGATCGCCCGCCGCGCAGGCTGGCGCGCCAGACGCTCGCCGAAGTGGTCGAGCCGCGCTACGAGGAACTGTTCTCGCTGGTGCAGGCAGAACTGCGCCGCAGTGGTTTCGAAGACATGATCGCTGCCGGCATCGTGCTGACCGGTGGCAGCGCAAAGATGGAAGGCGCGATCGAACTGGCAGAAGAAGTCTTTCACATGCCGGTGCGACTCGGCATTCCGCAGCACGTGTCGGGACTTTCCGATGTCGTGCGCAACCCGATTCATGCGACCGGTGTCGGCCTGCTGCTCTTCGGCAGCCATGGCATTGCACACGGTTCGCGCGAACCGCTCTCCGGAAGCGTCAGTAGCTTGTGGGAGCGCATGAAGAACTGGTTCCAGGGCAATTTCTGATGATCTTGCCTGCAGAAAAAATTCAGGGATTTACAGCTTTGACCGACGGTCAAATTGGGAGGACGCAGCGATGAGTAACATGTTCGAATTAATGGATGGCTTCAGCCAGAACGCCGTGATCAAGGTGATCGGCGTAGGGGGCGGCGGCGGCAACGCCGTGCAGCACATGGTGGACACGGGTATCGAAGGTGTGGATTTCATCTGCGCCAACACCGATGCCCAGGCACTGAAAAACACAAGGGCGAAAACTGCCCTGCAGATCGGTTGCAACATCACCAAGGGATTGGGTGCAGGTGCCAATCCGGAAATCGGTCGCCAGGCGGCGATGGAAGACCGGGATCGTATCCAGGAAGTGATCGAAGGCGCCGACATGCTGTTCATCACCGCCGGGATGGGTGGTGGTACCGGCACGGGTGCAGCACCTGTCGTCGCGCAGGTTGCCAAGGAAATGGGCATCCTCACGGTGGCGGTTGTGACCAAGCCGTTCGGTTTCGAAGGCAGCAAGCGAATGAACCTCGCCGGTAACGGCCTGCAGGAGCTTGGCCGCTACGTGGACTCGCTGATCACGATTCCGAACCAGAAACTGCTTAGCGTGATGGGCGCCAAGGCCACCATGCTGGACGCCTTCGCCTCGGCGAACGACGTCCTGCTGGGTGCGGTGCAGGGAATCGCCGAGCTGATCACCCGTCCGGGCCTGATCAACGTCGACTTCGCCGACGTCCGCACCGTGATGTCCGAGATGGGCATGGCGATGATGGGCTCCGGCGTGGCTACCGGCGAGGATCGTGCCCGCGAAGCCGCCGAGATGGCGGTTGCCAGCCCGCTACTGGAAGACATCAACATTTCCGGTGCCAAGGGCATCCTCGTCAACGTCACGGCCGGCATGGATATGTCGATCGGTGAATTCGAGGAAGTGGGCGAAACGGTGAAGGAATTCGCCTCCGACGACGCCACAGTGGTAATCGGTGCAGTGCTTGACCCTGAAATCCAGGGCGAAATGCGGGTCACTGTGGTAGCCACGGGTCTTGGCAATACCGTGTCGCAACAGGCGCGTCCGGAGCAGCCGACCATGAAGGTCGTTTCCACCCCGGAGCGGGGCGCGGACGGCAAGGTCGACTACTCCGAGCTGGACAAGCCGACCGTGATCCGCAAGAAGGCGGTTGGCGAGTCCTTTGATGCCGACGAGAATGACGAGGATTACCTCGATATTCCGGCATTTCTCCGTCGCCAGGCCGATTGAAGCCGGCCTGGTCAAGGAGTGAAAAACGTGAAGTCCATCGCGGTAAATGATTTACGGGCTTTTTCCCGCGAATCAGTAACTTGCGGTGCTTTTTACGTTTGTGTTACTGTCTGCGCGTCCTAGTGCCTGCCGGGCAGGGTAATTCCTGTCCGGCTGGTCCCTTTCCGTAGGGCAAGGCATGGGGAAACGCCGTCCCGGCAGGGACGGTCAGTTTTCGATGAACGGGATGAACGGAAGCATCTGCTGCATCGATGTATTCGAGACTCGAGCAAGAATGGTCAGACAGCGTACTCTCAAGAATGTCATCCGCGCCACCGGCGTTGGTCTCCACACTGGCGAAAAGGTCTACATGACCCTGCGTCCCGCTGCCGTGGATACCGGTATCGTTTTTCGCCGCGTAGACCTGGATGAACCCGTCGATATCCGTGCGACTGCCGAAAATGTCGGTGACACCGCACTGTCGACAACCCTCATCGAACATGGTGTGCGCGTCTCAACCGTCGAGCACCTCTTGTCCGCTATTGCCGGTCTCGGCATCGACAACCTGTATGTCGACCTGAGTGCGCCGGAAGTGCCGATCATGGACGGTTCCGCCGGCCCGTTCGTCTTCCTGCTGCAGTCTGCCGGCATTGCCGAGCAGGACGCGGCGAAGCGCTTCATTCGTATTCTCAAGCCGATCACCGTCGAAGATGGTGACAAGTGGGCAACCTTCAAGCCGTTCGAAGGCTTCAAGGTCGGTTTCGAAATCGAATTCGATCATCCGGTGTTCAAGAAGCACAGCCAGAAGGCCTCGGTGGATTTCTCCACGACTTCATTCGTGAAGGAAGTGAGCCGCGCGCGTACGTTCGGCTTCATGCGCGATTACGAAATGCTGCGTGAACGGAACCTGGCCCGTGGTGGTTCACTGGATAATGCGATCGTTGTGGATGATTACCGCATCATCAACGAAGACGGCCTGCGTTACGAAGACGAATTCGTGAAGCACAAGGTGCTTGATGCCATTGGCGACCTGTACCTGTTGGGTCATTCGCTGATCGGCGAGTTCACGGGCTTCAAGTCCGGCCACGCGCTGAACAACAAGCTGTTGCGCACGCTGCTGGCGAACAAGGAAGCCTGGGAACAGGTGATCTTCGAGGATGACGAGCAAGCGCCGATTTCCTACATGGCGCCGGTGCACGCGGTTCAGGCGTCCTGATCCGGGCCTCGCGCCAGACGCTGCAGGGCGGCCGCCAGTTCGGGGTCGCTGATTCCATCCGCGGCGGATTCAATCAGGGCACGTGAGCGTTCGCTGATCTCGCGGTCCGGCTTGCCGGATTGAGACGAAGAATCGGCAGGCCGCTCGGAAGATGCGGCCTGCTGTACCTTGAGGCGAACAGAATCGAGCCGGTGACCGGTTCGATCAGCGATCGCATCAAGGATCGCAGGCTGGATGAAGCGCAGCTGGCTTGCCCAGGCGGCATTGTCGGTAAACAGGATGAGCGTCCTGTTGCGCACAGCACAGGCGAGAACGTGCGGACGCATTGGTTCCGGCACGGCCTCGCGAGTCAGTTCGGCGAGTTGCTCAAGCGCAATGGCGCGTTCGGCAACTCGTTCAAGCCCCGGGAGACCGGCGGTAATATTTCGGATTCGCTTCATTATGCGTTCCGGGCAAAGGTGATCGGGTAAACTGTTGGCATGCACATCATAATACTGGACAAGTCGGGTCGTTCGCGACGCTTTAATCTCCGCCATCCGGTGACGCTGGCGGCGGGTGTGGTCTTGTCTGCAGCGCTGCTGGGCAGCCTGTTCTATGGTGGCTATCGAGTGGCCCAAGAACAGTTGTCGGACCGTCCGATCGAGGAGATTTCCGAGTTCCGCGACATCATCGCCGAGCAGCGCCGTGAAATCGCCGACCTCAAGGAATCCACCCAGGAAAACCTCAACGCCTTTTCCGTGCGCCTGGGCCAGCTCAATGCGCACGTCATCCGCCTTGATGCGCTCGGCGATCGCCTGACGCGCATGGCAAGCCTTGAAGAAGGCGAATTCAATTTCGATAGCACCCCCGCGATCGGTGGCCCCGATGTGGACGCCAGTGTCGAAGCCGAGTCCTTGCCGGAACTGATGGTGTCGATGGACGACATGCAGCAGCGCCTGCAGGATCGAGAAAACCAGCTCGCGGTGCTTGAAAACCTCATGATGAACCGCAACCTACAGGATCAGGTCGTGCCTGCTGGCCGGCCGATCACGAAGGGGTGGTTGTCATCCTATTTCGGCGTCCGTACAGACCCGTTCACTGGCAAGCGCGCTCGCCATTACGGGCTTGATTTTGCCGGTGCAGACGGCTCGGACGTGGTAGCCACGGCAGCGGGAGTAGTGACATACTCCGGTCCGCGCTACGGTTACGGCAAGATGGTTGAGATCAACCATGGCAACGGTTTTGTTACCCGCTACGCCCACGCCAAGGAGCTGTTGGTGGAAGTGGGTGATGTGGTGAAGAAGGGGCAATTGATCGCGTTGATGGGCTCCAGTGGCCGCTCAACGGGACCGCATGTTCACTTCGAAGTGCTGCAGAATGGCCGGGTGGTCAACCCGCTGCAGTACATCAGGGACTGATTCCTCCCGTAGATCCGGGTGACAGTCACTCCTGTCACCCATCCGTTTCCTGTCTTGCCTCCGTACCCGCGCCGCCGTTCGTGCAGTCGCAGGAAGGCTGTCCTTATTTCTGAATTCGGGAACGAGTAGATAACAATGATTGGCAAGGCCCTGAAGAAGATTTTCGGCACCCGTAATGATCGGATGCTCCGTCGGATGAATCGCCAGGTGGCGATGATCAATGAACTGGAGCCCGAGTTCGAGAAGCTCTCCGACGAAGAGCTGCGTGGCAAGACCGCAGAGTTTCGCGAGCGGCACGCCAAGGGCGAACCGCTCGACCTCTTGCTCCCCGAAGCCTTTGCAGCAGTGCGCGAAGCAGCAAAGCGCAAGCTTGGCATGCGCCACTATGACGTCCAGCTGATTGGTGGCATCACCCTGCACAGCGGCCGCATTGCTGAAATGAAGACGGGTGAAGGCAAGACGCTGATGTCGACGCTGCCTGCCTACCTGAACGCCATTTCCGACAAGGGCGTGCATGTCGTTACCGTCAACGATTACCTGGCGGCCCGCGACGCCAAGTGGATGGCACCGGTCTACGGCGCGCTCGACATGACGGTTGGCGTAATCAGGTCCGGACAGGAATCGCAGGAAAAGCGCGACGCATACGCCGCGGACATTACCTACGGCACCAACAATGAATTCGGTTTCGATTACCTGCGCGACAACATGGCCTTCACCAAGGAGCAGCGCGCGCAGCGAGGCCTGAATTTCGCCATCATCGACGAAGTCGACTCCATCCTGATCGACGAAGCGCGTACGCCGCTCATCATATCCGGTCCTCTGGAAGATTCCACTGAAACCTACCGCACGCTGAACAAGCTCGTTCCGCGCCTCGAGATGTCGGAAGACGAAGGCGAGACGGGCGACTACACGATCGACGAGAAGAGCAAGCGTGCGTATCTCACCGAACAGGGCCATGACCGCGTCGAGCAGATGCTGGTCGAGATCGGCATGCTGCCGGAAGGCGAGAGCCTTTACGATGCCCAGCACATCGGCCTTGTTCATACGATCGATGCCCTGTTGCGTGCGCATGCACTCTACAAGAAGGATGTGGATTACATCCTGAAGGATGGCGAAGTCGTCATTGTTGACGAATTTACCGGTCGCACCATGCCGGGACGTCGCTGGTCCGATGGCCTGCACCAGGCCGTCGAGGCGAAGGAAGGCGTCAAGGTTCAGGCGGAAAACCAGACCCTTGCGTCCATTACCTTCCAGAACTACTTCCGCATGTACGAGAAGCTCTCGGGCATGACGGGCACGGCGGACACCGAAGCCTACGAATTCCAGACCATCTACGGCCTGGAAGTACTCGTGATCCCGACGCACAAGCCGATGATCCGCAAGGACCTGCCGGACCAGATCTTCCTGACTGGAAAGGCAAAATTCGACGCGATCCTAGCCGACATCCAGGACTGCCATGAGCGTGGCCAGCCGGTACTGGTGGGTACGACGTCGATTGAAGTCTCCGAGCTGATTTCGAATTTCCTCAAGAAGGCAAAGATTCCGCACGAAGTGCTCAACGCCAAGCAGCACGAGCGCGAAGCGGAAATTGTCGCGGAAGCGGGCCGTCCTGGCGCCGTCACCATTGCTACCAACATGGCTGGCCGTGGTACTGATATCGTGCTGGGCGGCAACCCGGATAACGCGCTCGAAAATGCAGAAAGCGAAGCCGAGCGCGAAAAGATCCGTGCCGAATGGCGGGAGCGTCACGAGCAGGTTCTCGAAGCCGGTGGCCTGCATATCATCGGTACGGAACGCCACGAATCACGTCGCATCGATAACCAGCTCCGTGGCCGTGCAGGTCGTCAGGGTGACCCGGGTTCGACGCGATTCTACCTGTCGATGGATGACAACCTGATGCGCATCTTCGGCGGTGAACGCATGCGTGCCTGGATGGAACGCCTTGGCATGCAGGA
This sequence comes from Gammaproteobacteria bacterium, assembly GCA_033720815.1. GTDB lineage: Bacteria > Pseudomonadota > Gammaproteobacteria > Natronospirales > JAJUFS01 > JAWWBS01. The sequence goes on along the minus strand of JAWWBT010000071.1, from coordinate 5,620 downwards.
AGACGAGGTCATCGAGCATCGACTCGTATCGCGCCGCATCGAGGATGCGCAGCGTCGCGTCGAGGCGCACAACTTCGATATCCGCAAGAACCTGCTCGAATTCGACGATGTCGCCAACGACCAGCGTCGCGCAATCTACCAGCAGCGTAACGAGTTGATGGAAGCCGAGGATATCGGTGCCACGATCGACGAGATGCGTGTTGATGTCGTGAATGACGTTATCAGCCAGTACATTCCGCCGCAGTCCATGCCGGAGCAGTGGGATGTCGAAGGTCTTACTCGTGCACTGGAGCAGGAATTCGGTCTCAAGTTCGATGTACAGCAGGCGCTGGACGAAGACGATCGTCTGCACGAAGAGGGCCTGCGTCGCATGATCCTCGAAACGATCGAGGCTGATTATCGCAAGAAGGAAGATGTCGCCGGGGAACAGGCGGTACGCCATCTCGAGAAGGCCGTGATGATGGGTCGTCTCGACACGCTCTGGAAGGAACACCTGGCAGCAATGGATTACCTGCGCCAGGGCATTCATCTCCGTGGTTACGCCCAGAAGAACCCGAAGCAGGAGTACAAGAAGGAGGCATTCCAGATGTTCTCCGACCTGCTTGACCGGATCTTCTATGAAACGATCACGTTACTGTCGCGTATCCAGGTTCGCACCGATTCGGAAATTGACCAGCTTGAGAAGCAGCGGGCCGAAGCTGCCGCGAAGCAGAAGATGGAATACCAGCATGCTGATCCATCAGCTGCCGCCCAGCCGGGTAACCAGGGTGGCGAGCAGGCCACTGGTGAAGCGAAGCCGGAAACCTTTGTGCGCGATGACCGCAAGGTCGGCCGCAACGAACCCTGCCCCTGTGGTTCCGGCAAGAAGTACAAGCACTGCCACGGTCGCCTGAGCTGATAACGTGAAGCACGTGCACGTCATGGTCGCCGTGTTGCGCGACGCAGACGGTCGCGTGCTGATCAACCAGCGTCCCTCCGGCAAGATGCAGGCGGGGCGCTGGGAATTTCCCGGCGGCAAGCTTGAACGTGGCGAGGGCCGGGTAGAAGGCCTGCGACGCGAAATTCACGAAGAACTGGGCGTGCAGGTCGATTCGGCTCATCCACTGATCCGCATTCGCCATCAATATCCCGAAATCAATGTGCTGCTGGACGTTTTCGATGTCCCGCAATGGCAAGGTGTGCCCGAAAGCCGGGAAGGGCAGGCATTGAAATGGGTGGCGCCGGAACAACTTCCCGCAGAGGACATTCTCGAAGCGGATGCACCGGTCATATCGGCAATTCGCTTGCCCGACCGCCTGCTTGTGACACCCGAACCCCGGTCAGGCGACGATGAGGGTTTCCTGGCCGAACTCGCAGGGTCGCTGGCACAGGGCGTGACGCTGGTGCAGTTTCGTGCCCACTCGCTTGATGATGCCGACTATTGCCGGCTGGCGCGGAAGGTGATTTCCCATTGCCATGAAGCCGGAGCCCTGGTGCTCCTGAATCGTGATCCGTCGACAGTGGATGAACTTCCGGCGGATGGAGTCCACCTGTCATCGGGCCGACTGGATAGCATTCCGGATACAACGCAGCTTCAAGGCAGGTGGGACTGGTTATCAGCTTCCTGTCATGACGAAGCAGAATTATCCATGGCAACTCGCGCGGGAGCTCATTTCGCCCTGCTGGGGCCCGTCAAGGAGACGGCGACTCATCCCGGGGCAACACCGCTGGGCTGGCAGCGATTCGAAGAGCTGGTGGAAGGAGCGCAATTACCGGTGTTCGCGTTGGGCGGCATGGCCGAACACGATTGCGACGTCGCCAGGGAAAGAGGCGGGCAGGGCATTGCGGCGATTCGCGCCTTCTGGAAGGCAGGCCGCCGCGACTGATCAGGCTGAAGAATTTCTTCTAGTTTTCGTCTTCGCGGGGCAACTGCTCGGGTACGTCAGCAGGTTCACCCGGTATCGCTTTCTCTTCTGACAACCATTCACCAAGATCGATCATCCGGCAGCGCTCGCTGCAGAACGGTCGCCATTTCGGCTTCTTGTCCCAATCGACAGGTGTTGAGCAGTGTGGGCAGGGCGTCTTCATGGTGCAGTAACGTATCTTTTCAGAGTTGGCAGACGACGAGTCCGAAGCTGACGTCCTTTTCGAATTGGCGTGGTCGCTCGCTCGGGTCTTCCTGGGTCAGGAAGCGAACCGTGAAACGGTGCTTGCCACCACTGATCTCGGGGAAGGCATCAAGCTCGCTCGGGACCAGTACACGCAGGAGCTGGATGCTGCCCGCGGAATCGAGTGACTGCTGGAAGAGACCTTTCTCTGCGACCGCCTTGCTGGGAGCAGCGCTTTCACGCAACAGCATCAGCAGCAGTCGAATGCAGCGGTCCAGTGCATCCAGCTCTCCCATCCAGGCCTCAAGCTGTTGCTGGCGAACCTTCGCCGGACGAGACAGCCAGAATTCCAGCGTGGGCATGTCGAAACCGCAGGTTCCACCGGGAATCGATGTGCGCTGCTTCAGTGCAGACAGGAATTCATTCTGCTTGAGGTTGCGGCCAACCTGCGCATCGGAGGCATCGAGGCGGCGCTTAAGTTTCTCGAGGCTCTCCAGGATGCTTTCGAGACGCCGGTGATCGATGCCCGGGCGGTTCTTCAGGCGACCAAGTGTCTGGCCCTGGCGATCCATTTCCTTGAGCACTTCGCTGCGCAGGTCGCCACGACCAAGAATCGCCATGATTTCCAGCAAGATCCCCAGGGCGGCGCGACTGTCGGCGGAGTGCTCGCCATCTGCATGCACGTGAAGGCGCTCGAACAGGCTCTCGAGGCGCATCAGGGTGCGTATGCGCTCGTTCAGCGGAAGTTCGTATGCCTGCGTCTGGGAACCCGAATTTGTCATGGCGGTATTGTGAGGGAGCCGGTGGGGTCGAGGCAATGCTGGATCTAATGTGCCGGCTGGCGGTAAACGCCATCCAGCTCGCGAACGGCGTCTGCGAGCGATTCGATCGGCCTGTCCGTGTTGTCGATGACATCGTCGGCAAGTGCGAGACGCTCTTCGCGGCTGGCCTGGGAGGCCAGTGCGGCGTCGGCATCATCTTCAGAAACCTGGTCACGCTCCATCAGGCGTCGCCGTTGCTCCGTTTCCGAGCAATCCACGACAAGAACTCGATCATACTTTTCCGCCGCACCGGTTTCTGCCAGCAGCGGAATTTCGACGATCGCATAGTCGTGACCTGCGTGTTCGGCCGCTTGCAGTTCGCTCTCTACATGATCATGAATCAACGGATGGAGAATGCTTTCGAGCGTCTTCCGGGCAGATGGATCGGTAAAGATTCTTTGTCGGAGTGCTTTTCGGTCGAGATTACCAGTCTCATCCAGTATCACTTCACCAAATGCATTCACGACCGACTGGAGGCCTTCGGAACCCGGTGCAACGACATCGCGAGCAACCTGGTCGGTGTGAATTACGGGTACACCGAGTGTTTCGAAAAGCTCGGCAACCGTGGACTTGCCGCTGGCGATGCCTCCAGTCAGTGCAATGCGAAGCATCGTCACGGGCGGGCGTACAGCCCGAGATACCATGAAAGGATGTTATCGCCGTAGAAGAAGGCGATGAGGCCGGCTATCGCCAGGAACGGACCGAACGGTATGGGTACCTGTCTTTCGTGGCCAGCCAGCAGGATCATCGCACCACCGATGATTGCACCAGCGCCGGCGCTCAGCAGGATGATCATCGGCAGCACTTTCCAGCCCATCCAGGCACCGAGTGCAGCGTACAGCTTGAAGTCACCGTAGCCCATGCCTTCCTTGCCGGTGAGCAGCCGGAAGGCGTGATAGATCGACCAGAGGCTGAGGTAGCCGGCAGCGGCACCGATGATGGCTTCGGTCGGGGTGGCAAAGGCCCCGCCCAGGCTGAAAAGCAGTCCGAGCCAGAGTAACGGCAAGGTGAGGTTGTCGGGCAGCAGCTGGGTATCGAAATCGATGAAGGTCATCGCAATGAGCAGCCACACGAGCAGGAAGCCTCCAACCGCTTCGAACGAAAACCCGAAATACCAGGCAGTGAAACCGGTCAGGAAGCCGGTCAGCAGCTCGATCAGCGGGTACCGTACGGAAATCGGCGCGCGACAGTGCCTGCACTTTCCGGCAAGAAAAAGGTAGCTGAACACGGGAACGTTCTGGGCCGCCGTAATCGGTGCGTCGCACTCCCGGCAGCGGGAGCGCGGGGTGACGAGATTGAAGGTTTCCTGGTCTTCTTCTGGGGCGAGCTCAAGGATTTCCCGCGCCTGGCCTTGCCATTCGCGCTCGAGGATTACCGGTAACCGGTAGATGACAACATTCAGGAAGCTGCCGACCAGTAGGCCGAGAAGGGTACAGGCAGTAATCCAGAATGCCGGACTGGTTTCGAGTGCCAGCAGCAGGGAATCCATTGAGTACTCCAGGAAAGGGGTTAGACCACCGAACCCATCTTGAAGATCGGCAGGTACATCGCGACGACGAGACCACCGACCAGCACGCCGAGCACGGCCATGATCATCGGTTCCATGAGGGCGGAAAGGTTATCGACGGCATCGTCGACCTCGGCTTCGAAGAAGTCTGCGACCTTTGCCGCCATGGAGTCGATCGAGCCGGATTCCTCACCAATGGCGATCATCTGGATCGGCATGTTGGGAAACAGCTGCGTCTGCTCCATCGCAATATTCAGCTGCTGGCCGGTCGAGATCTGGTCACGCATCTGCAGCACGCCCTTTTCGAAAACAATGTTGCCGGTTGCGCCGGCAACGGAATCGAGGGCTTCGACCAGGGGGACACCTGCCGCGAACATCGTCGACAGCGTACGGTGAAATCGCGCAATCGCGGCCTTGGTAAGGATGTCACCGACGACGGGAATCTTGAGTGCGACCTTGTCGATGCCCTCGCGGAATTTTCGCGAGCGCTTCTTCAAGGCGATGAAACCGCTGATCACGCCACCGATACCGATGGCTATGACCCAGCCCTTGTCACGCACGTATTCGGAAATGTTGATTACGAACTGCGTGAAGGCGGGCAGGTCGGCGCCGAAGCCGACAAAGAGTTCCTCGAACTGCGGGATAACGAAGATGAGAAGGATCGCCGTAACGATGAACGCGACCACAAGCACCGCGATGGGGTAGGTCAGCGCCTTCTTGATCTTCTTCTTGATCGCCTCGGTCTTTTCCTTGTAGGTAGCGATCTTGTCCAACAGGGTTTCAAGTGCACCGGCCTGTTCACCGGCCTCGACGAGGTTCACGAACAGGTCATCGAAATACAGTGGGTGCCGCGCTAGCGCGTCGGCAAGGTTCGCACCGCCTTCGACATCCGCCTTGATCGACATGATCAGGTCCTGCATTTTCGGGTTTTCATGGCCCTTGCCGATGATCTCGAATGACTGCACGAGTGGCACACCGGCGGACATCATGGTTGCCATCTGGCGGGAGAAAACCGCGATGTCGCCCATGGTGATCTTCTTTCCCGCGGCCATGCCACCGGATTGCTTCTTGATCTTGATCGGACTGATGCCCTGGCGACGCAGGTCAGCCTTCACCATCTGCTCGTTCTGGGCGAGGGTCTTGCCGCGAATGCGGTTACCTTTCTTGTCGGTGCCTTCCCAGCTGTAGGTGACTTCTTTCTTCTT
>JAWWBT010000070.1:0-12182 GCA_033720815.1 Gammaproteobacteria bacterium | reverse complement strand
ATCGATGATGTCGCCGAGCCGATCAAGGGTGGCGGCGAGGTCAGGCACCTGCTCGGGAATGATTTCGAGCTGGTAGTTGGGCACGTTCTCGGCGAGCAGCACCCCGTTACGATCGAATATCAGGCCGCGGTTCGGTGCCAGCGTCTGGATGCGAACACGATTGTCGTCGGAGAGCGTCGCGTAGTGCCTGTGACCGACGACCTGGAGGACGTACAGCCGCCAGACAAGCAGCACCACCAGCAGCGCCAGGCCCACGGCGGCCAGCAGCGTGCGGTTGGAGAACAGCCGGTATTCGCGCCATTCGTCCTTGATGTGCTCGCGGCCCGCCACGTCAGCTCACCCGGTAGCGGCGGCGCAGCTCGCGCAACAGCAGGAACAGCCATGGCCAGACCAGCGCGGAGGTCAGTACGGGCCCGACGTGATAGAGGGGCGGCATGCTGGCGCCTGATATGCCGCGCACCCAGAAAAGGATGAACTGGTACAGGGCGACCAGCACCCCGACAGCCAGCATCTGCTGCTGGATGGGGAATACGCGCACCTGCAGGTGCCAGCGGTAGGTCGCGAAGGCGAGGATGGTCAGCGCCACCGCATGCTCGCCGAGGACGGCACCTTTCAGCACATCCAGCAGCAGTCCGGCGATCCAGAACGTGCCGATATTGACCCGGAACGGCAGGGCCATGCCCCAGTAGATCAACACCAGCGCGAGCCAGCTCGGCCACCAGGCCTTCATGACATCCGGCAATGGCCAGACGGCGAGCGCCAGCGCGACGAAGATCGAGAGGAAGATGACCCAGCGGCCGGAGGCCATGCGTTCACTCATTGTCGGCCTCCGTGGCATTCCTGCGCTCACCATCCTCGGATTCTGGCTGGGCGGTGTCGCTATCCGTGCTCTCCGGTGTGACGTTGCTGTCCACATCGCCGGGGCTCTCGGTCGCGACGATCAGCACCTCGCGCAGGCGATCGAGCGCGGCAATCGGACGCGCGGTGATCTGCGCGAAGGCCTGGCCCGGGTCACGCTGGATGGTGTCGACCACGGCCACGGGGTAGCCCTGCGGGAAGCGCTGGCCAAGGCCAGAGGTAACAAGCAGGTCGCCTTCGCGGATATCGGCCGAATTCGGCAGGAAGGGCAGTTCGAGCCGGTCCAGCGAACCGGTACCCAGGGCAACCGTGCGCAGGCCGTTGCGGTTGATTTCCACTGGCGTCGCGTGGCTGGGATCGGTAATCAGGATGGCGTCTGCGGTAATCGGCGCGGCGTTCGTTACCTGGCCGACCACGCCACGTGCGTCGATGATTGCTTCGCCGTCGACGATGCCATCACGGGTACCGAGATTGATGGTGACGCGGTGGCGGAAGGGGTCGAGGTCGGCGCGCAGCAGTTCGCCCACCTGGACCTCGGCTTCGAGCTGGCGCGAGGATTCCAGCAGTGCGCGCAGGCGCTCGTTTTCTTCTTCCAGCGCGGCAAAGCGCTGTAGCTGGCCGCGCAGCTCGAGCTGCTCACGACGCAGTTCGCGATTGGCTTCGATGAGGTCGCCGCGCGAATCCAGCGATTCGGCGAACCAGTTCCAGGCGGTGTAGGGAAGGTCGACCGCGGCGCGCACCGGGTAGACCAGCAGCGCCAGGCCGCTACGGAAGGCGTCCAGGGAGCCGGTCTGGCGGTCGGCCGTCATGATGATCACGGAAAGCACAACGAAGAAGACCGTCTTCAGCGTAACCGACGGTCCTCTCGAGAAATTTGTTGAGCTGGATTTCAGCGGTGCCACGTCCAGGTCCTGTTTCCCACGATCCGGGCCGCAAATCTGGCCACAATGGTGGTGCCCGGACTGCGCCGGACGCAGGTCCGGACCCGATCAGTCGAGCGTGTAGTGCTCCGCGCCGTGCTCGTCGATCAGCTCCAGCACACGGCCACCGCCACGCGCCACGCAGGTCAGCGGGTCATCGGCGATCACCACCGGCAGGCCGGTCTCTTCCATCAGCAGGCGGTCGAGATCGCGCAGCAGTGCGCCACCACCGGTAAGGACGATACCACGTTCGGCCACGTCCGAGCCCAGCTCCGGCGGCGTCTGCTCCAGCGCCGTCTTCACCGCACCGACGATGCCGGTCAGCGGTTCCTGCAGCGCTTCGAGGATTTCGTTCGAGTTCAGCACGAAGGAGCGCGGAATACCTTCGGAAAGGTTGCGACCCTTGATTTCGATCTCGCGCACTTCCTGCGCGGGGTAGGCCGTGCCGATCTCGTGCTTGATGCGCTCCGCGGTGGCTTCGCCGATCAGCGTGCCGTAGTTGCGGCGCACGTAGGAAATAATGGCTTCGTCGAAGCGGTCACCGCCAATGCGAACCGATGCGGCGTAGACGATGCCGTCCAGCGAGATGATCGCGACCTCGGAGGTGCCACCACCGATATCCAGCACCATGGAACCACGCGCCTCGTGCACCGGCATGCCGGCGCCGATTGCTGCAGCCATCGGTTCATCGATGAGATGCACCTTGCGGGCACCGGCGTGCAGGGCGGAATCCTTGATCGCGCGGCGTTCGACTTCGGTTGCGCCATAGGGCACACAGATCAGCACGCGCGGGCTCGGGCGGAAATACCGCGATTCCAGCGCCTTCTTGATGAAGTGCTTCAGCATGTGCTCGGTGACCGTGAAGTCGGCGATCACGCCGTCCTTCAGCGGGCGCACGGCGGTGATGTTGCCGGGCGTGCGGCCGAGCATGCGCTTGGCGTCGATGCCAACGGCCTCGATCTTCTTGCCGCCACGGCCGGGCTCGTCGCGGATGGCGACGACGGACGGCTCGTCGAGCACGATGCCCCGGCCCCGGACATAGATCAGGGTGTTTGCCGTGCCCAGGTCGATGGACACGTCATTCGAGAAAAAACCGGTAAGGCTCTTGAACATAGGGGCTTTTCGTCGTTGTTATGTGATCGTGCAGGAAAGCTCGTCACTCTAGCAACGGGCAGGGCTTTGGGCAAGCGCAGGAATGTGATAAGTTCCGCGCTTCTCTCGATCATACCGAGCTTTGCGGAGGCCCCGATGGCGCTCAAACCGGAGGACGTGAAGTCCATTGCCCACCTCGCACGGCTGTCCATCCGTGAAGAGGATATCCCGACCTACGCCGACAACCTCGGCCGCATCTTCGATTTCGTGAACCAGCTGGAAGCCGCCGACACCGATGGCGTCGAGCCGATGGCGCACCCGCTGAACATGTCGCAGCGCCTGCGGGCTGACCACGTTTCCGAGACGGACCAGCGCGAGCTGTTCCAGCAGAATGCGCCGCAGGTCGAAGCAGGCCTTTACCTCGTGCCAAAGGTCATCGAGTAAGCCAGGCACTGAAAGGCCACTGCGTTACCCACATATAAGATGAGTCGGCGAGATGCCGGCTACCGAGAACGGCAGGAATCAAAACCATGTTCGACAAGACGCTAGCCGAACTGTCGCGCGCCCTTGAAGCCGGTGAAACCACCAGCGTCGAGCTTACGCGCGCCTTCCTCGAGCGCATCGAGAAATACCAGGGCGAATTGAACGCCTTCATCACCGTCACCGCCGACGAAGCGCTCGCCGCCGCACAGGAAGCCGATGCGAAGCGTGCGAAGGGTGAGGCCGGGCCGCTGACCGGTATCCCGGTCGCGCAGAAGGATATCTTCTGCACCGCGGGTGTGAAGACGACCTGCGGCTCGAAGATGCTCGACAATTTCGTCTCGCCGTACGATGCGCACATCGTCGAGAAGATGAACGAAGCCGGCATGATCATGCTGGGCAAGACGAACATGGACGAATTCGCCATGGGCTCGTCGAACGAAACCAGTTTCTTCGGCCCCGTGAAGAATCCCTGGGATACGTCGAAGGTGCCGGGTGGTTCATCGGGTGGTTCGGCAGCTGCGATGGCCGCGCGACTTGCGCCTGCCACCACCGGTACCGACACCGGCGGCTCGATCCGCCAGCCGGCCGCGCTGTGCAACCTGACCGGCGTGAAGCCGACCTACGGTCGTGTCTCGCGCTACGGCATGATCGCGTTTGCCTCCAGCCTCGACCAGGCGGGCACCATCACGGTTACCGCAGAGGATGCGGCGATGCTGCTGAACGTGATGTCCGGCTTCGACGAGCGTGATTCCACCTGCGTGGAACGCGATGTGCCGGATTACACCAAGACGCTGAACGATGACATCAAGGGTCTGAAGATCGGTGTGCCGAAGGAATTCTTCGATGACGGCCTCGATCCCCAGGTTGCCGAGCGCGTACGCGACGCGCTGAAGGTTTACGAAGGACTCGGTGCAGAGATCGTCGATGTCTCGTTGCCGAACCTGGGTCTTTCCGTGCCGACCTATTATGTGGTCGCGCCGGCAGAATGTTCGTCGAACCTGTCGCGTTTCGATGGTGTGCGTTTCGGCCATCGTTGCGATGACCCGAAGGACCTGCTCGACCTGTACACGCGTTCGCGCGGCGAAGGTTTTGGCGACGAGGTCAAGCGTCGCATCATGACCGGCACCTACGTGCTGAGTGCCGGCTACTACGACGCCTATTACCTGAAGGCACAGAAGACGCGCCAGCTGATTGCCGCGGATTTCACGCGTGCCTTCGAGCAATGCGACGTGCTGATGGGGCCGACTACGCCGACCGCTGCCTTCGGCATCGGCGAGAAGGTCGATGACCCGATCAACATGTACCTGAACGATATCTACGTGAACGGCGTGAACCTCGCCGGCCTGCCTGCGATGTCCATCCCGATGGGCTTCGTCGATGAACTGCCGGTCGGCCTGCACATCATCGGCAACTACTTTGCCGAAGAACGCATGCTGAATGTCGCGCACCGTTACCAGCAGGAAACCGACTGGCACAAGAAGCTGCCGTCGAAGTTTGCCTGAGCCAACACCGGATTCGAGGATTAGCAGGATGGAATGGGAAGTTGTCATCGGGCTGGAAATCCATGCCCAGCTCGCAACGAAAACGAAGATCTTCTCCGGCTCGGCCACGAAGTACGGCGCCATGCCGAACACGCAGGCAAACCTGGTGGATCTCGGTTACCCGGGCGTGCTGCCGGTGTTGAACAAGGAAGCCGTGAAGATGGCGACCAAGTTCGGCCTGGCTATCGGCGCGGAAGTCGCCGAGCGTTCAGTGTTCGCGCGCAAGAACTACTTCTACCCCGACCTGCCGAAGGGTTACCAGATCTCGCAGTATGAACTGCCGGTCGTCGGTACGGGTTCGGTAGAGATCGAGCTGGAAGATGGCACGACCAAGGTCATTGGTGTCACGCGTGCGCATCTCGAGGAAGACGCGGGCAAGTCCCTGCATGAGGATTTTCACGGCATGACGGGTATCGACCTGAACCGTGCCGGTACGCCGCTGCTGGAAATCGTTTCCGAGCCGGACCTGCGTTCGGCGAAGGAAGCCGTGGCCTACATGAAGAAGATTCATACACTGGTCCGTTACCTGGAAATTTCCGATGGCAACATGCAGGAAGGTTCCTTCCGTTGTGACGCCAACGTTTCCGTTCGTCCGAAGGGCCAGGAAGAGTTCGGTACGCGCGCCGAGATCAAGAACCTGAACTCCTTCCGCTTCGTCGAGAAGGCGATCAATTACGAAATCCAGCGCCAGGTCGAACTGATCGAGGACGGTGGCGAAGTCGTGCAGGAAACCCGCCTGTACAACGTCGAGTCGGGCGAGACGCGTTCGATGCGTTCCAAGGAAGAAGCGAACGATTACCGCTACTTCCCGGACCCGGACCTGCTGCCGCTGGAAATCACCCGCGAGTTCATGGATGCGGTGCGCGATGAACTGCCGGAACTGCCGGATGCCAAGAAGCATCGTTTCATGAAGGATTACGGCCTGTCTGCCTATGACGCCTCCGTACTCACCACATCACGCGCGATGGGTGATTATTACGAAGCCGTAGTGAAGGCCGTTGGCGAGAAGGAAGCCAAGCTTGCTGCCAACTGGGTGATGGGTGAATTGTCCGGTGCGCTGAACAAGGACAATGTCGATATTGCGGATTCGCCGGTTTCGGCTGACGGCCTGGCACTGATGCTGAAGCGCATCATCGACAACACCATTTCCGGCAAGATTGCCAAGGATGTCTTCGAGGCGATGTGGAACGGTGAAGGTACAGCCGACGAAATCATCGACAAGAAGGGCCTGAAGCAGATCACCGATACCGGCGCGATCGAGAAGATCATCGACGAGGTGATCGCCGAAAATGACGCGCAGGTCGGCCAGTACCGTGACGGCAAGACCCAGCTGCTCGGTTTCTTTGTCGGCCAGGTGATGAAGAAGACGCAGGGCAAGGCTAACCCGGCCCAGGTCAACGAACTGCTTCGCAAGAAACTGGACCAGTGATTGGCGCTGCCCCTGTCGCCGCAATACTGCGTTGCAAGAGGAATTCCGCTACTCATTGACTTCGTGTCAATTCCGCACGGAATTCCTCTTGCGCCTTGTCTTGCGACGACAGGAACACCGCGTCGCGATAGATTCGAATAATTTCTAGCGTGGCCGCGTCCTTTCCGGGGCGCGGCCCGTTTGCGTTAAGGTAAATTCATGGAACCCATCGACAGAGATTCCGTTTATCGCTTCCTCTTCGAGGAGCTGCCGGTGCGCGGCGAAATCGTGCACCTTGATGCCGCCTGGCGCGCGGCTGCAGAGCAGGTGGAATACCCGCCGGCATTGCGCGCACTGCTTGGCGAGGCGATGGCTGCATCCGTGCTGCTTGCATCGACCTTGAAGTTCGATGGTTCGTTGACCTTGCAGCTGCAGGGCAGCGGCAAGTTGCAGCTGCTGGTCGTACAGTGCACCAGCAGCCTGAACCTGCGCGGCCTGGCCCGAACGGCGGATGATTTCGATGGTGATATCGATGGCCTCAGCCTGCAGGACATGGTCGGCAGGGATGGCCGCATGGTTGTCACCATCGAACAGGAGGGGCGTAGCGATCGCTACCAGGGCATCGTGCCACTCGAAGGCGAGACCTTTGCCGAGTGTTTCGAAGCGTATTTCTCGCGGTCCGAACAGTTGCCGACGCGCCTGTTCCTGGCGGCCGACAAGCGCCAGGCGGCCGGCATGTTGTTGCAGGTGATGCCAGGGCACGAACACGATGAAGCAGCGTGGCAGCACGTGACCACGCTGGGCGAGACCATTACCAGCGAAGAGCTGCGCGAGCTGGATGCGAACACCATCCTGCATCGCCTTTACCATGAAGAAGACCTGCGCCTGTTCGAGTCGTCACCAGTCGCATTTCGTTGCAGCTGTTCGCGCGAGCGCATTGTCGACATGCTGCGTTCGCTGGGTGAGGCAGAAATCGACTCGATCGTGGCCGAGCAGGGTAGTGTTTCCGTGGATTGCGAATTCTGCGGTCGGACGTATGCGTTTGATCCAGTGGACGCCAAGGCGCTGTTTACCGGCGCGATGGATCCGGACGAAGGGCATAGTCACTAGGCGGCTATAGTGCGCAATACATTGCGCGCGCCGCCCGCTTGCACTTCAGTCGATCTCGCGAATACCGACCTGGATGGCGACAGGTTGTTCGCCATCCAGTTTCCAGCCCTGCATTTCCAGTACGCCTTTCGTTCCCAGTGATACCACAAGGTAGAGAAGTCCCGGCATCTTCAGCCGTTCCAGGTCTTCGCGTTCCGGTGTCACGGCACTGGCACGTGACTCGAACACGGCATAAAGCAGGCGGCCGTCTGCGGAAAGGTCACCGATCGCGGCGTGCAACTCGGCTTGAGGGAAATCAAAAAGGTTTTCGCCCCTGGCGCTGGTCTCTACCACGCGGTCCGGTTCACCGTTTCGGGCGCCGATCACGCCGCGTGAAATACCGTTGGCAGCCTGCGCCATGGTCAGCAACTTGACGACGAGAGGGCGGGGGAGTTGCACTTCCTTCATCGTTCTTCCCTTTCTGGGTTCTTCTCGTTATTCCAGTCGTTCCGGACACGTAGCGAAAGGCGCACTTATCCGGTTGTTTCTTGCTTGATCGCCACGATCAATTGCCGGGTTCGCGGCCTGCAGGCCACGCGTTCCTACCTGTTTCGTGGCTTGCGCGCCACGAAGCGTCCTTCGAACACTGCGACCTTGCGCTTGCCGCACAGCACTTCGGCATTCAGTGTCAGCTGTGCAGACCCTTTCTGTTCGTATTGCTGCAGGAAATCTTCGAGTAGCGCCTGCGGCGGTAGCGGGCAGCGTGCAGTGAAATCCTCGGTGGCCGGGCGCAGGAATTTCATGGTGCCATCCTTGATGACGATCGCGGCACCGCGCTCGTGCAGCAGCAGCCACACCAGTCCCCAGGCCGACAGTGTCGCCATCGAATTCAGGCTACCGCCAAAAACAGTGCCGATGTGATTCTTGTTGGGCTCGAGCGGCGCCTTCAGCTGCAGTCCTTCCTCGTCGCAGGAAAGAACCTTCGCCTGCATGTGCGCAACTTGCGGAATGGCATGGTCGAGGTAATCCTGGAGAAGCTGCGGGGCGCGCTCCGGCGCCGGGAGCAGGTCATGCATTCTTGATTCCTTCCGCATTTTCCTGGCGGGCATCGCGAAGCGCCTGTGCGTGGGCGCAGGCGCGGCATTCCGGGTCCTTGACGACGCCAGACGAACGCCACTGGCCGGTCAGGGCGTCGTATTGCGAGAGTGTGCCGGTCAGCGGCGTGCCGATGCCGGTAATGAGCTTGATGGTTTCCACCGCCATGAGGCTGCCGATGACGCCGACCACCGGTGCGAGTACGCCATTGGAGCGGCAGTTCTCGAACTCGTCACCCGTTTCGTCATACAGGCAGGCATAGCAGGGGCTGGATTCCAGTTGCGGCTGGAATACCGTGAGATGCCCTTCGTAACGAATTGCTGCACCGGAAACCAGCGGCACACCGGTCTTCACGCAGGCCTCGTTGATGGCAAAGCGCGAGCCGAAGTTGTCGGTGCAATCGAGCACGACATCCACCGCTTCCACTTCCTCGAGCAGCTCCTGCTCGGTCATGCGTTCATCGATGACGTAGACCGCAATTTCGGGATTGATCGCCAGCAGCGTGTCCGCGGCGGATTCGACTTTCAGCTCACCGAGATCATCCGTGGTGTGCGCGATCTGGCGCTGCAGGTTGGAAAGGTCGACTTCATCGAAATCGCAGAGAATGATTTCGCCGACACCGGCTGCCGCAAGGTACATCGCGGCGGGTGAGCCGAGGCCGCCAACGCCGATGATGAGCACTCGCGAGCGGTTCAGTTGCCGCTGGCCATGCGGGCCGAAATCCGGCAACGCGATGTGTCGGCTGTAGCGCAGATCTGGCGTGATGTCGCGTGGCTTCATGGCTGCGGTCGCGGCTGGAAGTTCATCGGGAAAGATTGCATCCTACCACGGCACGAGGGCCCGTTCCGGGCAGGCATCACAGGAGAACAGGTGTATGGCAGAGGGGCCGTTCATACCGCTGGAATTCACCGAGATTCCCGAGCAGGAGATGCGTGATCGCGCCGCGGGTTTCTATGCGGAAATCCGCCGCCGCCGCACGGTGCGCGACTTCTCCGACCGCGCCGTACCCCGCGAAATCATCGAGAACTGCATCCGTGCTGCCGGCACCGCACCGAACGGGGCAAACATGCAGCCCTGGCATTTTGCCGTGGTCAGCGACCCGGCGATAAAGCGTCGCATTCGCGAGGCCGCCGAAGCCGAGGAACGGGAATTCTACGGTCATCGTGCGTCCGAGGAGTGGCTGGATGCTCTCGCACCACTGGGCACCGATGCGAGCAAGCCCTTCCTGGAAATCGCGCCTTACCTTGTCGCCATCTTCAGCCAGAAGTGGCACTACGATGCTGATGGCAACAAGGTGAAGCACTATTACCCCGGCGAATCCGTTGGTATTGCCTGTGGGTTTCTCATCGCTGCGCTTCATCATGCCGGGCTGGCGACGCTGACGCATACGCCGAGCCCGATGAAGTTCCTGAACGAGATTCTCGAGCGTCCCGACCACGAACGCCCATTCCTCCTGCTCGTTGTGGGCTACCCCGCAGAAGGCGCCGAGGTGCCCGATATCAGCAAGAAACCCCTCGACGAAATCGCAAGCTTCAGGTGAATGGCATGGCAACGAATGGCTATTTCATGGTGACCGCCGCGACGCTTACGACAGTGCTGGTCGTCGTGTTGCTGCATTACGAAGTGCTGAGTTTCCTGAATCGGCACCTGACGCATTTCAGCCAGAAGCCACGACCGCGCATGCTGATTCTCATCCTTGCGCTGTTTCTTACCCATGTGGCGGAGATCTGGATTTTTGCCGGGACGTTCTGGCTGCTGGGCAAGGACGCCGGCCTCGGGCAGCTGATGTACATCGATCACCCGACGGCTGGTAACCTTCTCGATTACGTCTATTTTTCCGCAACCGTTTACACCACGGTCGGCTTTGGCGACATCATTCCCGGCGGCCATATCCGCTTCCTTGTCGGGACCGAGGCGCTGGCCGGCCTGATGCTGATCACCTGGTCGGCGTCGTTTACCTTCCTTGAAATGCAGCGCTATTGGCGCGGGTAAACCGGGCATGACCGAAACGGTGGGGTTTGCGCAACAGCGCTGCTAGAATTCGCGCATGCTTTCATTCCTGCCATCTTTCCTGAAAGGCCCGCTTGCGGCGGCGCTTGTGATCACGAACACGATCGTCGTGTTCATACCGCTGTTCGTGATCGCGTTGCTGAAATTCTTCATCCCGGTGAAGGCGTGGCGACGTGCCTGCCTGCTTGCATTGATCTGGCTGGCCGAACACTGGATCAGCATCAACAAGTCGATCACCTGGCTGACCCAGGATATCCGCTGGGATGTCGAGATTCCGGATGACCTCGATTACCGCGGGCAGTATCTCGTGGTGTCCAACCACCAGAGCTGGGCGGATATCGTGGTGTTGCAGCATGTGTTCAATCGCCGCATACCGTTCCTGAAATTCTTCCTGAAGAAGCAGCTGATCTGGGTGCCGCTGCTGGGCATCGCCTGGTGGGCGCTGGACCTGCCATTCATGCGGCGCTATTCGCGTGAATACCTGGAGAAGAATCCGCACAAGCGCGGCAAGGATCTCGAGATCACCCAGCGTGCCTGCGAGAAATTCCGCGACATGCCGGTGTCGATCATGAATTTCCTGGAAGGCACGCGTTACCGGCCGGCCAAGCACGCGAAGCA
Organism: Gammaproteobacteria bacterium; assembly: GCA_033720815.1. GTDB lineage: Bacteria > Pseudomonadota > Gammaproteobacteria > Natronospirales > JAJUFS01 > JAWWBS01. Next base: position 1,068 of record JAWWBT010000070.1, on the reverse strand, counting down.
GGAATCGCCATACCTGCACCTGCTGAAGCCGAAGGCGGGTGGTATCGCCTTCGCCCTGAACGCGATGGACGGCACCATCCGCGAGCTCGTCGATGTGACGATCGTGTACAAGCCGCATCGTGCCGGTTTCTGGGACCTCTTCTCCGGTCGGGTCGAGCATATTGCCGTGCGCGCGCGAAAGACCGATATCCCGGAACGTTTCCTGCACGGCGACTACCAGAACGATGCGCAGTGGCGCGAGGAATTCCAGGCCTGGGTCCGTGAGCTCTGGGAGCGCAAGGACGACGAAATCCATCGACTGCTGGAGGAAACCGGCCAGGAGGACCAGCTCTGATGTTCGAGTGGTCCGAGTACCTGAAATTCTTCATCGGCCTGATCGCGATCCTCAACCCGATTGGCGTGATCCCGATCTTCATCAACCTGACACAGCAGCAGGACACCGCCGAGCGCAATGCCACTGCCCGGACGACGGGAATGTCGGTGGCCATCGTGTTGCTGGTCGGCCTGCTGGCGGGCGAGTTCATCCTGAACGTATTCGGTATCAGCATCGCCAGTTTCCGCGTGGGTGGTGGCATCCTCATCCTGCTGATGGCGATCTCGATGATGAACGCGACCATGTCGCCGGCGCGCCAGACAGCGGAAGAAGCACGCGATGCCATCATGAAGGAACAGGTCGCTGTCGTGCCGCTGGCAATCCCGCTGATTGCCGGCCCGGGTGCGATTTCCACTGTGATTGTCTACGCCAACCGAGCGACCGAAAACCAGCTGATGCACCAGGCTGTGCTCGGTGTGGGCGTGCTGCTTGTCGCAGCGCTGATCTGGTTCGTGTTCCGGATGGCGGAGCCGCTGAGTCGGCGCCTGGGGCGCACCGGCATCAACGTGGTAACGCGAATCATGGGCCTGATCATGGCGGCAATCGGTGTCGAGTTCATGGCGAACGGCCTGAAGGGACTGTTTCCCGTGCTGGCTGTCAGCTGATCCATGAAAAGAAAGGAGTGGAAGCTCTGGTTGGCTGTGGCGACGCTTCTCTTGTTATTGGCAATCCTTTCTCTCGTGAACCTGAACCTT